>NZ_JAYSBZ010000008.1:0-70869 GCF_041915145.1 Aquabacterium sp. | reverse complement strand
AAACATACGCCGACTATCGCGATCAGCTCCTGAGTTGGGAAGAGTGTGCGCCAATGGTTGCACCGTACTGCCAGCAATTGGGGTTTCCTGGTGAGTCGCAGGACTTCGTCACCAACCTGTGCGACTGGTTGACGCTGACTGCCGAGAAGGTGGATAAGGGATTTCCTGAGAACAAAGCCCTCGTCATTGACGACAGTGGCCAGCCAGTTCTCAAACGTCACGTTGCAAAAGAGCCGACTCCCTCTGCTCGTGCTCTGGAATCCACCGTTCTTGACCGCCTCAAAGAGCGCAACGTCATTGATGTGCTGTGCAATGTCGCTCATTGGACGGGGTGGAACCGACACTTTGGTCCGCTGTCCGGATCCGACCCCAAAATCGACAATCCAGGCGAGCGGTATATCCTGACCGCCTTCACATACGGTTGCAACCTAGGTCCAGCGCAGGCATCCAGGCATTTGCGCGGCGCTGTGACACCGCACATGCTGTCCTTCATCAACCGGCGTCATGCCAACGCCGATAAGTTGAACGCAGCCCTCAAGGACATCATCAATCGTTACCATGCGTTTGAATTGCCTAAAGTTTGGGGTGATGGGAAAACTGCGGCTGCCGATGGCACGAAGTTCGATATGTACGACCAGAACCTTCTGGCCGAGTACCACATTCGCTATGGGGGCTACGGTGGCATTGCTTATCACCATGTAGCCGACACCTATGTCGCACTGTTCAGTCACTTCATTCCATGTGGCGTATGGGAAGCCGTCTACATCATTGAAGGTTTGTTGCAGAACCACTCCGACATCCAACCCGATACCGTTCATGCAGATACGCAAGGACAGTCCGCACCGGTGTTTGCACTGGCATACCTACTCGGCATCAAGCTGATGCCTCGGATTCGCAACTGGCATGACTTGGTGTTTTTCCGCCCCAGCAAAGAGACGGCCTATCAGCACATTGATTCGCTGTTCACCGATGTGATCGATTGGAGCCTGATCGAGACCCATTGGAAGGATCTGTTTCGTGTCGTTCTATCGATCAAGGCGGGCAAAATCTCGTCGTCTACGCTGCTGCGCAAGCTGGGAAACTACAGCCGGAAAAATCGCCTGTACCAAGCATTTCGCGAGCTGGGCCGAGTTGTACGAACCGCCTTTCTGTTGCGATACATCTCCGACATGGAGTTGCGCGAACAAATCACAGCGACCACCAACAAGGTCGAGGCCTATAACGGGTTCTCGAAATGGCTGTTTTTTGGCGGGGAGGGAGTCATTGCAGACAACGATCCCGAGGAGCAGGAAAAAATCATCAAGTACAACGACCTGGTTGCCAATGCGGTCATTTTCCACAATGTGGTTGATCAGACGCGAATCATCCGGCAACTCAAGCAAGAGGGTGTCGAAGTGAAGCGGGAAGATGTCGCCACACTCAGTCCCTACATCACCAGCCATATCAAGCGTTTTGGAGACTACATCATCGACTCTGATGCAATCCCAGAGCCACTGGATACGTCACTGCAAATTTAAAGAGCTCAAGGTCAGCAAGGGCACGCTAAGTCCTGTTTTTGCACGTATGTCGGCTGTACCCCGATTTCATCCGCCAGTGGCGCCAAGGCGAGGGCCAAGCAGCATCGACACGTGCCTTCGTGCCCTTGTCGTTCGAGCTGGGCGAGGCATTCCAGTTTGACTGGAGCGAAGAGGGTCTGGTGGTGGGCGGCATCTACTACCGTCTGCAGGTCTCGCACATGAAGCTGTGTGCCAGCCGTGCGTTCTGGCTGGTGGCCTATCCAAGCCAGGGCCACGAGATGCTGTGCGACGCGCACACGCGCAGCTTTGCTGCGCTGGGCGGGGTGGCCCGACGGGGCATCTACGACAACATGAAGACGGCAGTGGACCAGGTCAAGAAGGGCAAGGGCCGAGTGGTCAACGCACGCTTTGCGGTGATGTGCGCGCACTACCTGTTCGACGCTGACTTCTGCAACGTAGCCAGCGGTTGGGAGAAGGGTGTCGTTGAGAAGAACGTGCAAGACAGCAGGCGGCGCATCTGGATCGATGCGGCCAAGCAGCGCTTTGGCTCCTTTGCCGAACTCAACGCCTGGCTGGGCGAGCGCTGCCGCAGCCTGTGGTCAGAGGTTCGCCATCCAGAGCATTCGCAGTTCAGCGTGGCCGAGATGCTGGAGCATGAGCGCGCCCATCTGATGTCGTAACCCTTGCTGGCACGGTTGCCGTACAGGTCGGTGATCTGCTCGACCAAGGTGACCACGGCCGGTGTCAACTGCAGCGGGGCGTCGCGGGTCTGCACTGACGCAGGGCCATGCGGCTCTTTTGTCAACTTATGCAGCACGGCAGCGTGAATCGTCGTCATCTTCTCTCCCCGAATTTTTGATGATGCGTTACCTCAAGTGCCAAACCGAGGCGACAGTGCAGTGACGGACTATTGAGCGCTAGCGTAGAACCTGGCTGGCTCAGAACATGAGCTACCAACTGACATTTGCCCGTTCAGGGTTCGCGCTGTTCCCAGCGACGCAGGCCGGCGCAAAGTTTAGGGTACCGCTGAGCAGGTAGTTCGGTCGAACATGATTGCGAGCATCCCCTCCATCCAAGGTCAAAGGGCTGCATGCTGCGGTGGAGCGGTCAGTCGATGCGCTTGAATCTAGGACCGCAAGCGCTGTGGCGCGAGAGTTCATGATCGGATGCCGATTCAGGCGATTGCCGCAACTCATTCCCGATCCGCCGACCGGCAGCTTTTGGGCCGCCCGACAGCGAATGGCTTATCCCTCGCGCTTCGCTTTGCTTCCGAAGAACAGACTCTCGGTAGATCAAACGGCGTGGCCCAAGTTGTGGATCAACTGCTCAAGGCGGTCTGACCAGCGAACGAAGTCAACTTGTGTCGCGTTACCAAAATTTTGACGCCGAACTTAAAGTGATTTGTGAGATGTCTCTCACAACAACTTATCGCGCAAACAATTTGTTGGGACTCGCAGAGCAAGTGTGCTGACACTGCATCAGCACCTCTTAACTAGTTGATTCGAAAGGCCAAGCGTTACCGGAATTTCGTTGTCCCGACACTATGTGTCGGGACAACAGAATTTTGGTAGCGGCCCCTGGGGTTTTGGTGACCAGAGAAACTGATAAACCGATTCAAAAGCTGGATGCGAGCAACGTCTTGAGAAACATGCCCTAGACCGTTTCCGCATCGCCAAACCCCCAGATTCGATAGACCCAGAAGCCTTCATCTTGCGCGATGCGGCGGCGCAGTTCTTCGGGTGAGAAGCCGGTGATGCGGCGGGTTTGGCGGCACAGGTGGGATTGATCGGCAAAGCCTGCGCCGCAAGCTACATCGCCCCAATTCACATCGCCCATTTCTTGCGCCAGCACCACATCGAAAAACGCTCGCTCGAGCCGCCCCTGGCCGCGCAGTTCGCGTAGCGGCTGGCCTGTCCAGAGCTTGATGCGGCGCTCGATCTGGCGCAGGCTGCGCCCCAGGCCAGAGTTGGCTGCACGCAGCGCCAGCCCGTCAGACCAATCGGCGATCAGATGGCCGGGGCCCGCACCGCCAGGGCGCACAGCCTGCCAGCGCGGGGCAAGAAACTGCTCGATGCAGGCGATGCGCTGATCGTCGCGGTCGAGCTCGAACACGCGCTGGCACATGTCGAGCCAGTCGTCGCTCAACAGGTCGCTGGCCGAGACTGTGCGATTGACAAAGTCGCTCACGTCAATGCCTGTCAGCAGACTCATGGCATCAGGCATGAAGCCCACCATCATGGCGTGCACCGGGCCGGGATTCCTCGAGACCAGCGGGCGGGTTTGCGGCCCGCTGAAAACCAGCCGGCCCGGCATGGGCAGAAAGGGGCAGCGCGGGGCGCCTTCCGTGGTGAGTTCGGTGAGCGCGCCCGTGCCAGAAAAGAACCATGAGAGCGTGCAGTGCGGCATCGCCGGAAAGTAGTTCACCCGCTGCGAATTGCTGAGCTCCACGGCTCGGGTATCGCGCACCGCGAATCCGCGCAAACAATGCGCCAGCGACACCCTGGGTAATCGCAGCCACGCGGTTGCAGGATCGACCATACAAGCAGATGCATCAGCGCCGGACATGAGCGCCAAGTGTAAGAAAGAAACCGTGCGCCGGAGCGGATGCCTTGCATGATCGATGTCGCAAACGTTCAATACGCATCCGAGACACGTCGTTAGCATCGCGGCGCGCTGTTCTTGTCGACCAACGATAGTGTTTGAGCTGGATTGATTCATCATGGCCTTGCCCCCACCCTCTTCGTCTGCGCCGCTGTTCGAGCTCTCGGGCATCGAGCGCGAATTCACGCTCGGCCAGACTCTGATCCGCGCACTGCGAGGCATCGATCTCACCATCGGGCGCGGCGAATTCGTCGCCATCTGGGGGCCATCGGGCAGTGGCAAATCCACCTTGCTCAATCTGCTGGGCCTGATCGACGCCCCCACGCGCGGGCGCATCACGTTCGACGGCGAGAACGTGCTGGCGCTGTCGGACAACGCCTTGTCTGATCGCCGCAACCACAAAGTGGGCTACGTGTTTCAGAGCTTCAACCTGGTGCCGGTGCTCACGGCGCTAGAAAACGTGATGCTGCCGCTGCAAATTCAGGGCGTGCCATCGGCGCAAGCGCAACAGCGCGCACGCACATGGCTGGGCAAGGTGGGGCTATCGGCCTTTGAGGGCTTTCGGCCTGATCGGCTCTCGGGCGGACAGCGCCAGCGCGTGGCCATTGCTCGAGCGCTGGCCGGCGAGCCGCAGCTGCTGATTGCCGATGAACCCACGGCCAACCTCGACTCGCGAACCAGCCACGAGGTGATCGATCTGATCGAGCAGCTCAACCGAGAAACCGGCGTCACCTGCATCTTCACCACGCACGACCCGCGGCTGCTGGGGCGCGTGCCGCGCCAGTTGCGGCTCGAAGACGGCCTGATCTCTGAAGACCGCTACCAAGACACCGCGCGCGAGGTGCACGCATGAACATCACCGCGAGCACCCTGAGCATGGCGTGGCGCAACCTGTGGCGCAACCGCAGGCGCAGCCTGGTAACGCTGGGCAGCCTGGCCTTCGGCTTCGCGGCGGTGTCGATCTTCGCGGGCTACACGCACGCGAGCTACACCGTGCTGGCCAACTCGGCGATCCATGCCGAAACGGTCGGCCACCTCACGATCAACCGCAATGGCTGGGTAACCGAAGGCAAGCTGCACCCCTCGCGCTACATGCTCACGGCCAGCGAAATCGAGCGCGTTACGCGCATCGTGCACGACACGCTGCCGGGCACGCACGTGATACCGCGCATGACGGCATCGGGGCTGCTGTCCAACGGCCGCACCAGCACCATCTTCGTGGCCGTGGGCATCCATCCGTCCGATCAGCTGATCTTGCGCGGGCCGTTTCGTGATGCGCCCGGCGCGCTCGACCCCACGCGGCCAGCCGGGGTATCGCTTTCGCAAGGTCTGGCCGACATCCTGGGCCTGCGTGTGGGCGACAGCGCCTCGGTGTTGTCGAGCACCATCCACGGGCAGGCCAACGCCGCCGATGTCGACATCACCGGCACGGTCAACACCGGCAACGTCGCCACCAACGACAAGCTCGCCATCATGCCGCTCGATCTGGCCCGCGAGCTGATGGATGCCAAGGGCCGGGCCGAGGTGCTGACGCTGCTGCTGCCATCGGCCCGCGCCCCCTCGACCAAACTCGACATCACGCAGCAACTGCTGCTGGCCTATGAGCAGAAATCGCCCGGCGAAGACGAATCGAATGCGATGCGCAACGCGCTCGACGCCAAGTTCAAGGCCGCCGGGCTCGATATGCAGGTACGCACCTGGCAAGAGATGTCGATGTTCTACCGACAAGTCAAAACGCTCTACGACATGATCTTTGCCTTGATGCTCTCGGTGGTGCTGGCCATCGTGGTGCTGTCGATCTTCAATGCGATGAGCATGGCGGTGGTTGAGCGCACGCGCGAGATCGGCACCCTGCGCGCCATCGGGTTGCGTCGCTGGGGCGTGATCCGCCTCTTTGTGCTCGAAGCCGTGATGCTGGTTGTGGTGGGCTCGCTCGCCGGGCTGGCGCTCACGGGCGTGGTGCGCTGGGGGGTGAACGCGGCAGACTTCCGCTACGTGCCGCCCGCCAGCACGCTGGCCGTGCCGCTCTACATCGGCTTTGATGCCGCACGCACCGCCATCGTGGCCCTGGTGCTTGCCTCGCTGGCCATCGTGGCCGCCTTCTTGCCCGCCCGCCGCGCCGCCCGCAACCTCATCATCGAATCACTCGGACACGTATGACCGCCACCACCGCATCCCCCCTGCTCCGCCCCCTCTCGCGCCTGAGCCTCGCAGCGCTCGTGCTGGCCGTCACGCTGAGCGCCACACCCGACACCGCACAGGCCGAGCCCGATGCCCAGGCCCTGGTGCGCAGCGCCGATCAGGCCCGAGGCGGTGGCCTGCCCGGGCTCGTCTGGGAGGTGCACCTCGTAAACACCGGCCGCACCATCGATGATCAGCCCGATGAGCGGGTGCGCGTGATGGCCACCGCCACATCGAGTCTGGCCGAGGTGATCGATCCACCCAACGTCAAAGGCTCGAAGATGCTGCAGGTGGATCGCAACATGTGGATGACCAAACCGGGCCTCAAAAAGCCCGTGGCCATCTCGCCGCGCCAACGCCTGAGTGGCCAGGCCGCCATCGGCGACATCGCCGCCACCAACTACGCCAAGGATTACGACGCCAAATACCTGCGCGACGAAACCATCGACGGCACCCCCTGCCATGTGCTCGAACTCACCGCCACCTCGCGACAAGCCACCTACGACCGCATCATCTACTGGGTGGCCGCTCAAAAAGGCGTGGCGGTGAAGGCCGACTTTCTTTCGCTTTCGGGCAAGAAGATGAAATCGGCCGAGTTCGATTACGACGCGCGCATCGTCATCAACGGCCGCACCATTCCATTCGTCAGCCGCATGCAGATCAACGATGCCCTGACCGATGCAAAAACCACCATGAGCTACAACAAGATCGTCGTCAAGCCCGTGCCCTCCTCAGAGTTTGACGTCGCCAATCTTCAATGACACTCGCCTGCCCATATGGCTCGCAACGCGCCATTCGTGCGCTCTGTTTGGGAGGCGCGCTCGGCTTGACGGGAGCATGGGCGACTGCGGCAGACGATCAGCCGATCGAATCACCTCCCGCGGCACACATGTCGACCGCGCTCGAATCGTGGGGCTACACGTCCCAGACACGGCTGCGCTCAGACAGCCCGATCAATCCGGACAACATCGTGCTGCGCGTTCCCGTTGAGCAAGCCGTGGCCGAATCGCGTCTGGGTTTGCGCTGGTCGCTGGACTCCACCGACGCGGTATTCGATTTCAGAGCTTGGGCGCAACGAAGCTGGCTGGGCCCAGAAACCAGCGGCGGTGTTCCTGATCACACGCAAAACCACAGCCAGGTCAATCTCACACAAGGATTTGTTCGAATCAAACGCGATGCCGACACGGTTGTTGCGGGCAGAGAACTGCTGACGTGGGGGCCCGCAACCTTCCGCTCACCCAGCAACCCCTTCTATTTCGATGCGGGGCGCACCCAACCCCTCGCTGCCATATCTGGCGTGGATCTAGTTCGCGCCACGCATGGCGCAGGCCCGTGGCGACTGACCTTGGGCAATGTGTTTGCTACCTCGGAAATCGCGCCCCCCATCCATCTGCCGCAAACCCGTTTTGCCAAGGTGGACTACCAAGGTGAAGGACATCTCATCAGCATCAACGTGGCGCTACGCGACCACGAACCAGGCTTTGTTGGCGCGTTTGCCCAATACGTTCCGAGCGACGAGTGGCTGCTTTACAGTGAAGTCGGCAACAGCAGTCTGCCCGCGCCCAGCGGCAACACCTGGCTCGCAGGCGCGAGTTACACCCTCGAAAACGGGCATGTGCTCACTGCCGAATGGCTGCACAACAGCGGCGGACTGCGTCCCAAGCAACTTGAGCAGCTATTCGACACCGCTCAACGAATTGAGGCACTTGCGCGTCACAACCCATTGCCGGGAAACGTCTGGCTTGGTGCGCTGCCTCAATCTTTGCTGGATCAGGCGCCGCGGCTGTTCGGTCGCAACTACCTCTGGCTGGGCTGGCAAAGCAACCCGCAAGACACCCGGCTGATCTGGCGCGCCGAGCTCACATCCAACATCACCGATGGCAGCGGAATGGCAATGCTCTACGTCGAGAAGAATCTCTGGACTCGACTCTCTGCCTTCGTCGTGCTTAGTCAAACAGGAGGCGGGCAGCGTACTGAATTCGGCTCCACGATAGACAGTCGATTGACGATCGGGGCGAAGGTCTTCGCGTTCTGAAAGACTCTATCCAAACAGATTGACTGCTCGCCGATCACCGTCAAGGGAGCACCTGTGAGCAGCCAGACTGCCCGCGCCGCAGGCAGATAGCGCCGGGCCCTGAAGCAAAAAAGCCTTGATTCCAAAAGGAATCAAGGCTTCATGCGCTTGCGGAATATATGGGGTGGCTGATGGGACTCGAACCCACGACAACAGGAATCACAATCCTGGACTCTACCAACTGAGCTACAGCCACCGTAGAGCCAAAAATTATAACGTGTATTGATGAAGAATATTCAAGCTCTATACAAGTTTATTTTCCAGAACTGCGGCTCGGTGCCTGATGCGGGTGCGCTCGACTACCGAGCTTGGGCATCAAGACCTTTATCGGTCGGCTTGTCGAGCTTGGCTTGGACGGCGGGCAATACCGCAACCTTGTAGCGGGACTTCAACGCATTGAAGTAGGACTGGCCTTCGGCTGCCGCCCACAGTTGCGCGAATTCACCGCTGGCAAGCTTGATCTGGTCGGCATTCATGTCTGACGACAGCACCTTGTTGACCTTGAGCACCACCGACCCTTGCTCAGGCACGTTGACAACCACCCATCCGGGCAACTTGTCAGCAGGCGCCTTGAGAGCGGCATCAATCAGCGCCGGTGGTAAATCTGCCGCCTGCCGACGTGATAGCACCACCGGTGCGCCGAGCTTGGCAGCATCTGGCGCCGTCTTCCAGGCATCTAATTGTCGTTGAGCGTCGTCGCGAGCCATCTGAAAAGCTTTGGCCGCCACCACGGCCGAACGCATCTGAGCCTTGACTTCATCAAAAGCGCGTTTGCGGGCGGCGCTGTAATGCGTCACACGACCGGCCACGATCTGGTTCGGTCCGATTTCGATTGCCTCGGTATTGCGCTTGTTCGTCACGTTCGACTGATCGAACAGGGTCTCCAGAAATTTGGCGTTGCTGAGCAGGCCAGCCGTCGCGCCGGAACTCGGCGCGCGCGTTACGGCATTGGCCTTCTGGATGGTCAGCTTGAGTTGATCAGCCACGGGCTGAAGGCTGTCTGCCTGCTCGTAAACCAAATTAGTAAAGCGCTCGGCGGCCTCGGCATACTGGCGCTGCGCCTGTTGCTTCTTGACTTCTGCCTCGATCTCTCCGCGGACGGAGTCGAACGAATGCACGTCGCCACCTCGCACGGCAGTGATCAGAATGATGTGATACCCGAAGTCACTCTCGACGAGATCGCTCAGTAGCCCGGGTTTGAGCGCGAACGCAGCATCATCGAAGGGCTTGGTCATCACGCCGCGCCCGATGAAGCCGAGATCGCCACCATTGGCCGCCGACCCGGGATCATCGGAATGGCGTTTCGCCAGCTCGGCAAAGCTGCTCGGGCTCTTCTTGATCTGCGCCAGCAAGCTCTCAGCCTTGGCTCGCGCCGCTTTGCGTTGATCGGACGTAGCGTTCGGATCGAGCTTGATCAGGATGTGCGACGTGCGCCGCTCCTCTGGCGAGGTATAGCGCTGCTTGACGTTCTGTTCGTAGAAATTGCGAAGCTCCGTCTCATCGACCTTGATACCGGCCTGCACTGCAGGCAAGTCGAGCACCACGTATTCGATGTCCGCCTGCTCAGGCGCCGTCAACAGGGCGGCGTGGTCTTTGTCGTCGTAGTACTTTTGCAACTCGGCATCAGTAGGCTGAATGCTGGCGGCGTAAGCCTTCGCATCGAAGCGCGCCAGTTGCACTTCGCGTCGCTGCATCACTGCCTCGAGCGCGACCTGATTGGCTACGGCGGGAGCGAACGCACTCGCGGTAATCCCACCGATGACTTGTTGCAGCGAATACTGCGTACGCAGTTGAGATTCGAGTTGCTGCGAGGTGCGGCCGCGGGCCTCGAGCAGGGTCTTGTTCCACTGACCTTCGGGCGTGAGGAAGGGGGTCAGTTGAGGGTCGCTGGAGATCAGGCGGGCCAGGCGGCTGTCAGGGACCACCAGATGGAGTTTGTCTGCAGCGGTCAGCATGACCTGCTCTTGCACCAATCCATCCAGGGTACGCTTTTTGAACATCGGCGTATCAAAGACCTTGGCATCGACGTTCGGCATCTGGGCACGGACGCGATCCGCCTCGGCGCGCTGAGTTGCATCCCACTGGGTTTGGGTGATTTTCTGACCGGCGACTGTGGCGATCGTGTCGGTATCGTCCATGAACTTGGAATAGCCCTGGATACCTACGGCGACAAAGCCCACCGCGATCAGTGGCAGCAACACGATCTGAATGACACGCGTGTGTTGTCGAACGAAATCTAACATCGGGGAACCCCATCAAGAACAAAGGCGAACCTCGGTTCGCCTTCATGTGCCACCCTGCTCATCAGGCGGCCAATTGCATGTCGCTGCGCTCTGATCCGGCGGTGGTGGGTGCTGAGGGGCTCGAACCCCCGACCTACGCCTTGTAAGGGCGCCGCTCTACCAACTGAGCTAAGCACCCCCGACGAGTCAGATCGCCGCGTCAGAAGCGACCGACTTAGTTGACCGCGTCTTTCAGTGCCTTGCCTGGGCGGAACTTGGGCACCTTGGCTGACTTGATCTTGATCGTGTCGCCGGTACGCGGGTTGCGGCCGCTGCGGGCAGCGCGCTTGGTGACAGCGAAAGTGCCAAAGCCCACCAACGACACGGTGCCGCCTTTTTTCAAGGTGGTCTTCACGCCGCCGATCACGGCTTCGAGTGCGCGCGCAGCAGCAGCCTTGGAAATATCGGCTTGCTTGGCGATGTGTTCAATCAAATCGGACTTGTTCACGAAGGTACCCCCTCTCAAGGCGTCTCACAACAGTCGAAGAGCCTGGTTTGACCGGGCCCGCAAAATGGGTCGCGCGCAATCGGAACTGGCTACGTGCCGGGCAGTTGCCAAGCATTTTTTAGCGGCCCGTATTGTCGAACGAGTGTGCATTCTATGCGGATTCGTGCGGCGCACTGCGGGATGCACACGCGTGGATGCTCGCTTGACAGGCGTTGAGCCTGTCGCCCAATCAACGCGCCTTGGCACGGATGGCCGGCAAGGCCTTTTGCAGGTAATAGACCATCGACCAGATGGTCAACACGGCTGCTACGTAGATCAACACCGTCCCCCACCAATGTGCGTTGATCGATCCGAGCAGTACGCCGTCGTGCAACAGCAGCGTGATCGCGACCATCTGCGCCGCGGTTTTCAGTTTGCCGAGCATGTGGACCGCCACGCTGGCCGAAGCGCCGATTTGAGCCATCCACTCACGCAATGCCGAGATGGTGATTTCTCGTCCGAGGATCACCAGCGCCACCAGCACATTCACCCGCTGAAGGTGCGCCAGAACCAGCAAGGATGCGCAAACCAGCAGCTTGTCTGCCACGGGGTCGAGAAACGCGCCGAACGCGGACGTTTGGTTGAGCTTGCGCGCTAGGTAACCATCTGCCCAATCGGTGAAGGCGACCAGGACAAACAAACCCGACGCGGCCTGATTGCGAACTTCCGCAGGCATATCGAGGTAGAAAAGCCCGGCTATCAGCGGGATGGCAACGATGCGTGCCCACGTCAATAAGGTGGGCAGATTGAAAAACATGTGCGGCTTCTTGGACATCGGGCTGACAGTGCCTCAGGCAACTAGCGTTCGCGGCTTGAAATGGCGAGCATTGTTAAACAAGAGTGTTTCAACGTGCTTCCAGGGTTGGGGCTCGTGCGTGACATCGCCAAACGGCTTGGCGCGCTTGATGGTATCGGGTTGCGCACCCTGATCGATCATGCCGGCCAGCAGATTCAACGCAAGACACGATAGATCTCCTCGGCCAGGTCTTTCGAAATGCCTTCGACGGTGCACAGCTCATCAATGCTGGCTGACGCCACCCCCTTGATGCCGCCAAAGCGCTGCAACAGGCGCGCGCGCCGCTTGGGCCCGACGCCAGGAATGTCCTCCAGGCGACTGCCCCCCGTGCGAACGCTGGCACGGCGCGCGCGCATGCCGGTGATGGCGAAGCGGTGCGCTTCGTCGCGGATCTGGGCCACCAGCATCAGCGCCGCCGATGTCGACTCCAACTGCAGCTTGGGGCGTCCGTCGGCGAAGACAAGTTCCTCCAGCCCGACTTTACGGCCCTCGCCCTTCTCAACACCGACGATGATCCCGAGGTCGAGCCCCAGTTCCTCGAATACATCACGCGCCATCGCCACCTGGCCCTTGCCGCCGTCGACCAGCACCAGATCGGGCATGCGTGCGCCGCTCTTGGCGCTGGACACCACGTCGGCGCCAGGTTCGGCATCGGGGGCGCGCGCCACTTCGGCGAGCTTGGCGTAACGCCGCGTCAGCGCCTGGCGCATCGCGGCATAGTCGTCGCCCGGGGTGATGCCGTCGATGTTGTAGCGACGGTATTGCGACGACTGCATCTTGTGCCCCTGGTAGACGACGCAAGACGCCTGAGTGGCCTCGCCGGCGGTGTGGCTGATGTCGAAGCATTCGATGCGCAGATCATCCAGGCCATCGGCTTCGAGATCGAGCGCTTCGGCCAGCAGGCGCGTGCGCTCTCGCTGCGAGCCTTCTTCGGACAGCAGGCGTGCCAGCGCCAGCTCACACCCCTTAATCGCCATTTCGAGCCAGGCGCGACGCTGCTCGTGCGGCTGCATGACCACGATAATCTTGTGCCCGCTCTGCTCGGCCAAGGCGTCGATCAAGGCGGGGTCCACCGCCTGACTCAGGATCAGGACACCCGGCACGCCGCCGCCGAGGTAGTGCTGCGACATGAACGCTTCGAGCACGCTCTGCTCGGGCGAGCGGGCCGCCGCGCCCGCAACGCCAGCGTCAGCGCCGCCCTCGCCGTCTCCGGCCGCCTGCGCATCGACGCCCTCCTGCACATGGACCGGGAAGTACGCCCGGTCACCCAGGTGCCGCCCGCCGCGCACCATCGCGAGGTTCACGCAGGCGCGGCCGCCGTGCAGCTTGATGGCCAGGATGTCCACGTCGCGGTCGTCCACCGATTCGACCGCCTGCTGCTGCAGCACGCTGGCCAGCGACGCCAGCTGGTTGCGGATGTCGGCCGCCTGCTCGTACTCCAGCCGCTCGGCGTGAGCCATCATGCGCTCTTGCATGGCCGCCATCACCTCGTGCTGCTCGCCGCGCAGGAAGCGCTCCACGTTCAACACGCTCTGGGCGTAGTCCTCGGCGCTGATGGCCTCGACGCACGGCCCCGAGCAGCGCTTGATCTGATACAGCAGACACGGTCGCGTGCGGTGGTTGAAGACGGTGTCTTCGCAGGTGCGCAGCTGAAACACCTTCTGCAGCAGCTGGATGGTCTGCTTGACGGCCCAGCCGTTGGGATACGGCCCGAAGTAGCGGTGCTTCTTGTCGACCGCGCCCCGGTAATACGCCATGCGCGGGAAGCGATGCGACGCGATCTTGAGATAGGGGTAGCTCTTGTCGTCGCGAAACAGAATGTTGAAGCGCGGGTTGAGCGTCTTGATGAGGTTGTTTTCAAGAATCAGCGCCTCAGCTTCGGTACGCACCACGGTGGTTTCGAGCCGGTGGATGCGCGTCACCATCAGGCCGATGCGGGTGCCGTCGTCCTGGCGCTGGAAGTAGCTGCTGACGCGCTTCTTGAGGTTGCGCGCCTTGCCCACGTAGAGCGGCTCGCCCGCCGCGTCGAAGTAGCGATAGACCCCGGGCAATGACGGCAGGGCCGCCACCTCGCTCAGCAGACGCTGCCACACGGCCTCGTCCTGCCGGGTCGCCGGCCCCGCTTCGGGCTCGGCATTCACCATCGTGACCGGCGCAAGGCTCGGCGCAACGGACGAAGGCGCGTCGGCATCAGGCGGCATCGATTGGGGGCGCTTGCTCATGCGCAAATTGTGCGGCACCCGAGCCGCGCCTGCGCCCCTCGATAATCCGCGCATGCTTTGGGATGTGTTTTGCCGCGTGATCGACAACCACGGCGACTTGGGCGTGTGCTGGCGCCTGAGCGCCGATCTGGTCGCGCGCGGCGAGCAGGTTCGACTGTGGGTGGACGATGCCAGTGCCCTGCGCTGGATGGCGCCCCAAGGCTGCCCGGGTGTCGAAGTGCACGAATGGCCCGAAGCATGGCCCGCTGAATCGACCGTCGAGCCAGGCGACGTGGTGGTGGAAGCGTTCGGGTGCAACCCGCCCGATGCTTTCGTGGCGCGCATGCAGCGGCCATGTCCGCCCGTCTGGATCAATCTCGAATACCTGAGCGCCGAAGATTACGTCGAGCGCAGTCATCAGCTGATGTCGCCCGTGTTCAGCGGGGTCGGAGCCGGCTTGAAAAAGTGGTTCTTCTACCCGGGCTTCACGACGCGTACCGGGGGGCTGCTGCGCGAGCCCGATCTGCTGCCCCGGCGTGCCGACTTCGATCGCGTGGCCTGGCTGGCCCGACACGCCACGGCGCCCCTGCCGAGCGAGCAAGTGGTGTCGCTGTTTTGCTATCGGCCCGCACCGGTGTCGGAGCTGCTGGCGCAACTGAGCACGCCGACCTTGCTGCTCGTCACCCCCGGGATCGCCACCGAGCTCGTCAACGCCACCCTGCCTGCGCAAATCCAAGCCGAACAGACGCGGAGCAGCGGCCTGGTGCGCGTACATGCCTTGCCGCATTTCTCGCAACGCGAGTTCGACGCCCTGCTCTGGAGCTGCGATGTGAATTTCGTGCGCGGAGAAGACTCATTCGTGCGCGCGCAGTGGGCAGGCGTGCCGATGGTCTGGAACATCTACCCGCAAGACGACGGCGTGCACGCCGGCAAGCTGGATGCCTTCTTGCGCCGCTACACCGCTGGCGCAAACCCGGCAACCGCCGAGGCGATGCGCCGCTGCTGGCATTGGTGGAACGGGCTGGGCGCCTTGCCCGCCGGTGCGCTGGCTACGTCGGGCTGGCGCGAGATCGCAAGCACCTGGCAGCAATCGCTGGTGCGTCAACCCGATCTGACAACGCAACTGCTCGCGTTCGTGCAAACCCGGCGAACCGCTTGAGCATGGTCCTCGCTGGCGTCAGATCCCAGCCATGGTGCCGAGAAGGCTGACGACGTTCGGGGTGCCCAACCCTGTCACCAAGTCATAGTTGATCGACGCCGAGCAACCGGCACCACACTTGCCATTGGTGCCCGAACTCACGTCCAGCCATGCAGCCTTGTAGATGGCGGTTGATGCGGCCGTGCCGTACAGGGCCTGCTGAAAGGCCGTGCCACTGAACACCGGCTTGCCGGCCAGCGCCCGCACGCCGTCGATGATGCTGACCAGCGCCGCCCACTGCGGCGTACCCGCGCTGGTGCCGCCCACGCTCAGGTAGCCCTTGCCGGACATGTACACGTAGAAGCCCGAGTAGGGGCTGGCGTTGTAGGCCACATCGGGCACCCCACGGCGCATCTTGGCGGCATTGGCCAGGGTGTTGGCCGGATTGCCAACAATGCTGACGCTCGACTGCCAGGCCGGCATGACCACATAAGCGCTGCGCCCGCCGCCACTGCCGCTCCAGCCCACCTCTGCACGTGGCGACACGTTGTTGAGCTGCGTGCCACCCACGGCCAGCACATTCCTCGATGAGGCGGGCCAGCTCACGCCGGCGCCGTTGTCTCCCGTCGCCGCGACCCAGGTCACCCCAGCGCCCCCCATCACCCAATCAAACGTGGGCGCCGACGAAAACTCCGGCGCGCCGAACGACATCGACACCGTTCTCGCCCCCAGCTTGCTGGCAAACAGCATTGCATTCATCAGATCGTTGCCGCTGGCCGAGGCTGCCTCCACCAGCACGATCTTGGCTTTGGGCGCCATGGCGTGAGCCCACTGCACGTCCAGCGCTATCTCGACGGCCCACGCGGCGTTCACCGCCGGAGGGTTGGCCGCCTGAGCCCCAGCCGAATTCACGTAGAGCGTCTGGAAGGTGCAGCCGTTACCCGCTGCCGGCTTGCTCACCAACGCACTGATCGCCACCTTGGGTTGGTAGACCGTCGGCAGCAAAGTGCAAGCCGGCAAGCCGAACTTGGCGGAGAACGTGTTCAGGTCCACCCCGGCCGTTGCGTGGTGGAAGGCATCCAGGATCACGATGATCTGCCCAGCGCCCTGGTAGACCGATTTGTTGGCGAGCGTGCCGTCGGGCAAAGCAGCGAAGCCATAGGCCTGACGAATCTGCGCCGGGGTGTAGACCGATACCGTCGCTGCACCTGCGGCAGGGTTCAAGCCGAGCCCGCCCAGATTCACGACGCCGGCTCCCGCGCTGTCACGCGACGCCGCGGCAACACCGCCACCCTTGCTCACCGTGTCCAACGACACTTGCACCTGGGTCGGCGGCAAGGCGGCCGAGGCCTTTTGGCCATCGGCATCGATATCGCCGGGCGTGGGAACCGATGCCACATACAAGCGCGGCGGCTGCACGGGTTGAAGATCGGCCGGCGCCACCACCGGATGATCACGCCGTGCATCCGTCTCTTCGCCCGACTGGATGCCCCACATGGCGGCCAGCGACCGCGGCGTCGACGTTGTCGCCCCCGACCATGCCGGCTCGGCCGACACAACGGCTTGTTGCTGATAGCCAGCCTGTGCCGACTGCTCGAAGCGGGTCGGCATCGGCAACGCGGTGAACGGAGAAACCGTCTGCGGATTCACTGATGAGAGCGCGCCGCCAGGCCGAGACGTTTGAACCGGTGCGGGGCGAGCGCTGTCGTGCTCCTCGCCAAACGAGACCCCGATCACCGCGATGGCGCCCGCCAACGTGACCAATGCCACCAAGGGGTGGCGCGTCGCCAAAGATGAAATGCGTTGGAGCGGCTTGGACTTCATGTTGCGGGCCTCGCTACGTTGTGTCTGACGGGCCCGCAAGAACCCACTCGACGTGAGTCCGCGATCTGCAACCCCGCTGGCGTAGACCTTGAGTCAGTAGCCCGGAAGCTTTGCGTCCCCGGCTTTCACCGGGTTTGCCCATGAACTTCACTTTATGGGCACACACATAGTGATCGCAACGAGTGGTTACAACCGCAAGGCAGCTTGCGTGAACGACGTCACCAACATCGACAGGCTCCACGCCAATGAAAACGGGGCCAGCTGGCCCCGTCGTTACGCGTCAGACAGCGCGAATCAAGGCGCGAAGAAATGCTTGATCGGTGCCAGCACTTCGAATCGCTGCACGGCCAAGGGTCCAAACGCCACGATCGACAAGCCCGCCGCCATCACGGTGGACGGCAGGATCCAGCGTTCGTAGCGGCGGAAGAACGACTGCCCTCGCACCTCGTGATCGGCCTTCAGGATTTCTTCTTCGCCAATCACCTGCCGAGTCAACAACTGGTTCAGCGCCACCGGCGGCATCAGGTAACCGAGCTCGAATGCCACCAGCACCATCATCCAGAAATGGACAGGGTCGATGCCGTTGCTGTACGCGATGGGCGCCATCGTGCCCGACACCAGGATGATGGCCCCGAACGGGTCCATGAAAATCCCCAGAATCACCTTGGTGACGACCAGGAAGGCCATCGCCAGCCAAATGTTCGGGAAGGTCTTGGGCGCCATCTCCATCACATCGGAGCGCTCGACGACCCCGCCCACGGCCAGCGAAATGGTCATCAACATGATGAGCGCGCCGATGTGACCGATGGCTTCGTTGGTCGCGGCGCGAACCGAAGCCTCGACGCCATCTTGTCGGTCAATGCCATGGATGGGGTGATGCGGATGCTTGCCCACGTGCTTGCGGCGGCTGGTGGTCCACTTGTCGAAGACGAGCACGGCCAGCATGATCACCGGCATGATGGTCGGCGCGGTGACCTCGTTGAGCTTGGTGTCGAAACCGAACTCGTAGACCGCAATCACGGCCAGCACGATCGCCACATACGGCAGCGTATGCACGGCCTGACGCAGCATCTGCGGGATGGCCTTGGCCGGCGCCTCGATGCTGGCGCGCTTGGTGCGCTGCAACTGCGACGCCAGGAAGAACAAGGTCGACGTCAACAAGAAGACGTACCCCCCCCAGTGGTACAGCATGTTGGTGGTGACCTGCTTGTTGTAGGCCGCTATCAGCACCACCAGCAAGCACGGCCGCAACACCACGCCCAATGACCCCGACATGGCCGTGGCAGCCAGCGCGAACTGGCGCGAGCCCCCGACCGCGCGGATCTCGTGATAAACGATGCCACCGGCCGCAATCACCAGAATGCCCGAGGCGCCGGTGTAGGCCGTGGGCAGCGCAGCGGCCAGCAGCACGATGTAGGTCAGCAGCTCCGGCGAAAAGCGCCAGGGTCGCACGACGTTCATGAACAGGTCGACGATACGACTTTGCTTGAGCAGCATGCCCGACCAGATGAACAAGGCCAGGTTCAGGAAGATGACCGGCAGATCCAGCAGTCGGTTGACCTGAATGGCCAGACCCGACTCATGGCCGTGTGCAAAAAAGTAGATGCCAGAAACCAATGCAAGCTGCGAAAACAGCGGCACCGCCAGCAACGCGTGCTGCCACGAGCCCTCGGGCGCATCGGCCGGCGCACCGCTGCGGCCGAAGATGCGGACCACGTTGATCAGCAGCAAGGTGCCAAACAGGATCATCCAGAGGAAGTAGATCACCGGGTGCTCCACCTCCAGGCCCGAACCCTTCGAGATCTGGTAGTAGCGCACCGACGAGTACAGCAAGAAGGCCGAAGCGATGCTCATGACCACCGCTTGCAACTTGAAGTCCTTCTTGAAATGCGGCGGCCGGATGCAGATGTGATGGTGACCCAGCGTGGTGGTGATGGCGGCAATGCCCACCAGCAGCAGCAGCATCAGCGTGCGGTTCTCGGTGCCGAGCTGGAACAGCGCGAAAAAGCTGGTCTCCACTGTTCGGTAGGCCTTCACCTGCGGCGTCATGTGGCTGACGATTCGCTGGTAGACGTCGTGCTTGAACTGGCATTCGGCCGTGGACGACACCAGAGATTTGCGCAGCACCTCCGGGTCTTGCTTGACGTCGCCAAACAGCGCGTCGACGTCGTCACCGCCAGCCGGCTTGGTCTGCGACAGCTGACGCTGCACCTCGGCATCGATATCGATCTTGGGGTTGCAGGCCGGCGCGGTAGGGTCGGCCCGCAGCATGAAGTACTGCACGCCGTGCGCCGTGTCACCGAACATCGACTCACCCAGGCGCAACAACTGCCCGTGAACCATCTCCCCGGTACCGATGATCAGCGTCAACAACAACAACGAGAAGATCGGCAGGCTCGAGAACCATTCGCCGAGCGTGCGGCCAAGGTAGGTACGGGAAGCTTTGTTCATGGGGTACTCAAAAATACAAAAACTACTGTGTGTGCTGCCGCAAGAAACAGCACAAAGGGGGCGCATGCCCCCTTTTGCCCGAACGGCGCAGTGCTGAACGCCTAAGTCGGCGTCAATTGGCGCCGACTTCAGTTTTGGTGGCGCATTCAGAGTCTGCGGGGTTGGTGCTGCATCGCACGCGCTTGATGATGTTCAAGCCACGCTTGTCATACAGACCCTTCTCGCCCATCTCGATGCGCGACTCACGCAGCATCAGGGTGTACTTGACCGCGTCTTGCGGCGAGAGCTCGTACCATGTGGCGGCCGGAATGCTGCTTTCGGCGTTGCGGATCAGACCCATGGCGCGATCGAACTGCGACAGCCAGTATTGGCGCGATTTTTCACCAAATCCTTCAGGGAACTTGGTCTTGTTGACGATGACCTGATACGTCAGGATCAGCAACGGGAAACGATGGATCGCGCCCTTGGTGCCGATGCCCTTGTAGAGTTCCAGCGGCTTGTAGGCCAGCGCTGGAGCGCCAATGAAGTCCACCGATCCGTTGTTGAATTTGGTCGCGAACGTGGTGATGTCGGCCGAGACGGGTTGCGCGCCGATCTTCTGGATCATCACCGCCTGCGCCTTGTCGTAATCGAACGCAGCCATCTTCTTGCCAGCCATGGCTTCGACCGAATTGATCTTGCGGTCGTTCACAACCGGATAGGCAGCGCCCAGCGGAATGATGCCGGCCACTTCGTAGTTGCCCTCCAGCATCATCTTGCCGGCTGCCGGCGATGCGAAGGTTTGAATGATCTTGCGCACGACATCGTAGCTACTGGCCATGTCGATCTTGCCGTCGCGAACGATGGTGGTCGAGCCCAGCGTGTCGATGGAACCCGCCGTCTGGTTGAACTGGCGGGTACGCAGCCCGGTGGCAATCACGGCGTCGCACTGACCGGTACGGAAGTCTTCGGTCGCGACGCGTTCGTCGGTGTAGCCTTTCAGTTCCAGGCTGGCGCCGCTTTTCTGCATGGCCAGTGCATAGTCCTTGGCCAGGTTGAAAACATCGCCTGCCGCTCCCACCACGTCATAGACACAAACCTTTTGGCTGGCCTGCGTCGCCGTGGCTGCTGCAGCGACCAGTCCGCAAACGATCATGCGGTGTGTGAGCTTTTTCAAAATGTGCATGTTGCCTTTCCTCGATAAACCTTCGTGCTGTTCGAGAGCTTCCCGCGCTCTCGGCCAATGAACTCAGGCGCGACCTTGGCCGCGCCTGGCGTCGTTGTTATTTCGTGTCCAGGAAATTGTCGACGTCGGCTGATGCTGTCGAATCGTCCCAGAACTTGCCCAGGCTGGCCGTTGGCGTGCGGGTGCCGGCGTTTTGCGTCCACAGACGGTCGGACACACCCAGAATGAGCGAGGCCGAGATTTCATCGAGAAAGCGATATTCCTTGTTCGGGTGATAGTCCTTCACCGACGCGAAACGACGGATGATGGCCTTCAAGCGGTCTTTGTCGTCGGCAGATTGGGCGCTGATGGCCGCCATCACGTGCGCCAGTCGAACCCCTTTGACTTCACCCAGCATCATGGCTTTGTCGAAAGCGCCCTTGACATCCTTGCCTTCCGACGCGCCCGGCACCGACGACCACACAACGGCTTTCAAGGCCAGGGGCGCACCCCACCACTTTTCGTTGGACAGGCATTCCATCGCGGCGCCAACCTTGGGCGGGATGTCGGTGGGCACACCAACCGCCTGCTGAGACGCGATGTCGTTCTGGATGGCTTGCAAGCCGGCGATCGTGCCGAGCAGGTAATCGAGTTCGTCGATTTCACGCTTGAAGCCGGGACACTTTTCGCCGTACTTCACGGAGTACTCGCGCTCGATGTGCTTGCGCATGCGCTCAAACGACGCGTATTGGCGACGCGCCGAGATTTCAAGCCAGCGCTTCTGCGCGATACGAGCGTCCAGTGCTTCGTCTGATCGCTTCTCGCGCTGGGCGCGCATGTAACGAAGCTCTTCTTCGGTCGCCTGTGCATCGGAGCACACGGCGGCGCCTGTCAGCAGCACGGACTCCATCAGGTTGGGATCGCCATAAAACCCGCGCATGCCCGCCATCAGCGGCATCAACGCCACCGTGCTGGAGCACCCCATATTGACGTCATCGATCTTCTGAAACTCAGGCGAGATCCTTTCTTCGATCAAATGCAAGGCGGTATTGGTCATCGAGCGCTCAACCGTGGCGCAACCAGTCATGAGCGACGACGCCAAGGCAAATCCAGCCAAGACCAATAATTTGGTCAACCTCAATTTCATCTCTTGTCTCCTGTAGGGAATGACATGGGGTTCATCAACGCCCCCCACCTCAAGCTCCGTGTTTATGAGTTCTTGGCGATCGAATGAATACGATTGAAAACCCGAATGGAGTAGCTCAACAACACTCGCAAACGACACCACCGCACCGTGCGAGCAGTGCGTTTCACCCATTCGAGACCGGGCCATTTGCGCCTTTGCGCAAACCTTCAATTTCACAAGTCGCCGCCCGACGAGTCGCCTCACGCCAAGGCGATTCGCCCTTGATAGACGATTCGCAAGCAACCTTTGAATTGGCCCGCATGGTATGGGCACACCCTATACCACCCGATAGATGCAAACCCTCCCCTCCAATCGCGGGGTATCTCTGGTTTGAATTCTGGTTGGTTGATTGACCTGTCGAACGATTACGTAACCCGACCTGGGTGTTGCTGTGCAGCACAGGATTCCCCGCAGCCAGAATGTCAGTCCTCGTTCAGATCGAGACAGCTAGCATTCGAGCGCCGCGTCTCACATCCACCTCTTGGCTGTATGCAACCACACTCACTCTTTTTCTCATCCGGCAGCCCGACTCTCTGGTGCTGTTTGCTGCTCGCTGGCCCGCTGTGTGCATGCGTATCCGCCCCCACGAAGCCGGTGGCATCCGCGGTGCCGCAACCGACCAGCGCGCCGGCCCAGCCTGGGTTGCCACCCTTCGATGGGGTGATCAAGGGCGCCAAATCAGACGCCGGCCTGATCGCGGTCTGGAGCCGTGACGACAAAACCTGGCTCGAAGTGCCGCAAGCCCTGCTCGACAAGCCGCTCTTCCTGTCGCCCAAGTTGTCCAGCGGCATCGGCGAGGCCGGCCTGTACGGTGGCTTGATGGCCAGCCGGTGGGGGGACTTCGGAAAGCCGCAATTGGTGACGCTGCACCGGGTGCACAACCAGATCCAATTGCTGGCGCAGAACACTGCTTACGTCGCCAAGGAGGACAGCGCGCAGGCCTTCGCCATCAAGGCCGCGTACTCGCCGAGCCTGCTGGGCGCGGCCCCGGTGCTCAGCCAGCCGCACGGCGAGCGCAAATCCATCCTGATCGACGCGCAAGCGCTGTTCATGAGCGATCTGCTGGGCACCGCCATGCATCTGCAGCGGGCCTACCGGCAGAACTACGTGTTCGATCCGCGCAATTCGCTGATCACGCAAGCCCACGCCACCAGCAACGGCGCGGTCATCGAAGTGCAAAGCCACTACGCCACCAATGTGCTGGCTTTCGCTCAACCCAATCCGCTGCTGCCGATCCAGCCGCCTGCCCCCACGACGCCCGGCGCCGTTCCGGACGCGCGCAGCCTGTTCGTGACCGTGCACTACTCGCTGACGCGCTTGCCCGATGCACCGATGGCCGGCCGCAAGGCTGACCCTCGCGTGGGCTACTTCACGACGCGCGTGAGCGATTTCTCCGACGACCTGGCACGCACCCCCAAACGCCATTTCGTTAACCGTTGGCGACTGGAGAAAAAACAACCCGATGCCGCGCTGTCCGAGCCGGTGCAGCCCATCACCTACTGGCTGGACCGGAGCATCCCGGCGGCCTACCGCGAAGCGATCCGCTCGGGAGTGCTCGAATGGAACAAGGCCTTCGAGCGCATCGGCTTTCAGAACGCGATCGTGGTGCGCGATCAGCCGGCTGACGGCAGCATCGACACCCTGGAAGTGGGCCACGCCTCGATTCGCTGGATGACCAACAGCAGCCCGATCTTCGGCGCCATCGCCCCCACGCATGTCGACCCGCGCAGCGGCGAAATTCTCGACACCGACATCGCGCTCGAAAGCCTGTCGTCGCGCGCCGTGCGGGCGCTGCGCGCACAGGTGCTGTCCACCACCGGCACCGCTTTGCCAGTCGACGCGATGCTGCCGGCCGCTGCCGCACCGAGTCAGCCTCTCGATACCTGCTCGTTTGCCGACGACGCCGCCCAGCAACTCGACTACGCCCTCGACACGCTGAGCGGTGCCGACGGCTTCGACCCCGACAGCCCCCAGACTCGTCAATTCGTGCTCGACTACCTGAAAGAAACCACCCTGCACGAGGTGGGCCACTCGCTGGGCCTGCGGCACAACTTCAGCGGCTCCAAGCTGTACAGCGCGGCGCAGTTGGCCAACCCTGCCTTCACGCGTGAGCACGGCCTCACCGGGTCAGTCATGGACTACCTCGCCATCAACCTGCCGCCTCCTGGCAAGGTGGGCGGCACGCCCTTCACGACCACATTGGGCCCCTACGACTACTGGGCCATCGAGTACGCCTACAAGCCGATCCCGGCGGATCGCGAGGCGGCTGAGCTGCTGACGATTGCCGCCCGCAGCCAGCAACCCGAATGGCGCGCCGCGTTGGCCTACAGCACTGACGAAGATGCCGCGTTGGGCATCGAGCCCGACAGCGTGCAGTTCGACCTGGGCGCCGACACACTGGCCTACGCGCGCGGCCGGGTCGACATCGCCCGCGACATCGTCGGCAAACTTGCCACGCGCCAACTCAAGCCGACCGGCGACTACTCGCCGCTGCGCCACTCGCTGGGCTTTGCCATGAGCGACCTGGCTCGCGCCGGCCATGCCCTGACGCTGCAGATCGGCGGCATCCACACCCGGCGGGACTTTCCTGGCAGCGGTCGCGCTCCGCTGGAGCCCGTCGACGCGGCCACGCAACGCGCCGCGCTGCAACTGCTGCTGAAGGATTTTCTGGCGCCCAACAGCCTGCCCGTGTCGCCCCAACTAGAGAGCCGACTGGCGGTGGACTATCTGGCCCGCTCCGATGCGCTCGAAGAAGGCCACGCCAACGTCGCGACCGACTTTTCGTATCCGCAAGCCCTCGCCGAGCTGCAGCGCAGCATCCTCAACCCGCTGATGAGCGAAGAGGTCGGCAACCGCCTGCTCGACCACGCCAGCGACGCGCCGACGGCCTTCACGCTGCGCGAGCTGCACCAAACCCTGCAGACCGCCATCTGGAGTCGTCAGCCCATGGGCGACACCGGCACGCGCGACCAGCCTGCCCTGCGGCGCAATCTGCAGCGCGAGCACGTCACCCGCCTGGCCGCGCTGCTGCTGCGCCCGAGCCTGACCAGTCGAGCCGACGGTCGGGTGGTGGTGCGCGAGCAAGCGCGCAGCCTGCTCAAGCACCTGCGTGCCGAGTCGAGCCGCGGCGCGCTCGACGCCGTGACCCGAGCCCACCTCGCCGATTGCGCGGACTTGCTGGAGCGCGCCATCAACGCCCCGCTGCAACGCGGTACGCTGTGAGGCTTCGCACCCACTGACCGACATGGACGATATCGACGCCCTCTTCGCCGCCGACGGCCCGCTGGCCCGCGCCTTCGAGGGCTATCGCGTGCGCCAGCCGCAAGTCGAGATGGCGCGCCGCGTGACGCAGGCCATTCGCGAGCGCGGCACCGTGGTGCTCGAAGCCGGCACCGGCGTCGGCAAGACGGCCGCTTACCTGGTGCCCGCCCTGCTCGAAGGCGGCAAGGTGATCGTGTCCACCGGCACCAAGACGCTGCAAGACCAGCTCTTTCACCGCGACCTGCCCGCCGTGCGCGCCGCGCTGGCGGTGCCCGTGAGCATTGCGCTGCTCAAGGGTCGCGCCAATTACGTCTGCCACCACCACCTGGCCCGCGCCGAGCAAGAGGCGATGCTTGCCAGCAAGCAGGAGGTGCGTGATCTGCGGCAAGTGGCGCGCTTCGCCGAGCTGAGCAAGACCGGCGACAAGGCCGAGTGCGCCACCGTGCCCGAGACCGCCACCATCTGGCAGCGCGTCACCTCGACCCGCGACAACTGCCTGGGCGGCGAATGCCCCAGCTTCACAGACTGCTTCGTGCTCAAGGCGCGCAAGCAGGCGCAGGACGCCGACGTGGTCGTCGTCAACCACCACCTTTTCTTTGCCGACCTGATGCTGCGCGAAGAAGGCGTGAGCAGCCTGTTGCCCTCGGCGCAAACCGTGATCTTCGACGAAGCCCACCAGCTCACCGACACCGCCACGCTGTTCTTTGGCGAGACGGTGTCGAGCTCGCAACTGCTTGAACTCTGCCGTGACGCGCTGGCCGAAGGCATGACCGAGGCGCGCGATGCCACCAACTGGCCCACTGCACTGGCGCCGCTCGAGCGTGCCACCCGCGAGCTGCGCTTGTGCTTCGGCCCCCAGCAGCAGAAATTTGCCGCCGTGCAGTTGCCCGACCCGGCCGCTTTCGCGACAGCCCTGGCCAAACTGCGCGACGCCTTGAGTGAGGTGAGCGAGTTGCTTGGCTCGCAAGCCGAGCGCGGGCCCGGCCTGGCGCAACTGCATCGCCGCGCCAACGAGCTCGAACAACGGCTCGCGCGCTGGAACACCCCCGAGCGCGACGACGAACCCGAGCTGTGCTGGGTCGATGTGATGGCGTCGAGCATCCAACTGCACCGTACGCCGATCTCGGTGGCCGAGCTGTTCCGGCGCCAACGGCTGGGGCCCGACGGCGATGAGCCGGAAGCCGATCCAGCCGAGGCTGACGACGACGCCTCGCTCGCGGCTGGCAACCTGGACGCCGAGCCCGACGAGTCCTCGCCTGACGACGACCGCCCGGCCCCCAAGCAGGCCTGGATCTTCACCTCGGCCACCTTGGCGGTGAAGCAGAACTTCAGCCACTTCACGCGCGACCTGGGCCTGGACGATGCGGCTTGCCACGCCTGGGCCAGCCCCTTCGACTACCCGCAGCAAAGCCTGCTCTACGTGCCCGACGGCATCCCGGAGCCATCGCACCCGGGTCACACCGATGCCGTGGTGGACGCCGCCCTGCCCCTGCTGCGCGCCAACCGCGGCCGAGCCTTCGTGCTGTGCACCTCGCTACGCGCCGTGGAGCGCGCCGCACAGCGGCTGCGCGAGGCGTTCGAGGCCGCTGGCGACGAGATCATCGTGCTGCAGCAAGGCCAGATGGCGCGCGGTCAACTGCTCGATCGCTTTCGAGCCGCCGGCAACGCCGTGCTGGTGGGCAGCCAAAGCTTCTGGGAAGGCGTGGACGTGCGCGGCGAAGCACTCTCGCTGGTGGTGATCGACAAACTGCCCTTCACCCCGCCCGACGACCCCGTGCTTGCCAAGCGGCTGGAGCTGCTCGCCAAGGAAGGCGGCAACCCGTTCATGGAGCATCAGGTGCCGCAGGCCATCATTTCGCTCAAGCAAGGCGCGGGGCGCCTGATACGCGGCGAGACGGATCGCGGGGTGCTGATGATTGGCGACACGCGGCTGATCACCAAGCACTACGGCAAGCGCATCTGGCAAAGCCTGCCACCGATGCGCCGCAGCCGCGTCGAAGCCGATGCCGTGGCTTTTCTGCTCAACGCCGAGCCAGCCACAACCGACGCCGCCTCGTCCGACGTCAACGAAGCAGCGGCATAAACCGCGCCGCCTCGGATTCAGGAGCTTGGGCCACCGGCCCCGCCCCCTCAGATTTCGAGGTTGTCGATCAGGCGCGTCTTGCCGATGCGGGCCGCCGCCAGCGTCACCAGCGGCACGCCACGGCTCAGGTCGTCATCGGTCGGGGCCTGCAGATCGGCCCGGCGGCGCACCGTCACGTAGTCGACCGACCAGCCGCGCTGCGCCAGCGCTTCGGTCTCGGCCTGCTCCAGCGCGGCGATGTCACGCGTGCCACTCTTCACCGCCTGCTGGATGCGTTTGAGTGTTTGCGAAATCTGCACCGCCTGGGCGCGCTCCTCGTCGCTCAGGTATCCGTTGCGCGACGACAGCGCCAAGCCGTCGTCCGCCCGGCCGGTATCGCCCGCCACGATCTCGATCGGCAGTGCCATCTGCCGCACCATCTGGCGCAGCACCATGAGCTGTTGGTAGTCCTTCTTGCCGAACACCGCCACGTCGGGCTGCACGCAGTTGAAAAGCTTGTTGACCACCGTGCACACGCCGGTGAAGAAGCCGGGGCGGAAGTGGCCTTCGAGGATGTCGGCCAACTCGGTGGGCGGCACCATCTTGTAGCCCTGCGGCTCGGGGTAGAACTCGCGCTCGGACGGGGCGAATACGAAGTCGCAACCGGCGGTATCGAGCAGCGCGGCGTCGCGCTCAAGCGTGCGCGGGTATTGGTCAAAGTCTTCGTGCGGCAAGAACTGCAGGCGGTTGACGAAGATGCTCGCCACCACCACCCCGCCCTGCGCCGCAACGCGCTCCTTGGCCAGGCGGATCAACGACAGATGCCCCTCGTGCAAATTGCCCATGGTCGGCACAAAAGCCACCGGGCCGCGAGCGGCCAGCGCTTGGCGCAGCTCGGCAATGGTGTGGACGATACGCAGCGTCATAACAATCCAGGTAATCAGTAGCCGTGCAACTTCTCGTCGGGGAAGCTGCCGTCTTTGACGGCCGCCACGAAGCGGCGGATGGCGTCTTCGGTCGTGCCGCCTTCGGCCGTGAAGTCACGGGCAAAGCGGGGCAGCTTGCCGCGCGTGAGGCGCAGCATGTCGTACACCACCAGCACCTGCCCGGCCGTGGCTTGGCCCGCGCCGATGCCGATGGTCATGACGCCCGGGTTGTCGGCCTGCACCTGCGCGGCCACGCTGCTGGGCATCAGTTCGAGCACCATCATCGCGGCACCAGCGTCGGCCAGTTCCTTGGCGTGGCGGCGCAGCGTGTCGGCCCCGGCCTCGTCGCGCCCCTGGATGCGGTAGCCGCCCAGGGCATGCACGCTCTGCGGCGTCAAACCCAGGTGGGCGCAGACGGGGATGCCGCGCTCGGTGAGAAAGCGCACGGTGTCGGCCGTCCAGCCGCCGCCTTCGATCTTGATCATCTGCGCGCCGGCCTGCATCAGGGCCACGCTGGAGCGCAGCGCCTGCTCGCGGCTCTCTTGGTAGCTGCCGAAGGGCAGGTCGCCCACCACCCAGGCGGTCTGGTTGCCACGCGCCACGCAGCGGGTGTGATAGACCATGTCGTCGAGCGTGACCGGGATGGTGCTGGCCTGCCCCTGCATCACCATGCCGAGCGAGTCGCCTACCAGCAGGCAATCGACGCCCGCGCCGTCGAGCAGCCGCGCGAAGGTGGCGTCATAGGCCGTGAGCATGGTGATCTTGTCGCCGGACTTGTGCATCTCGCGCAAGCGGTGCAAGGTCACGGGCTTGCGCGTGGCAGGCGCTTCAGCGGCGGTGGCGGCAACGGGAGAAGAGGCGCTTTGACTCATGGATGGCAGATGCTCGGTGAGCAGCATTCGAGGCACGAAATTCTAGGGGTTGACCGATGTGGCGTGCGCGCATCCGTCGGTCAAGGGGCTTGCGTTCAGGATGGCTGGTACGCCAAGCGCACGAAGATCGGCGCGAAGGCCTCGGCCTGGGTGATTTCGAGCAGGCGCTCCTTGGCCAGCTCCAGCATCGCGATGAACGTGACCACCACGACCTGCGTGCCGCGGCTCACATCGAACAGGTCTTCAAACTCGACGAAGCGCTTGCCCTGCAGGGTGCGCAACACCATGGACATGTGCTCGCGCACCGAGAGCTCTTCGCGGCTGATCTTGTGATGCTGATTGAGCTTGGCGCGCTTCAGGATGTCGAGCCAGGCATCGCGCAGCTCGTCGAGGCTGACGTCGGCGAAGCGCGGCTTTTCGGACGGCTCGATGAACACCTGCACCCGCATGAAATCGCGCCCCAGCAGCGGGATCTGATCGAGCTTGGCCGCGGCCTGCTTCATCTGTTCGTACTCGATGAGGCGGCGCACCAGCTCGGCGCGCGGGTCCTCGGGCTCCTGGCCGCCCTCGGTCTTCTTGGGCGGCAGCAGCATGCGCGACTTGATCTCGATGAGCATGGCCGCCATCAGCAGGTATTCGGCGGCCAGTTCGAGATTGGTCTTGCGGATCTGGTCGACGTAGGTGAGGTATTGCCTCGTCACGTCGGCCATCGGGATGTCGAGGATGTTGAAGTTCTGCTTGCGGATCAGATACAGCAACAAGTCGAGCGGACCCTGGAAGGTTTCGAGAAACACCTCCAGCGCATCGGGCGGAATGTAGAGATCTTGCGGCAGCGCGAACAGCGGCTCGCCGTACAGGCGCGCCACCGCCACGTTGTCCACCAGCTCGGGCAGGCCGCTGGCGTCCACGCTGACACCCGCGCCCGAAGGCGCATCGTCGGCCAACACCTCGTTGGTCATGCGATCAGCCGGTCAGGCCGAACCGAGCCCCTGGCGGAGCTCAGTGACCCTTGGTCTGGTAGACGTAGGGCTGCTGCGCCACGCGGGCGCCGCGCCACTCGGCCTGCGCCTGACGGTCTTGGGGCTTGTCCCACAGCAGACCGCGCCCTTCGCGCTGGCGCGCTTCCAGCGTCGGGTCGGCCTTTTTCAGCGACTCGATGAATTGCGTGGCTTCGGATTGGTAGGGTTTCCAGAACAGAGGCATGGTCAGGGCGCGAAGAGTTGAGTTACAGGCAACCGTTCATTTTACGACCGAGTCTCGGCCACGGTTGAGCATTTGCGCCATCGGAGCTTGACTCTCAAGCGTCATCCCGCCATGCCATGATCGCCGGCATGCAGGAAATCGAACTCAAACTGGTGGTGCCCGGCACGGCGCGCGAGTCGGTGCTCCGGGCTCTTCAACACCAGCCGCACGCGGACGGGAGCAAGCCGCTCCAGCAACGTCTGATGGCCGCCTACTACGACACGCCCGACCGCCGCCTGGCTCATGCCGGCATGGCACTGCGTGTACGCAAAGAGGGCCCCCGATGGGTACAGACGCTCAAGGCCGGCGGCCCCAACGCCTTGCAGCGCCTCGAACACAACGTGCCGCTGCGCGTGAAACGAGGCGCCCGCCCGACGGTGGACCCGCAACGCCACGCCGGCACCCCTGCTGGCGAGGCGCTGGCGACTGCCCTGGCCCCGCGCGAGAGCGACGCGCACGCCCCCGAGCTGATCGAGCTCTACCGAACGGACATCCAGCGCCGCAGCAGCGAGATCAGCGTGCCGGGCGGCGTGCTGGAGCTCGCCTTCGACGAGGGCTGGATCGCGACGGGCGAGCGCCGCGTGCCGGTGTGCGAACTCGAGATCGAGCTGGTGAGCGGCGAACCGCAAGCCGTGATCGATCAGGCCCGGCACTGGATTCGGTCGCACGGTCTGTGGCTGGACGTGCACACCAAGGCGCATCGCGGCGATCACCTGGCTCGAAGTGTCGACCCTGCTCCAGCCGCTCCCGCGTTCCCGCCGTTGCCCGCCGACGCCACGCTGGGCGTTGCCTGGCAACGCATCCACACCACCTTGCTCGACGCCCTGCTCGACAACGCCAGCAGCTTGAGCAGCGATCGCGGCACGCCTGACCATGTGCATGCGCTGCGCGTGGGCCTGCGCCGGCTGCGTTCGACCTGGAAGCTTTTCGCGCCGCACGGGCTGGCGCCTGGCGAGGCGACGCAGGATGCGGCTGTCGCGCTGTTTCGCCAGCTCGGCCCTGTGCGCGACGCCGATACGCTGACCATGCTCTGGCCGCGCTTGCAAGCGGCCGGTTGCCCCAACTTGAACCTGCCGTCAACGGCCCAGACCTTGTCGGCGCCCGACCTGCTGCGCGGCCCGTCAGTCAGCCTGCTCTGGCTGGATCTGCTCGAGACTGCGGTAGCCGGCTCCACCGCTGAGTCAGCCGATCGGCCCGCCCGTGCGCCGATCAACGAACGCCTGCGCCGCTGGCATCGGCGTGCGGCCAAGGAAGCCAAGGCCCCCGACCTCAACGAGGCTGCTTTGCACGAACTGCGCAAGCGCCTCAAGCGCCTGCGCGACGGCGTCGAGCTGGGGTTGGTCTTTTTGCCCCGCAAGGCCGCGCGCCGCCATCTCGGCGTCCTGCGGGAGGCCTTGGACGCACTGGGCGCATTCAACGATCTGCTGGTGGCGCAAGCCCGATTTCATGCTGTGACCGAACATGAGCCGCGCGCCTGGTTCGCGCTCGGCTGGCTCGCCGCCCATCGACAGCAGTCGCTGCACGCCGCCGAAGCGGCACTCAAGCGCTGGCGCCGGGCTGAGGGCTTCTGGCGGGGGTGAGTACCCCTGCCAGCGCGGCAGACAAGTCGGCAAACACGCTGCCCGGCCCCAGACGCTGGTCGAAGCCCGAACGCGCCATCAGGCCCAAGGGCTGCTCGTTCACGTCGCACAGCACCAGGCGCGCGCCGAGACGCTCCAAGGCCTTGTGCAACTGGGCCAGCGCGTCGAGCCCGGTGGTGTCCATCGACACCAGGCGCTGCATCTCCAGCACCACCACCTCGGTGCCCGCCGGCACGGCCTCTTCGAGTGCCTCCAGCTTGGCCACCGCGCCAAAGAACAGTGAGCCGTAGAGGCGATACACCCTCACGCGCTCGGGCACGCCGTCGAGGTGCAGGCGTTCAACCCGGAACAGCGAACTCATGCGGTAGATGAAGAAGAGGCATGCCAGCACGAGCCCGGCCTCCACAGCTACCGTGAGATCGAACACCACGGTCAGGAAAAACGTGCCCAGCAAGATGGTGCGGTAGGTGGTGTTGAACTGCCGCAGTCGCAAGAACTCGCGCCACTCTCCCATGTTCCAGGCCACGAACATGAGGATGCCCGCCAGCGCGGCCAGCGGAATGTTGCGCGCCAGCGGCGCCCCCACCAGCACGATGACGAGCAGCACCAGCGCATGCACCATACCGGCGACCGGCGACGCTGCGCCCGAGCGCACGTTGGTGACCGTGCGGGCGATCGTGCCCGTGGCCGGGAGGCCGCCAAAAAACGGCGCGACGATGTTGGCCACGCCCTGCGCCATCAGCTCCTGATTCGGGTCATGGCGACGAACCTCGGTGAGGTTGTCGGCCACCCGCGCGCACAGCAGCGACTCGATGGCGCACAGCAGCGCGATGGTCAGCGTCGGGATGAACAAGTGCTTGGCCGATTCCCAGCTCACCGTCTGCATCTGCAGCGACGGCAGCGACTGCGGTATCCCGCCAAACTTCGATCCGATGGTTTCAACGGGCAGCTGCAAAAAATAGGTCGCGGCTGTCGCAGCCACCAGTGCCACCACCGTGCCGGGGATCTGCGTCAGCACGTTGAGCACCGCGCCAAACTGGTCGCGCTTGTAGGTCTTGGGCCACAAGATCACGATCGTCAGACTGGCCGACGCCAGCGCCACCGCATGCAGGTTGAACGTGTGCGCGTGCGCCCACAGCACGCCGATCAGCGCAAAAAAATCGCCCGGCAACTTGGGCGTCGTCAGCCCCAGAAATTCTTTCACCTGAGACAAACCGATCAGCACCGCGATGCCGTTGGTAAAGCCGATCACGATACTGACCGGGATGTAGCGCACCAGCGCACCAAGCCGAAACAGACCCATCAGCACCAGTATCACGCCCGCCAGCGTGGTGGCCATCAGCAGGTTCGCCAGGCCGTAGCGCTCGAGAATGCCGTAGACGATCACGATGAAGGCCCCGGCAGGCCCGCCGATCTGCACTTGCGAGCCGCCCAGCGCCGAGATCAGAAAGCCGGCAATGATGGCCGTGAACAGACCCTGTTCCGGTTTGACGCCCGACGCAATCGCGAACGCCATGGCCAATGGCAGCGCCACTACCCCCACGGTGAGCCCGGCCCCCAGGTCACGCAATAAATGCTGACGCCCGTAGCCCTTCAGACTGTCGAGCAGGCGCGGCCGAAACGCGTGCAGCGGAACAGGGATGGACCAGCGTGCCACGGCCCGTCCTCCTCAACGCACCCGCATGCCCGGCTGCGCGCCGGCGAAGGGCTCCAGCACGTAGATGCCGGGGTTCTTCTTTTCGTCGGCATGCGAGGCCGCCAGCACCATGCCCTCGCTCAAGCCGAACTTCATCTTGCGCGGCGCCAGGTTGGCCACCATCACGGTCAGCTTGCCGATCAGGTCTTCAGGCTTGTAGGCCGACTTGATGCCCGAGAACACGTTGCGCGTCTTGCCCTCGCCCACGTCGAGCGTCAGGCGCAGCAGCTTGTCGCTGCCTTCGACGTGCTCGGCATTGACGATCTTGGCGATGCGCAAGTCCACCTTGGCGAAGTCGTCGATGGTGATGGTGGGCGCGATTTCTTCACCACCTGGCTTGGGCGCCTCGACCACGGCCGGCGGCGCCTCGAACAGGGCTTCGAGCTGCTTGGCCTCGACGCGCGTCATCAGGTGCTCGTACTTGCGGATCGTGGTGACCGGCGTGGCGCGCTGCGACCACGCGAGCGGCGTATCGAAGCCCAGGAAGGCGAATGCCTTGGCCGTGATCACGGGCAGGATCGGGTTGAGGAAAAGCGTGAGGTACTTGAACGCTTCCAGGCAACCCGACAGCACCTCGTGCAGCTCGCTATTGGGCGCATGCTGCGCGGCGTCCTTGGCCAGATCCCACGGCTTGGCCGTGTCGAAATACTGGTTGATCTCGTCCGCCGCCGCCATGATGTCGCGGATCGCCCGGCTGTACTCGCGCTTGTCGAGCGCATCGGCGATGGCGTCTTGCCGGCTCGTCACCGCCTGCAAGGGGATCAGACGCAGCGGCTGACCGTCGTCGTCCACCAGGCGGGCCAGCGCCCCCTCGAAGTACTTGTGGACGAAGTTCGAGCAGCGGCTGGCGATGTTGACGTACTTGCCGACGAGGTCGGCGTTGACCCGCGCCATGAAGTCTTCGGGCGTGAAATCGACGTCTTCTACCTTGGCATTGAGCTTGGCGGCGATGTAGTAGCGCAGCCACTCGGGGTTCATGCCCAGGCTCAGGTACTTGAGCGGGTCGAGGCCCGTGCCTCGGCTCTTGGACATCTTCTCGCCGTTGTTCACGGTCATGAAGCCGTGCACGTTGACGGCGGTGGGCGTCTTGCGACCGCTGAACTTCAGCATCGCCGGCCAGAACAGGGTGTGGAAGTAGACGATGTCCTTGCCGATGAAGTGCACCTGCTCCACGGCTGGGTCGGCGACGAACTCGTCAAAGCTCTGCGAGGTGCGCGAGGCTTCGTGCCAGTGGTTGGCGGCCTGACCGCGGTCGAAATGGTTCTTCAGGCTGGCGAGGTAGCCGATCGGGGCGTCCAGCCACACATAAAAATACTTGCCCGGCGCGCCGGGGATCTCGATGCCGAAATACGGTGCGTCGCGCGAAATGTCCCAGTCGGCCAGGCCGGCTTCGAACCACTCGCTGGCCTTCTTGACCATCTCTTGCTGCAGGCCGCTGTTCTGCGTCCACTCCTTCAGGAAGGACACCACCTCGGGGTCGGACAGCTTGAAGAAGTAGTGATCGGACGTACGCAACTCGGGCGTGGCGCCGGTGAGCGTGGAGTACGGGTTCTTCAGCTCGGTGGGGCTGTAGACCGCGCCGCAGGCTTCGCACGAGTCGCCGTATTGGTCTTTCGCGCCGCACTTGGGGCACTCGCCCTTGATGTAGCGGTCGGGCAGGAACATGCCCTTGACCGGGTCGTAGAACTGCTCGATGGTCTTGGTCGAGATCAGCCCCTCGGCGTGCAAAGCCCGGTAGATGCCCTGCGCCAGTTCGGTGTTCTCGGGCGTATCGGTGCTGTGCCAGTTGTCGAAACGAATGTGGAACCCGTCGAGATACGGCTTGCGGCCGGCGGCGATGTCGGCCACGAACTGTTGCGGCGTCTTGCCGGCCTTCTCGGCCGCGATCATGATCGGCGCGCCGTGGGCATCGTCCGCCCCCACGAAGTGCACCATGTGCCCCTGGCCCCGCTGGAAGCGCACCCAGATGTCGGCCTGGATGTATTCCATGATGTGGCCGATGTGGAAATGGCCGTTGGCGTAGGGGAGCGCGGTCGTGACGAAGAGCTTGCGGGTCATGGTGTTCTTTAAAGCGTTCAGCCCATGGATTTTAGAGACAGGGCCCGGCGGCGCCAGCGGGCTCACGCTAGACTGACTCGTCCGCGGCCCGCCGCCTGACGTTTTATTGCCCACCGCCCCAGCCGTTTTGTTCATGTCCCTCACCGAATCGACCCTCCTGACCGCCCTGAGCGCCGTGATCGACCCCAGCACGGGGCGCGATTTCGTCTCGACCAAGCAACTCAAGAACCTGCGCCTGAACGGCACCAGCGTGTCGTTCGACGTGGACGTACCCTACCCGGCGCAAAGCCTGTGGCCGATCTGGACCGAAGCCTTCACCCAGGCCGCGCGTTCAGTCGGCGCCCAGCAAGTCACCCCGCATTTCAAGACCCAGATCGTGGCGCACACGGCCCAGCGCGGCGTGCCCTTGCTGCCGGGCGTGAAAAACATCATCGCCGTGGCCTCCGGCAAGGGCGGCGTGGGCAAGAGCACCACCTCGGCCAACCTCGCCCTGGCGCTGGCCGCCGAGGGGGCGCGGGTGGGCATCCTGGACGCCGACATCTACGGCCCCAGCCAGCCGATGATGATGGGGCTGTCGGGCCGGCCTGAGAGCCCCGACGGCAAGATGATGACGCCGCTCAAGAGCCACGGCGTGCAGGTCAACTCCATCGGCTTTCTGGTGGACGAAGACGCCCCGCTGATCTGGCGCGGCCCGATGGCCGTGCAGGCGCTCGACCAACTGCTGCGCCAGACTGCGTGGGACGACCTCGATTACCTGATCGTCGACATGCCTCCCGGCACCGGCGACATCCAGCTCTCGCTGAGCCAGCGCGTGCCGCTCACCGGCGCCATCATCGTGACCACGCCGCAAGACATCGCCCTGCTCGACGCCCAGCGCGGCCTACGCATGTTCGAGAAGGTCAACGTGCCGCTGCTGGGCATCGTCGAGAACATGGCCGTCTTCCACTGCCCGAAGTGCGGCCACGAAGAACACCTCTTCGGCGCCGACGGCGGGCGCCGCATGGCCGAGCAGCACGGGCTCGATCTGCTGGGCTCGCTGCCGCTGGCCCTGCACATTCGCGAGCAGGCCGACTCGGGCGCCCCCACCGTGGTGAGCGCCCCGGATAGCGACGTTGCGGGTTTGTACAAGTCCATCGCCCGCCGCGTCGCCGTGAAAATCGGCGGGCTGGCCAAGGACTATTCGAGCAAGTTCCCGACGATCACGGTATCGAGCAAGACCTGAGCATTCGGTCGCCCCCAGACATGCCAAATTCAACAGCGAGCGAGGCGCTCGAGCCCGCCCACCAAGCCTTGCCAGTCTGGGACGCTGGTCTCGACTGGCTGCCCGTGGGCATGGCCTGGATCGACAGCGCCGGCACGGTGCTGCGATCCAACCGGGCGTTTCAGCGACTCACGGGTTTCGTCTGCGGCCCGCTCGAACACGCCCCCTCCGAGTTGCAGCAGTTGCTCGGGTGGCCGCAAGCCGCTGTCTGGCACGCGTCGTTTCTCGATTCATCGACAACAACCGTTTTGGCCGATCTGCCAGCCTTTGAGGCATCGGGGCGCGTCACGCCAGCCGGCGGAGGCAGCAAGCGCCTGAAGGCTCGCTTGCATCGTCAACAAGCCAGCAAGCCGGCCGCCCCGGCCTACCTCGCACCGCACCTCACCTGCGTGATCGAAGACCTGCAGACCCTGGATGAACGTGATCTGGCGCGCTTGCAGCTCGAAACCCTGATCGAAGCCGCCGGCGCCGGACTGGCCACTTTTTCAGACGCGGCATCGCCAAGCCCGCGCACCGCCGTCGAGGCCGGTAACCGCGCCTCGCAGCCACCTCAAGCCATGCCACGCGTCGATGCAGCCTCGTCGCTGGGCCTGCAATCGATCAGCCGCGACACCGTTTCCGCGGCCACCTTGCCCGAGTTCGAGCGCGTCAAGAAGGCCATCAAGCACGGCGAGCAGGTCGATGCCCGCTACGCCATCGAGCACCCCGAGTTGGGCACGCGCTGGCTCTACACCCACGTCGAACCCGGCAACCTGGCGTCGGGCGAGCGCACCACCTCGGTGGTCACGCTCGACGTGACCAAGCAAATCGAGGCCCAGCACCGCAGCGAGCGCCTGCTGCACGAGCTGACCACGATTCTCGAAAGCAGCCCCGCCGGCATCGCCTATGTGCGCGGCCGCAACTTCGTGCGCAGCAACCGCCGTTTCGAGCGCATGCTGGCTCTGGCCGCCGGCAGCACGGCGGGCGCGCATACCCAGCAGACCCTGGCCCACGTGCCGCATGGCCTGCGGTTGATCAGCGAGACCGAAACCGCGCTCAAGACCAACGAAACGTTCGAAACCGAAGTCGGCATCGCGCTGCCCAATGGCGGGCATGTCTGGTACGCGCTTTCGGTACGCCGCCTTAGTGCCCCGGACGGCGGCGAGGTCGAAGCCATCGCGGTGCTGACCGACATCACCCGCCGCAAGCTGCAGCAGCTCGAACTGGAAGCCATGGCCCGCGACCGCGAGCTGATGTTCAACCTCTCGGGCGTCGGCATCGCCTTCGTACAGCACGGTCTCATCCAGCGCGCCAACGCGGCGCTGTCCCTGCTGCTGGGCCGCCCCGGGCAGTCGCTCACGGGCATGGAATGGACATCGCTCTACGCGCAAGGCCAAGACGCCGGCGGCACGCAGGCCAGCACCGTACCGCCCCGCCCTGACCACGACTGGAGCGCCGAGCACGCCCTGCGCCGTGCCGACAGCAGCCGGGTCTGGGTGCAGATTACGCAGCGCTTGGTCGACCCCGCCCAGCCCGATGCCGGCGTGATCGTGTCCTGCGTCAACGTGGACGACCGCCACCGCGCCGAGCAGGTCGTGACCCTGCAAGCCGAGCGCACCCGCGCCATCCTCGATTCCGTCTTTGTCGGCATCGTCACCGTGGGCGACCGGGGCATCGAGTGGATGAACCGCTCGGCGCGCCGCATGTTCGGCGGCGATCTGGCCGACTTCTTCAACCAGCCCATCAGCACGGTTGCCACGCAAGAACCCGAACACCCGTTCCGCGACACCGCCTACCTGCAGCAACTGCTCGAAGGCCAGGCGCACACGTTTGAATGCCAGGTCATGGCGCGCGACGGCCGCACCTTCTGGGTGGTGGGCAATGCCGTGGTCACCACCGGCCAGCGCGGCCGGCGGCAGATCACCTACGCCCTGCTCGACATCGAGCGCCGCCGCCAGGCCGAGGCCCGCACGGCCGAGGCCCAGGCTTCGTTGCAACGGATCATCGAGATGGCCCCACTGGCCATCACGCTGCGCGACGCCCGCACCCTGCGCGTGCTGCAGATGAACCAGCTGGCCGCCTCGATTGCCGGCATGCCGCGCAACGACGCCATCGGCAAGACGCCCGAAGACATCTACCCGTCCGATGTGGCGGCATCGATGCACGCCGACATGGATCTCGCGTTGAGCGGCGGCCAAGTCCTGCAACGTGAGTACCGTACCCAGCACGACGGCAACCTGCAGATCTGGGACGCCCGCTACCTGCCCTTGAGCAAACCCGGGTTGCCGCCCGATCAATTGCTTCTCGTCGCAACGGACGTGACCGACCAGCGGGCGGCCGAAAAGGCCAAGCTGCAAGCCGCCATCACCCAGCGCGATCTGCTGGTGCGCGAGGTGCACCACCGTATCAAGAACAACCTGCAGGGCGTGGCGGGCCTGCTGCAGCAGATCGCGGCCAAGAAGCCCGAAGTCGCCCCGGCGATCTCGGAGGTCGTCGGCCAGGTTCAGGCCATTGCCCAGGTCTACGGCTTGCAAGTCGGCAGCGGCGGGCCGCTCAAGCTGCGCAGCGTCATCGAGGCCATTGCCCAATCGGTGCAACGTACTTTCGGGCGTCCCATCGCGCTGTCGGTCACGGGCGATTGCGCCCACGAGTGGATGCTGCCCGAGGCGGAGTCGATCCCGATCGCGCTGTGCATGAACGAATTGCTGGCCAACGCGATCAAGCACGGCGCACCCGGCGACATCCAATGTTCGCTTGCCTGCAACGAGGCGGCGGTGCGCGTCGAGATCAACAGCCCAGGCACGCTGCCGCCCGATTTTTCGCTCGACCGCTTCCCGGGCGGCGTATCAGGCCTGGGCTTGGTGCGCGCGCTGCTTCCACGACGCAGCGCGCAGTTCAGCCTGACGCAAAACAGCAACCGGGTCTTGGCGACCATCGATATCAAACCACCGGGCGTGTCGCGTTTGATGCCAGGCACCCCTGCCGAAGAGCCTACTGGTCAGCAAATCACTCTTTGGCCACAATGAAACAAACGAGTTGTTGCGCATGGCCACGCCAAAAACGGGTCAAATGGCTTGACTCTCGGGTGCCGGGCAGCAAGGACAAGAAATGAACAAGGGCAAGATTCTGGTCGTGGACGACGATCGCCTGGTGCTGGCGACGCTTACCCACGGCCTTTCGCAGGCCGGCTACGAAGTCATCGACGCCGATAACGGCGACGACGCCATCCTGCTCGCGCGGGAACACAAACCCGATCTGGCGCTGCTCGACATCCGCATGGAGGGCAAGACCGGCTTCGACGTGGCAGCCTATCTGCGCGACTACTGCCAGATGCCGTTCATGTTCCTGTCGGCGTTCTCCGACGACGCCACGGTCGCGCAAGTCAAAGAATTGGGCGCGGTGGCCTACTTGGTCAAGCCGCTCGACATCCACCAGATCGTGCCGGCCGTCGAGGCGGCATTCTCGAACCTGCGCTCCCGCACGGCCACGCTGGCCACTCATAGCGCGGACGATCGCACCGTGGCGAGCAACGAACCAGTCGTGCATGAGGCTGAGGAACCGGCTGAAGCGGTTTCGGCGCCGCCATCGGCCGATGCCGAATCGGTCACCGTGGCGGTGGCCATGGGTATCGTGATGCACCGCTACAGCCTGTCGCGCCAGCAAGCCCTGGAGCGCCTGCGCAAGGTAGCCGGCTCACAACAAATCAGCCTCGAAGCCCACGCGACCCGTCTGATCGAAGCGCAAGAAACGCTCAGCGAACTCGGCCCCGAGTAAGCCCTGCTCAAGGGCGGGACGGCGCACCCGGATCAAGGGTGAAATAGAACGTCGTCCCCTGATCCACCTCGGACTCCGCCCAGATCTGCCCGCCATGCCGGTGGATGATGCGCCGAACCGAGGCCAGCCCAACCCCCGTGCCGTGGTAGTCGTTGGCGCTGTGCAGGCGCTGGAACATGCCGAAGAGGCGGTCGGCGTAACGCATGTCGAAGCCGACGCCGTTGTCGCGCACCGCGTAGACCCATTGGCCGGCACGCCCGTCTTTGAGCTCACGGGTGAATTCAATGCGGGCTCGGGCCTTCTTGCCGCTGTACTTCCAGGCGTTGCCCAGCAGGTTTTCAAGCACGATGCGTAGCAGCATGGGGTCGCCATCGGCCTGCATGCCCGGCGTGATGTCGATGTCGATCAGCCGATCGGGCGTCTCTTTGCGCAGATCGTCGATCACGAAGCTGGCCAGCTGCGACAGATTGACCGGCTGCCGCGCCATGGGTTGACGCGACAGTTTGGCCTGCGCCAGCAGGGCATCGATCATGCCGTTCATGCGGGCGGCAGCCCCCAGGACGCGTTCCAGATGATCGTTGCCGATGCGATCGAGCGTGCGGCCGTAGTCTTCCTTGAGGATGCGCGTGAAGCCTTCCACCACCCGCAGCGGCGCACGCAGATCATGGGACACGGCATAGCTGAAAGCCTCTTGCTCGTCGCGCAACGCCTGCTGCTCGTGATCGTCGCGGCAACGCCAGTTCAACAGCAACCACGGCGCGCGCCGGCCATCCGCCCAGGCCGCCACCAGCTTCACCTCGACATCGACCGAGCCGATCTGCTTGACCACCGCATGCGGTCGACCAAGCAGAGTCACGGAGGGCGCGTCGCGCAGCAACTCCGTCACGGCATCAACGAGATTCAAATAGGCTTGCGGCCCCAACTCACTCGGAGCATGGGCCAGCAAAGCCGACACCGGCAGCGCCGTCGGTGCGTATTCCATGTGATGGAAATACGTGGCGGCCTCGGCGTTGAGGCGAACCACCAGGCGGCTGGCATCGCTGCCGCCCCACTCGACCAGGCTGGCCGGGCTGGGCAGGCTGCGCATCACGGCATCGGCCATGTTCAGCGCGGTTGCGGCGGTGAGTTCAGACTCAGTTGCGACCAGCGGCGCCACCGGACGCAATGTGCCCTCGAATCCGATGAACTGACCGTTCGCCCCGTATCGTGGCACGCCCCTCAGCAAGAAGTTTTGCGATTGACCCGAAGCAGGCCAGGTCACCACCACATCGATCACCGGAGCCCGTGCTCGCAATCGGGTGCCGAGAACTGTTCCGGAGAACGGCCCGGATGCATCTGTCGCGCCCGCCAGGCGAGTGGACGACGGCTCCGGCCAGGTGTCCCAGACCTCCGCGCCTGTCGCCTGAGCCCAGACCCAGTGCGAATCAGGAGAACCGGCTGGCGGACGAATGGTCGTCAGGCGAAATGCCGCATCGGTCTGCCAGAACCAGACGTCGAGCAAATCGACCAGTTGGGTATTCTGTATACGTTGCGCGAAATACTGTCGGCGCAAGCGATTGCGACGGGCCAGAAAATAGGCGGCGGCCATCACCAATACCAAGCCGACGGCCAAACCGAGCCACCAGCCCGAAATAAAAGGCGTATCCGCACTGGCTGCGGCGGACTGCCAAAACGATTGCACCACGCCCAGCAACAAGGTTGCCACCACCACCGCAGCCAGCAACCTGGCCCAGGGCAAGCTTCGGCCAGCGATCGCCGGCTCGTCGTGGCGAGCATGATTCATGGTCGTGATTGTAAGGATTGGCGTCTGAATTTCCTCGGTAGTGACGCGCACTCAACGTCGTATTTGGGGGCTCCCACCGGTCATTTCGACCTTTTGCCAATTGCCAAATCCGGCATGCTTTGCATACAAACACGCGAGAGGGAAGACGAACGCGGGATCGGCGATGTCCTGCGGCGGATATTGCGTCGTCTGAATACTTACACTGGCTGGCCCATCGACATATTGGTGCCCGCCTCGTTCTAGCTGGATTGAGATACTGAGCAGTTCATGGATCATCGAGCCACCGACATCGCCGCGACTCAGCCCTTGCCTGGCACTGGCATGCCCGGCATGGCATCGGCCGACCGCGACGCGCTCGACATTGCCTTGGCGCTGGCCGACGCCGCGCATTCGGCCACGTCGCTCGGCGCTGCGCTGAGCCGGGTAGGCACCCTGCTGCAGGCCCACTTGGGAACGCGCGGCATGATGCGACTACGCATGGAAGGCTGGAACGGCGAGAACGCACTGGTGCGTCCGTGGGGCGAAACCACCACCGGGGGCATGGACCACATCGACGTATCCTCGCTGGGCACCGTGCACCGCGACGACGCGCCGATCGGCTGGGCCATCACTCGTCAAGCCGCCGTGATTTGCGAATTGCCGACCAGCTCGCACAACGAGGCTCACGCCTGGCGACCGCGCCGGGTGCACCGTGTGATTGCCGTTCCGGTGGTGGTCGATGGCGTGCCGCAAGCCGTGCTGGAGATGTACGACCCCGTGCGCCAGCCGCCGCAGTTGCCGCAATTGCTCGAACTGGCCCGCATCCAGCTTTGCGCCGCAGCACAACGCGAAGCCAACAAGGCGCACATCGCCAGCAGCACCGAGCACCTGGGCCGCCTGGCGCTGGTGGCCTCGCGCATTGCCAGCGGCGTGGCCATCACCGACCGCAACGGCACGATCGAATGGTTCAACCGGGCACTGCTCGACTTGACCGGCTGGACGAGCGATCGCGTCAAGGGAGCCACCCTGTGCGAACTGCTGTCGTTCGACGACGCCAGCCGCGCTTGCGTGCCCGAGCTCGGCGGCCAGTTCGAGCGCGGGCAGGCCTTCCGCCTCGAATACGCCGCGAATCGCCAGTCCGGCGGGGGCACGCAAAGCTACTGGGGCGAGATCGACGCCATCCAGATGCTCGACGAGACCGACAACCGTCGGCAATTTGTCTGCCTGTTCACCGACATCACCGAGCGCAAGCAGCGTGAGCATCAACGCGAGATGGAACGCGAGTTCCTTGAGGCGCTGATGGAAAACCTGCCGATGAGCCTGTTCGTGATCGAGCCCGGCACCTTGCGCATCGTGGCCACCAATCGCTACGCCGAACTCGAATTCGGCCTGCGCCGCGACGAAGTGGTCGGACGCACCGTGAGCGAGGCTCTCGGCAAGAGCGTGCTGGAGCTCGCGCTGCCCACGATGCAAGAGGCCATCGACAAGCACGCCACCATCGAGCGGGACTTTCAATGGAGCGCTGGCGGCCCGATGCTCACCATCAGCGCGCGCCACTTCGCGCTGCGCAATGCCGACGACTCCCCGCGTCTGCTGATCACGCTGGCCAGCGACATCACCGGAGCCCGCCGTGCGCAAACCGATCTCGAGGAGTCCGAGTTGCGCTATCGCGAACTGGTCGAGTCGATGGAAGACTGTGTCTACGTCGCCACGCCGGGGCGCGAGCACTATCTTTACCTGGGCCCCAGCACGCAAGACCTCTGGGGCGTCAGCGAAAACGAGATATTGCGCCGCCCCGACAGCCTGAAAGACGTGGTAATCGAAGAGGACCGCCCGCTCTTCGTGCTGCAGCAAGACCAGGAAGCCCGCTTCGAGCCGACCGACGTCACCCTGCGCATCCAGCACCCCGACAAGGGCATGCGCTGGCTGCGCCACTGCACCCGCACACGCCGGCTGCCCAACGGCGACGTACGCATCTACGGTCTGGTGTCCGACGTGACCGACGAGCGGCGTCACGCGCTCGAGCTGCAACGCGCCCGTGACCTGGCCGAGGCCGCCAGCCAGGCCAAGAGCCAATTCATGGCCAATATGAGCCATGAGATCCGCACGCCGATGAACGGCATCCTGGGCATGACCGAGCTGCTGCTGGGCACCCCGCTGTCCGACAAGCAACGGCGCTTTGCCCAGGCGGTCTACCGCTCGGGCGAGAGCCTGCTCGAAATCATCAACGACATCCTCGACTTCGCCAAGATCGAGGCGGGCAGACTCGAGCTCGCGTCCACCGACTTCTCGCTGCGCAGCGTGGTCGAGGACACGCTCGAACTGCTGGCGCCGCGCGCTCACGAAAAAGGCCTGGAGCTCAGCTTCCGTGAAGAAGCCGGCTTGCCGGCTGTCGTGCACGCCGACCCGCTGCGTTTGCGTCAGGTGATCACCAACCTGGTGGCCAACGCCATCAAGTTCACCGAAAGCGGCGAAGTGGTGGTGGACCTGCGTCAGGTCGAGCCTACCGAGCCGATCACGTCGGAAGGCCGCCCTCAATTGATGCTCGAATTCACCGTGCGAGACACCGGCATCGGCATCACCCCCGAGGTGCTGCCACGGCTGTTCAACGCCTTCACGCAAGCCAACGGCGGCATGGCCCGGCGCTATGGCGGCACCGGGCTGGGCCTGGCCATTTCCAAGCAGCTGGTGGAGCTGATGGGCGGCCAGATCGAAGCGCGCAGCGCACCCGGCATCGGCTCGGAGTTCATCTTCCGCGTCCCCATGCGCTGCGGTGACGCGGCGGACACCTCGCCGGGCGAGCACGATGGCGTCGCCATGCCCACACTCAACGTGCTGGTGGCCGACGACAACGAGACCAACCGCACGATCATCGAAAACATGCTGACGGCCTGGGGCATGCGGGTCACGCTGGCCGCCGATGGACAGCAGGCGCTGAGCACCTTGCTTGCCAAGCCGGCCGGCGAATTCGACCTGGCGCTCATCGACATGCAGATGCCCAATATGGACGGCATCAGCCTGGCCTTGGCTTTGCGGCAATCGGGGCGTCACCCCGAGCTGAAGCTCATATTGCTATCGTCGGTATCCAGCCCCGACGACGTGCGGCGCGCACAAGACGCGGGCTTCCAGCGCTTCGTGGCCAAGCCGGTGCGCAAGTCCGAGTTGCGTCAGGCGATCCTCGGCGTGTCGCCCTTGCGGCTGGACGGCTCGACCGATCTGCCCGAATTGCGCCGCACGATCCTGGTTGTCGAGGACAATCCGGTCAACCAAGAAGTCATCAGCCACATGCTGCGTCGCCTGGGCTGCCAGATCCAGGTCGCGGGCTCGGCCCTGGAGGGTCTGCGCGCGCTGTGCGAGAAGCGCTTCGACCTGGTTCTCATGGACATCCAGATGCCCGGAATGGACGGCGTCGAGGCGCTGGGCTACTTCCGGCGCGGCCGCAACGGCCGGTTCGATTTCGTCAACCCGCCCGACACACCCGTCATCGCCGTCACGGCCAACGCGCTGGACGGCGACGAGGAACGTTTCTTGAATCTCGGCTTCGACGACTACCTCTCCAAACCCTTCCGGCAAAGCCAGTTGCTGGCGGTGCTCAACAAACGCCTGAAACCCGTGTCCACCACTCCTCCCCCCCCTGGCGACACGCCACCGCCGGTCGCGTCGTCGAATCCCGCCCGGGCAACGACTGCCCAGCCGACCTCGAGCGTGACACAAGTCACATCCGCAACCGAGTCCGCGCCGATCGTGCTCGATCCGCAAGCTCTCAAGCGCTTGCGCGATCTCGACCCCAACGGCGACAACAAGCTGCTTGAGCGCGTGCTCAATGCCTTCGAGGCGTCGGTCGGCCGACTTCAGCCCATGCTGCTCGAAGCGCACGCGAATGGCGATTTAACGGGCATCAGTCACGTTGCGCACACCTTGAAATCGTCTTCGGCCAGCATCGGGGCCATCAAGTTGTCGCAGATGTGTGCCGAAATCGAGTTGATGATTCGCCAGGGGTCGGGAGGTGCCCTTGGGCCGCGCGTTGAAAACTTGTCGGTAGAAATTGACCTAGTGGTGCAAAGCCTTCGATCCCTGCTACAAAACAAGTAATGAATTCGCAACCCCTCTTCGCGGACGACGACCCGGTCGAGCAGCCTCGTGTGCTGCTGGTCGACGACGATGAAGTCAACCTGTTGTTGACCTCGATCGCGCTGCGCGAGCGTGGGTTCTCGATCACCGAAGCATCGAGCGGCGAGCAAGCCATCCACATGCTGACCGAGTGGTTGCCCGATGTGGTGGTGCTTGACGCCATCATGCCGGGCCGGGACGGCTTCTCGACCTGCAAGGAATTGCGCCATCTGCCGGGCTATGAATCGCTGCCCGTGCTCATGCTGACCGGTCTCGACGACGACGCCTCGATCAGCCGCGCCTATGAAGCGGGCGCAACCGATTTCTTCGTCAAATCGACCCAGTGGAGCCTGCTGGCCGGGCGCCTGCGCTACCTGCTGCGCGCCTCGCGCACCCGCAACGAGCTCGAACGCAGCAAGACCAAGTTGGCGCGCGCGCAAGACCTGGCCCGCATGGGCAGCTTCGACTGGCATCGCCAACACGGTGGCATCGTCTTCTCGGTCGAAGGCTTGCGCGTCTTCGGCCTGGGTGCCGGCGACCAGCTCGGCCTGCGCGGGGTGCTGCGCATGCTGGCCGAGGAGGATCGCAACGGCTTGCTGACCATCCTGCGGCAGGTGATCCACCACAGCACCATCCTCTGCACCGACATCCCCATCATCCAGTTGGACGGCCGCCAGCGCGTGGTGCACATCGAGGCCGAGCCGGAGTTCAATGAGCAGGGGGCGCTGCTGGGCTACACCGGCATCGTGCAAGACGTCACGGACCGCCGCATCGCCGAAGACAAGATCAAGCATCTCGCCAACTTCGATGCGCTCACCGGCTTGCCCAACCGCCGCCAGTTGATCTGGCGCGCCGAGCGCGCCATCGAGCACGCCAAGCGACTCAATCACCGCGTGGGTCTGCTGCTGGTCGATCTCGACCGCTTCAAGATCATCAACGACACGCTCGGCCACGCGGCCGGCGACGAGTTGCTGATGGAAGTCTCGCGCCGACTGCGCAGCTGCGTGCGCCACTCCGATCAGGTGCTCGAAAGCTCGGTCGATGCCGGCCCGACCCGCTGGCACCGCACGCTCGAAGCTGTCGGCCGACTGGGTGGCGACGAATTCGTGGCCCTGCTGCCTGAGATCCATACCGAAGCCGAGGTGCAGGGCGTGGCCCAGCACGTACTGGAAGTCCTGCGCGAACCCATCCTCGTGGGCGGGCAAGAATGCTTCGTCACGGCCAGCGTCGGCATCGCGATGTTCCCGACCGACGGCTTGAACGTCGCCGACTTGCTGCGCAATTCGGACGTGGCGATGTACACCGCCAAGGCACAAGGCCGCAACAGCGCCCTGCTCTACGCGCCGCATCTTGCTGGCAAGGGCCGCGAGCGGCTGGAGCTCGAAACCGCCTTGCACAAGGCCGTGGAGCGCAACGAACTGGTGCTGCACTACCAGCCCAAGGTCGACGTGCGCACCGCCGAGATGGTCGGCGCCGAAGCGTTGATGCGTTGGCAGCGCAACGGCGTGCTGGTGCCTCCAGCCGATTTCATTCCGCTGGCCGAAGAAACCGGCCTGATCATCCCGATGAGCGAATGGGCCATCGACGAAGCCGCCCGCCAGGCGAAACGCTGGAAAGACAGCATCGGCTTCGACTCGTCCATCGCCGTCAACCTGCCCAGCCGCCTGTTCGAGCGCGACGACCTGATCGACCGCATTCAAGACGCCGTCACCAACCAGGGCGTCAGCCACCACGCACTGCAACTCGAAATCACCGAAACCGGCCTGATGAAGGATCTGCAAGGCGTGATCCCGGCGCTCAACCGGCTCACCCAATTCGGCGTCGAGATCTCGATCGACGACTTCGGCACGGGCTACTCGTCGCTGGCCTATCTCACCACCCTGCCCATCAGCGAACTCAAGATCGACCGATCATTTGTGCGCGACCTCGGCATCACGCCACAGAGCTCGGCCGTGGTGGCCGCGATCATTGCGCTGTCGCGCTCGCTGGGGCTGCGCGTGATCGCCGAAGGCGTCGAAGACCTGCGCCAGATGCAGGTGCTGCATTCGCTGGGCTGCCACATCATGCAGGGCTACCTGTTCAGCAAGCCCTTGCCGCCCGAGCAAGTCGAGCAATGGGTGCTGCAAACGATCCAACCGCGCGCGGCGCCCTGGATCAACGTGACTGAAACGCTGACCGCGCCCTCGGGCGTGCGCGGCGCCGGCAACCGCCCACAACGCGCCGTGCCCAACGCCTGAGTCGGGCCCCTCCGCCAAGCCGCCAGCCTTCGCCTGCGTTGCCTTTCAAACCAACAACCCAGGCCCCTACGCGACCGTGACCACGCCTCCCGCCCCCGCCCAACTGGCCAAGGCCGCGTTGCGTCGTCTGGCCATTGAAAAGCTCGAACCCACACCCGAAAACTACCAGCGCGCCTACCAGCTCGAAGCTGGCGTCGAGCCGCCCAAGGAGCCAGCCAAAGAGACGACCGCAGAAGCTACCGGCGGTACCGGCCTCGATGGCCCGGCCTGGGCCGACGTGATCGGCCGAGTGGTGCGCGGCATCGAACGCGGCAGCCGCCAATGGACCACCGGACGCAAGAAGGAAAGCCTGCAACGGGTGCTGGACGGCAGCAAATCGAACTTGCAGCGCCTGCAGCACCGGCTCAGTCAACTCGTGGCGAGCTGGGACGGTGAAAAACTCGACGACGCCGTCGATACCGACATGGGCGCCTGGCTGGACGAACCCGAGAGCGACGCACCTGCCGAGCCCGCCGCCGCCAGCAGCAACGGTGCCTCGCTGGCGGTCAACGGCGAGCAGACCCAGCTGTGGAGCGGCGTCGTGGACGAACTGGGCCAAACCGTGCGCGAGGCCCTGCCTGCGCCCGACCCGCGCGCCGTCGAGGCCGCCACCGCCGTGTACGCGGCCACTCGAGAGCTGGCCCCCACACCGCCGTTGCTGCCCCTGTCAGCCGAGATGCTCGACAGCGTGCGTACCGCCTGCGGCGACGCCCGCCGCGTGCTGCAGCATCGCAACCATCTGGTCGACCTGCTCGGCAGCCTCTGCCACGAGCTCACCGACAGCCTGACCGACCTGAGCGAAGACGACTCCTGGGTGCGCGGCCAGTGCGCGGCCATGCGCCACCAGCTCGACGAGGGGCTGAACGCGCGCGGCGTGCGGCGCATCAGCCAGCTGTTGCACGACACCCGCGCTCGCCAACAGGTGCTGCGCGCCGAACGCGATGCCGCCAAGGCCGCCCTCAAGCAGTTGATTCACCAGATGCTGCAAGAGATCGCCGAGCTGGGTCACCACACCGGGCGTTTTCAAGACAGCCTGAGCGGCTACGTCGACACCATCGTGCACGCCGACTCCATCGAGAGCCTGGCCGGCGTGGTGCGCGAAATGGTCGAAGACACCCGCGCCGTGCAAAACCTGGTCAGCCAGACCCAGGAAAAGCTGCAGTCCGAGCACGCCCGCGCCACCGAGCTCACCGACCGCGTCAAGCAACTTGAAGACGAAATCCGCCGCCTGTCCGACGAGGTCTCCACCGACCCGCTCACGCAAGTCGCCAACCGCCGCGGGTTGATGCGCGCCTTCGAGGTCGAGCAGTCCCGCATCGAACGAAACGGCGGCACCCTGGCCGTCGCGCTGCTCGACATCGACAACTTCAAGCGCCTCAACGACCAACTCGGCCACCAGGCCGGCGACGAAGCGCTGAAGTTCCTGTCCAGCACCGTCAAGGGCTTGCTGCGCCCCAGCGACGCGCTGGCCCGCTACGGCGGCGAGGAGTTCGTCATCCTGCTGCCCGATACCCCGCTCGACGAGGCGCAGTCGGCCATCACCCGCCTACAACGTCAGCTCAGCGCGCAGGTGTTCATGCACGAGAACCAGCAGGTCTTCATCACCTTCTCGGCCGGCGTGACCCTCTTCCGCTCGGGCGAAGCCATCGAGGCCACGCTCGACCGCGCCGACGAAGCGCTCTACGAAGCCAAGCGGACCGGCAAGAACCGCACCTGCGCGGCCTGACCCCCCTGCCGGATGCCGTCCGGCTGGCACCCCACACGTGTACCCGCCGCCGCGAGCGTCCGCCCGCTTGCGCTCAGCCTGCATCTGTATAAAAATACAGATACTGGACAAAAAAACAGGCCATCACATTCAACCTGTCAAAGCCAGCTCAGGGAGCTTTTCTTTTTCTCAACCTGCGAGCGCGTTGTGGACGACACCCCCAAACTCACTGCCCGACAGCAGCAAATCCTCGACTTGGTGCAAACCGCCATCGAGCGCACTGGCGCGCCCCCCACTCGGGCCGAAATCGCCGCCGAGCTGGGGTTCCGGTCGGTCAACGCCGCAGAAGAACACTTGCAAGCCTTGGCCCGCAAAGGCGTCATCGAGCTGGTGGGCGGCACCTCGCGGGGCATCCGCCTGCGCTCCGAAACCCTGCGCTCCCTGGCCGAATCTCGCATCAAGCAATTCAATCTGCCGCTGCCCAGCCTCAGCCAGCTGACGCTGCCGCTGGTCGGGCGCGTGGCGGCAGGCAGCCCCATCCTGGCGCAAGAGCACATCGATCAAACCGTGGTGGTCGAGCCGCACCTGTTCGCACGCCGCCCGGACTACCTGCTGCGCGTGCGAGGCATGAGCATGCGCGACGCCGGCATCCTCGATGGCGACCTGCTTGCCGTGCAAAAGACCCGCGAAGCCAAGAACGGCCAGATCGTGGTGGCCCGCCTGGGTGACGAGGTCACCGTCAAGCGCCTGAGCAAGACCAAGCATGGCATCGAGCTGCTGCCCGAGAACCCCGACTTCCAACCCATCGTCGTCTCGCCCGACAGCGAAGACTTCGAGCTCGAAGGTCTGGCGGTGGGGCTCATCCGCAACAACATGCTGATGTAAAGGCCAAGCCCCATGAGCACGCACATCATCGGCAGCCAACGCGCCCGTCACGGGGCCGCTGCACCGCGCAAAGCCCTGCGCGCGACCGACTGTGTGCAACTCGAACACATTCCGAACATCGGCCGGGCCTTGGCCGACGATCTGCGCCAACTGGGCGTCCACACCCCACAGCAACTCGTCGATCAAGACGGCTGGGTGCTGTACGAAACCTTGTGCCGTCAAACCGGTGCTTACCACGACCCCTGCGTGCTCGACACCTTTCTGGCCGCCACCGAATTCATGCGCGGCGGGCCGGCTCGACCATGGTGGCAACACACCGAGCAGCGCAAGGCGCGCTATGCAGGGGCCGTCCTGGCTTTGAAACGCGAGCTGCAAGGCACCGCACCGTAACGCCTTAACTGGAGATATCGATCCCATTCGCCAGAGGGTGGCGGGCATTCGCATCGGTGACATCCGGTGCAATCCCTCCGGCGAATCCTGGTTCTGAATCCTGCCGAACTTCATTGATGTTTTTGAAATTCGGAGTCCGTCATGCTTCTACACTCACTTGCCTTGGTGAAAGGCTCAATCGCTGCGTCCACCACGCGTTCATCTCTGGCAGTTGCCTCGCCCGGCAATACTGCATCGCAACGCGACTCGGCCCCCAGCCAGCACGCGACGACATTCGAGCTGGCTGCACTCACGCGGCTGTTCAAACGTCTCATGCGCTCACGTTCGGCCTCTGCGCCGAACAATGCCGCTGATTCGTGGCAAAACACCCGAACATGCATACGGCATCTGCCGCCCGGTGGCGCCGTGCAAATCGAAAGTCACTCGAGAGCTTCCGGCGCCCAGCGTCTGCCCATTGCGCCGAGCGAAGCCGACCGCGTTCCAGCCATACGCCGCAGCAGAATCGCCTCGCGGCGTTTGAGTCCCGTGCGAATGAACACCGCGCTTGAATTCGACGCCTCCACGTTGCCACGCGTTCACGCCGACCCGGTCGATCCGCAGCGCGTGGTGATCAGTGGCAGCTTTGCCGAAGTCTGCGCCGCACTTGATCGCCTGGTGGCACGGCAAGAAGCGCCCTTTGCTGCGTCGTGAGCATCAAGGCGCCAGGAGCAGTCAGCTTCATGGCGCCCGCGTGCAAACCGCGCGCAAAAGCAGAGCGCACAACAAATCGGCCCGGCAAGTCACCCCGGCAAGGGTGACCGACCGGGCCGTGTCGGCACAACGGCGCTATCGCGTCAACCCATGTGCAAACCGCCGTTGACCGAGAAATCGGCGCCGGTCGCAAAGCCTGATTGCTCCGAAGCCACCCACGACACCATCGAAGCGATTTCTTCCGGCGTGCCCAGGCGCTTGACCGGAATCGTGGCGACGATCTTTTCGAGCACGTCAGGGCGAATCGCACGAACCATTTCGGTGCCGATGTAGCCGGGCGACACGGTGTTCACAGTCACGCCCTTGCCGGCCACTTCTTGTGCCAGCGCCATCGTGAAACCGTGCATGCCGGCCTTGGCGGCCGAGTAGTTGGTCTGGCCGAACTGGCCTTTTTCACCGTTCACCGACGAGATGTTGACGATGCGGCCCCAACCCTTGTCGAGCATGTCGTCAATGACCTGCTTGGTCACGTTGAACAGGCTGTTGAGGTTGGTGTCGATCACCGCGTCCCAATCGGCCTTGGTCATCTTGCGGAACATCCCGTCGCGCGTGATGCCGGCGTTGTTGACGAGCACGTCAACGATGCCGACTTCAGCCTTGACCTTCTCGAAGGCGGCCTTGGTGGAGTCCCAGTCGGACACATTACCCACCGAAGCGTAGAACTCGTAACCCAGCTCCTTTTGCTCGGCCAGCCATTTCACGTGGTCGCGGCTCGGGCCGCAACCTGCCACCACCTTGTAGCCGTCCTTGTGCAGGCGCTGGCAAATTGCCGTGCCGATGCCACCCATGCCGCCGGTCACGTAGGCTACTTTTTGACTCATGTTCGTCTCCTTAGTAAAAATCAAAACGGCGTGCCAATCGATAACTCCCTATCGCACGCCGCCACGAGTTCAACGCTCGACGGTCAGGGCCACGCCCATGCCGCCACCAATACACAACGACGCGATGCCCTTCTTGGCGTCGCGCTTTTGCATTTCATGCAGCAAGGTCACCAGCACGCGGCAACCCGACGCGCCGATGGGATGCCCGATGGCGATCGCGCCACCGTTCACGTTGACCTTGCTGGTGTCCCAGCCCATCTCCTTGTGCACGGCGCAGGCCTGCGCCGCGAAGGCCTCATTGATCTCGAGCAGATCGAGATCGGCCGCCTTCCAGCCGGCTCGCTCCAGCGCGCGGCGCGACGCCGGCACCGGCCCCATGCCCATGTAGGCCGGGTCGAGTGCTGCGCTGGCGTACGAAGCGATCCGTGCCAGCGGCTTCAGGCCGAGTTGATCGGCCTTCTTGGCGCTCATCACCACCACGCCAGCCGCGCCGTCGTTGATGCCCGAGGCATTGCCGGCCGTGACGCTGCCTGCCTTGTCGAACGCCGGGCGCAAGCCCGCCAGCGCTTCGGCGGTGGTCTTGCGGTTGAGGTATTCGTCGCTATCGAAAACGATGGGGTCGCCCTTCTTCTGCGCGATCAGCACCGGCACGATCTCGTCCTTGAAGCGCCCTGCGTCTTGCGCGGCCGCCGCTTTTTGCTGCGAAGCCAGCGCCAGCGCGTCTTGCTGCTCGCGGGTGATGCCGTACTGCTTGGCCACGTTTTCTGCGGTGATGCCCATGTGGTACTGGTTGTACACGTCCCACAGGCCGTCGATGATCATGGAATCCACCAGCTTCCAGTCGCCCATGCGCTGGCCGTCGCGCGAGTTGGGCAGCACGTGGGGCGACAGGCTCATGCTCTCTTGCCCGCCGGCGATCACGATTTCGGCGTCGCCGTCGCGGATGGACTGCGCAGCCAGCATCACCGACTTGAGGCCCGAGCCGCACACCTTGTTGATGGTCATGGCCGGCACGGCGTGCGGCAGCCCGGCCTTGATGACCGACTGGCGCGCGGGGTTCTGCCCGCACCCGGCCTGCAGCACCTGGCCCAGGATCACTTCACTCACCTGGTCACCCGTGAGCTTGGCGCGCTCCAGCAGCGCCTTGATCACGGTGGCGCCCAATTCGGACGCCGGGGTCTTGGCCAGCGTGCCACCGAATTTGCCCACGGCCGTACGGGCGGCGGCAACGATCACGATGTCGGTCATTTGAGTGCTCCTTCAGAGTGGATGGTCGGCTCGCACATCGACAGGCTGATGACGGCGCAGGCCATGGGTGGATGAAATCTCAAGCGCGGCGTTTGACGTAACGCCCCGGCGCCGGCTCGATCGCCGGGTACCGCTTGCTGCCGGGCTGGCGCGGCGCCGCAACCAACTTGCCGCCTTGCCCTTGCAGCCAGCGCGACCATTCGGTCCACCAGCTGCCCGGGTGCTCGGTCGCCGCAGCAAGCCACTCGGTATGACTGAGCTTGCCGTCTTCGCCGCCACGCGTGGTGCGCGTCCAGTAGCTGCGCTTGTTCTTGGACGCCGGGTTGATCACGCCAGCAATGTGCCCCGAAGCACCCAGCACGAATTGCTTGGGTCCGCTCAGGATGCGGGTCGAGGCGTAGCCCCCGTCCCACGGCACGATGTGGTCTTCGCGCGAGGCGTAGATGAACGCCGGCACATCAACCGTGCCCAGATCGACCGGCTCGCCGCAAACAGTGAGCTTGCCCGGCTGCTTCAGCTCGTTCTGCAGATAGGTGTGGCGCAGGTACCAGCAATACATCGGCCCCGGCAGGTTGGTGGAATCGGAGTTCCAGTACAGCAGGTCGAACGGCGGCGGGGTCTCGCCCTTGAGGTAGTTGCCGATCACGTAGTTCCAGACCAGATCGTTCGGGCGCAGGAACGAGAAGGTGCTGGCCAGTTCCTGGCCCTTGAGCAGCTTGCCGCCGCTCGGGCTCTGCGCGCCGATGGTCATTTCGCGCACTTGCACCAGGGCCTCGTCGACGAACACATCCATGATGCCGGTGTTCGAGAAATCGAGGAACGAGGTGAGCAGCGTCAGGCTGTGCGCCGGGCTCTCGCCGCGTGACTTGAGCACGGCCAGCGCGGTGGTGAGGAGCGTGCCGCCCACGCAGAAACCGAGGGTGTTGATGCGGCCTTGGCCCGAGATGTCGCGCACCGCATGGATGGCTTCGATCACGCCCTCGGCCACGTAGTCGTCCCACGACTTCTGGGCCAGCGATTCGTCGGGGTTCACCCAGCTCACCACGAACACGCGGTGCCCCTGCTCGACGGCGTAGCGCACCAGCGAGTTCTCGGGTTGCAGATCGAGGATGTAGTACTTGTTGATGCACGGCGGCACGAACAGGATCGGCCGCTCGTGCACCTGCTTGGTCAGCGGACGGTATTCGATGAGCTGGATCAGTTCGTTCTCGAACACCACGTCGCCCGCGGTGGTGGCCACGTTGCGACCCACCTCGAAGACCGACTCGTCGGTCTGCGACATGTAGCCGCGCCGCAAATCGCTCATCAGCTGATCGAGCCCCGCCTGCAGCGTCTTGCCACCGCTCTCCAGCGCCAGGCGCTGCACTTCGGGGTTGAGCGCCAGGTAGTTGGCCGGGCTGGCCGCGTCAACGAACTGCTGCACGGCGAAGCGCACACGCTGGCGCGCCTTGTCGTCACCCTGCAGGGCCTCGGCCAGCCGCATCATGGTTCGGGCGTTGAGCAGATACATGCCAGCCGTGAAGGCAGCCATGTGGTTGCCCGCCCAATCGCCCGAGGCGAAGCGGCGGTCGGTGGGGGCGAGCTTGTCCGGCGATTCGACCGCCGTGTTCCAGAGCGACGAGGCCTGCTTGAGGTAGTCCGCCCGCAGTTCCTGCAAGGCCTCGGACGGCACCGTCAGCCCCGCGAGCTGTTGCACGGTCTGACCCACGCTCGATCCGAAGGCGGAAGCCAGTTCGTCGAAAGGCCAGGCATTGGCAGCGTTGGCCGACTCCGCCTGCCGCGCACGAGCATCGGCCTGGTCACGGGAGGATGTGGGAGCCTCGGGCCGAGCCGAACCAGCCGAGCGGGCTTTGCTGCGCGACGTGCGCGACCGTGACGTGACTGCCATGAATCTCCTCGATTTATAAAAATGGAATTCGATGGGCCGGATCAACTGAGCAACTTCGATGCCAGCAGCGAAATAGCGTGATGCAGCCCTGCCGTGCCTCACGGCAACGACTGGTTTCTATTCTGGCACCGCTTTGTTGCCGCTCAGCGAAGCGCCGGCATGCCCCCCCGCACGTCGGTGAGTCGCTCGATCACCGACAATCCACGCCATGTTTTTGTGGATCGTCGCCATCGCCTGGATGTACGTGGCCGTGATGATGGCCGTGGCTGAGGCCGTCAATGCCAACGGCACCATCCTGGGCGCCCTCGTCACCCTGCTGCTTTACGGGGTCGGCCCCTTGGCCATCGTGCTGTACCTGCTGGGTACCCCGGTCCGCCGCAAGGCACGCCGGCGGCAGGAACGCGGCGACCAGACCGCGGCAGCGTCAACCCCGGATCCAGATGGCGGCGCCCATGCGCCCGGTCAGCCCACGGTCGCGGCGGAACGAAAAGAACCGTGAGCCATGCGTCGGCCACGTGCCGCCGCTCACCACCTTCACCCCGGACTGGGTGAGACGCTGCCGCGCCAGCCTCGCCAGATCGGCCCACCAGCGATCCGCAGCCCCGGCCTTGAAATGGGGCGCCGACTGCCCCGGCACCGCCGGCGCGCCAAACGCGTGCAACACGTCGGCCCCCACCTCGAAATCGTCCGGGCCGATGCACGCGCCCAGCCAAGCCGACACCTCGGCTGGCTGGCAGCGCCCCGCCGCGCACACGGCTTGCAGCGTCTGCTCCAGCACGCCACCCGCCAGGCCACGCCAGCCGGCATGCGCCGCGCCCACCGCAACCCCTCGGGCTGCGGCGAACAGCACCGGCAGGCAATCGGCCGCCTGCACCACGCAGGCCAGCCCCGGTTCGGCGGTCACGCAGGCGTCGGCCTGATGCAGCGTCGCCGAGCCGGGCCAGGCGTCCTGTGCTGTCACGTGCACCACGCGAACGCCATGCACTTGCTGCAAGAACACGGCACGCGCTCCGATCTGCTCGGCGAGTCGCGCCCGGTTGTGCGCCACGGCAGCCGGGTCGTCGCCCACGAATTCGCCCAAGTTCATGCTGGCGTAAGGCCCCGCGCTGCAACCGCCGGCTCGCGTGGTCATGCAAGCCCCGACCTCCGGCGGCAACCCGTCGGGCAACAACCAATCAGGATGGAGGGGCGGCGCGGCAGGCGGTGTCGCAGACTTGCTCATGCCGACAGTGTAGGGACGCGCCCGGCGAAAATGCGGCGACCGCTATGATCCGCGCCCCATGAGTTCGAGTTTGCGCCGCCCTCCCCGCCAAGCCTTGCCCGTCAGCCCTCAGTTGCAGCGCTGGCTGCTCGCGCCGGGCTCATTGAGCCTGCGCCTGCGCGCCACCGGGCAGCGGTTCGAGGTGCGCCCGCTCAGCCAGGGCACCCGGCGTGCCTTGCCCGGCGAGGTGGCCAGCGTCGGCGCCCGACGCCTGCATGCTCGCGAGGTACTGTTGCTGGTCGACGGCCAACCGCTGGTTTATGCACGCAGTGTTACCGCCGCGCACAACGCGACCGGAGCCTGGCGCTCGCTGCGTGCGCTGGGCTCACGTTCGCTGGCCGAGCTGCTGTTCAGCCAGCGCTGGGTCAGTCGCTCGCCCTTGTTTGCGCTGCGCCTAGCGCCGGGCTCCGTCTGGCTGCGGCACCTGCAAGCGATGTGCGCCGACCGCGCACCGAACCTGACCCACAGCCGTGTGGTGTGGGCACGGTACTCGGTGTTCTACAAGGCTGGGCAGCCGCTGCGCGTTCTGGAAGCCTTCGCGCCAGGCATCGAATCGCGCAGCCCGCACGGGATATCCGACCGCCAAGCCGGCAAACCGGCCTTGACCGCCATCCGCCCCGCCGCCGACAAGTAGAGCGAAACGGTTCGCCGCTTCGTCGTCACCTGCGCTCCATGGCGCGGCGATACACTGGCGGCCATGTTTTTGACCCGACGCATTCAGCACTGCCAGCAATGCGGAACCGCCGTGGAATACCGCGTTCCGCCCGACGACAACCGCGATCGCGCCGTGTGTCCGTCATGCGGCCACATCCACTACGTGAACCCGCTCAACGTCGTCGGGACGCTGCCGGTGTGGGGCGAGCAGGTGCTGCTGTGCCGTCGCAACATCGAGCCTCGCTACGGCTTCTGGACGCTGCCGGCGGGCTTCATGGAATTGGGCGAAACCACCGAAGAAGGCGCCCGCCGCGAAACCGACGAAGAAGCCGGCGCGCGCATCGAGTTGCAAGGCTTGTACACGGTGCTCAACGTGGTCGGCGCCGGACAGGTGCATCTGTATTACCGCGCCCGTCTGCTGGACACGGATTTCGCGCCCGGCCCCGAGACCATCGAGGCGCAGCTCTTTCATGAGCATGAGATCCCGTGGGATCAGCTCGCGTTCAGCACCGTGCGCAAAACGCTGCGGCACTATTTCGCCGACCGCAAAACCGAGTGTTTCGGGGTGCACTGCAGCGACATCGTTTGACGTCACCCCCGGCTGGCGCCAGGTAGCCGCAGCAAAGCAGCCAGGGTCAGACCGAGGGCTGACTGGCGGCCCGCGGATGGGCCGTCTTGCGGGCTGACTTGTGAGCCTTCTTCTTGGCCTTCTTGGCTTGCTTGGCCTGCTGCTTGGCGCGTTTCTTGGCCTGCTTGGTCGCGGCCTTGTTGTGCTTCTTGGCGCGCTGGAGTTCGGCCTTGTCAGCACGCACCTTGCGGTCGGCGGCCGCGACGGCTCGCTTGTCGGCCGCGATGGTGGCCGAGGCGGCATGTGCCTGACGATCTTCCTGGAGCTGGCGACGCGCCGCCTTGTCGGCGCGCTGGTCGGCCTTCAGCTGAGCCGAGCCGGTTGGGGCGGTGCTGCTCGTCTTGGCAGCAACCGGCAACACGGCCGCGCACGTCAGCCACAACGAGATCAAGAATGTTCTGATTTTCACAAGGGTCTCCAGGGGAAAGCGGCCAATTATCGACGTACCCTCCGCCCGATTTCGCTCGCTGGATCAGCCAGACATCACGCCTCGCAGCCCTGTCAGCATTGCGTCAGCAAGACCGCCTCGTCACGATGCGACGACCGGCCCCGTGATGCCATCGACACCGCACGCCCAAAGAGCATCGGCATCGCTGCCCAGCGTCACACCTTCGGCGTAGACCTGCAGGCCCAGCCCATGCAGCATGGTGGCGGTCCCGCGCACATGGGCGGCTCGCGCATCGTCTTCGCTCACGCCGTTCGCGATGGCCGCGTCAAGTTTGACGTAGTCGAGCCCGGACTCGAACAGGTGCTCGATGCGCGCCAGACGCTCACCGGCGTGCTCCAGCCCCACCCGCACGCCGAGCGGACGCAGTTGCCGGCACATGTCGCGCACGACCTCGAAGCGCTCGACGGCAACCGACTCGGGCACCTCCAGCCACAGCGCTGCGGCCGCCGCAGGCGCACGCTCGAGCAGCACGGTCAGACGCGGCACGAAACTGCTGTTCAACAGCGACGCTGGCGACACGTTCACGCCCCGCGCCTGGCCATCGGCCGCAATCTGCTCCAGCGCCATGCTCACCGCGAGCTCGTCGGTGCTGGCGGTCAACCGGGTGCGCAACGCCAGCGGTAGCCAGTACGCAGCCTCGTCGTAGCCATTGTCCGGGTCGATCTGCAGACGCAACGGGCACTCGAAGTGCACGAGCTTGCCGGCTCGATCGACCAGCGGAAAGCTCATCAACCGCGCGCGGCGCTCGGCCACGGCCTGGCTGATGCGCTGACGCCACTCGTCTTCTCCCTGCATGGCGTGCGGGGTCACCGGCTCCTCGGCCGCCTCGACGGCGAAGGCCCCTCGGCTCTCGGCCCGCGCCAGGGTCTCGTCGGCCACCGCCATCAGCGTGTGCACCGCCACGCCCCGCTGCCAGCCCACGCCGGCCACCACCAGCTCGACCGGCCCGGCCAGCCCGGCGCAAGTCGGCCGCAGGTAGTCGGACACGGCCTGCGCCTGGGCCCGCACCGAACCGTTGTGCGGCATCAGCAAGGCGAAGTCCGCGCCGTTGAGCCTCCCCAGCGCCGCAGCCGTGCCGTCGCCGTGGTCGGGCACGTCACGCACGAACGCTCCCAGGTGAGCCGCCAGAGCTTGCAAGATGTGGTCGGTGCCGTGATGGCCGACGTCGCGATTGAGATGCTGCAGATGCATCACCCGCACCAACAGCAGTGAGCCGGCGCGCACGCCGTCTTCTCGCGCCAATGCGGCGCCAAACTGCCCCAGGAAGTGCCGCCGGTTCGCCAAGCCGGTCACCGGGTCGCAATGTGCCTGCAGGCGCAACTGCTCGACTTGCGCAGCCTGATCCTCGAACACCGCTTTCAAGCGCAGCACCACAGCGTTCATCGCTCGGCTGAGTCGCGCGAGCTCGGGCACCGAAGGCTCCGGCACAGTCACAAAGCGCCGCTCGACCAAAGCCTGAGCCTGCTCGATGGTGGCGCGCAGCGGCCGCTTGATGAAGCGCACGCCAAACGACCCCAACAGACCAGCTATCAACCCTGAAAACACCAGCCATGCCGCGGTGTGCAGCGCCCCACGCCAAAGCTGGGCATAGGCAAACGACGACTGACTCACCACCTCGATGGTGCCCAGCGCACGCCAACCGTCCGAAACCTGCGCCACGCCGGGGTGCGACTCGATCGGCGCCATCCGCACGAACCAGGCCGGCACGTCACCCAGACTGTCGACTGCCGCCACGCGCTCCATCAACGTCCGCCCGTCGACCGTGCGCAAGCGAATCGAGCGGTAGTAGCCGGTGTCGAACTGCGCGGCGATCACCAGCTCGATCAAGGCTGGGTCGCCATGTTGCTGCGACACGGTCAGAGCCAGCGACTGGGCGTTGTCGCTGTTCTTCAGGCGCAGCTCGGTTTCGAGATAGCCGCGCGCCGACATCACCCACACCCCGAAACTGCCCAGGAACGACAGCAGCACCATGCCCAACAGCAGGAGCCAAACCTGGCGGATCAGTGACATACGCCCCCCATCCCTTCAATCTTGTCCACGCATCTCATTACCAAAGCCCCTCTTGCTTGGCCTTGTTCAACACATCGCGCCAACGCGACAGGCGCGCCAGCGGGTCGCCCGCCGTCGTCGCGCCGACACCTTGCCACAGCCCTTCGGCATTGAAGCTGAAAACCGGCGCCAGATCGGGCCGCTTCGAAGCCGGCCGAATATCGCTGACGAGGTTATCGAGAATCAACGGCTGCGCGTCGGGCGTGGGGTAGTAGGCCAGCACCATGTGGGCGAGCACGGCACCACCGGAGCCGCCCACCAGCGCCCGCACATAGACGAGGCGCAGCTTGGGGCCCGGCACACCCAAGGCGATGAGTGTGAAGTACTTGGCAATGGCGTAGTCCTCGCAGTCACCCTGCCCTTTGCCGAGCATTTCGAGCGGACTGGCCCAATAGTCGGTCTGGCCCCACACCTCGATGTCGTCGCGAAACACGATCCGGTGGTTGTAGAACTGGTTGACGCCCCGCAGCCGCGCGTCTTCGTCCTGCCCGGCCAACTCGGACATGGCGGCCATCAGCGCCCGGGCCTCGCTTGCCGTGTGCGGCCCCATGCGATTGGCGGCCTGCATGAAACGCTCGGCGTCCCACGCCTGGCTGGGCGACGCCAGCATGAGCGCGAGCCAAAGCAGACCGGCCGTCCAGCGACGCACGATACGGCTCCCCGCAGTGAGCGCATCCCAACAGCGATGACGAATGAGTGCAGACAACGAAAGGCGCGCCAGACAGACTGAATCTCATGAGTTCTCGTCTATCTGCCCACGAACTTGAGCGACCGTAACCACTCGTTTCGAGACAGCCTGATGACCCATCAGGCCTATCCCGCCCCCTTAGACGGGTGGGCAATTTGAAGAGCCGCACCTTGTTACGACTTGTGTATTCAACGTACAGTCGAGCCTATGCACAATGTGTGCGGTTTTCAGCAATTCAGCGACTGTTCGACCTGGAGTTTTCATGCGTTCGATGTCCATGACCCGCGCCACCATTCTTGCGCTCGGCCTGTTGGCGGCTGGCGCCAGCCACGCCACGATCACCACGGCAACGGTCGGTGCCTACACCGGTAAAGGCATCGACAACAAGACTGAAACAGTCGGCTCGTTCAATTTCACCCTGCCGCAGGGCGAATCGATCGTCGGCGCCACCCTCTCGGGCTTGTGGGGCAACTCCGGTCAGTACACCACCGCCGCGCAGATCATTTATGCCGACGGAAACCAAGTAGCTTCTTGCGCTTATGGCGACACCTGCTGGGCCGCCAAATCGGGCGCCGAAGACTTGAACAGGGTTTGGTCGTACACCTTCACGGCCGGTCAGCTGGGCAACTTGGCCGACGGCAAGCTGGACCTGACCGACAAGCAGATCGCCTGCTGCCAGATCCGTCTCGGCATCACCACCCTGACGATCGAAACCGCTCCAGCAGTGCCGGAGCCCAGCACTTATGCACTGACATTGGCAGGTTTGGCTGTAGTCGGCTGGATGGCTCGCCGCAAAGCCTGAAAGGCACTCTTGCGAGCCTCAAGCGCCCCCGCTGGGCGCTTTTTTCATTTCTGCGGGGCGGCTCCTCTCGCCGCCCGCCGCATCCGACCTCTCGCTGACATCGCACACCAGGTGTGCAACAGACACGTCAAGCGAAGTTGAAGTTGTCCGCCTTCATCTGCATCAGCGAAGACGTGGGCGACATCATCGACTTGGCGTGAGCGTTGGCGCGCGGCAGCAAGCGGTCGAAGTAGAACTCCGCCGTCTGGATCTTGGCCGTGTAGAAGTCGGCCGACTCCTTGCCGCCCGACGCCAGCTTGCTTTGCGCCACCAGCGCCTGCTTGAGCCAGAAGTGGCCCATCATCACGAAGCCCGAATACATGAGGTAGTCGTAGCAGGCCGCGCTAACCACGTCGCGATCCTTGGCGGCGCGCAGCATCACACGCAGCGTGATCCAGCGCCACTGCATGGCGCGGCGGTAGGCCGCGCGAGCCATCTTGCCGATGGCGCCACCGGCGAACAAATGCGGGCGGGCCTGCGCCATCATTTCTTTGGCGAAGACCTTGATGCACTTGCCGCGGGTCTGCAACAACACCTTGCGGCCCAGCAAGTCGAGCGCCTGGATGCCCGTGGTGCCTTCATACAGCGTGGAGATGCGCGCATCGCGGGCAATGTGCTCCATGCCGTGCTCCTTGATGTAGCCGTGGCCACCGAACACCTGCATGCCGATGTTGGCGCACTCCAGCCCCATCTCGGTCAGGAAGCCTTTCAAGATCGGCGTGAAGAAGCCCAACTTGTCGTCGTACTCCTCGTACTTGGCCTGGTCGCCCAGCCCAATGCCGGCCACCATGTGGTCGGCCAGCTTGGCGGCGTTGTAGATCATGGCGCGGGCACCTTCGGCCACGGCGCGCTGAGTCAGCAGCATGCGGCGCACGTCGGCGTGCCAGATCAGCGCGTCGGCCACGTGATCGGCGTCTTTCTTGCCCGACAGCGCACGCATCGAACGGCGCTCCTTGGCATACGGCAGAGAACCTTGATACGACAGTTCGGCGTGAGCCAGACCCTGCACCGCGGTGCCGATGCGGGCGGTGTTCATGAAGGTGAACATCGCCTCCAGGCCCTTGTTCGGCTCCGCGATCATGTAACCCGTGGCGCCATCGAAGTTCATCACGCAGGTCGCCGAGGCACGAATGCCCATCTTGTGCTCCAGCGCTCCGGCGACAACTTCGTTACGCGCCCCCAGGGACCCGTCCTTGTTGACCAGGAACTTGGGCACGATGAACAGCGAGATGCCACGCGTGCCCTTGGGCGCATCGGGCAAGCGAGCCAGCACGATATGGATGATGTTCGAGGTCAGATCGTGTTCGCCCGACGAAATGAAGATCTTGGTGCCGGTGATCTTGTAGGTGCCGTCAGGTTGCGGCTCGGCCTTGGTCTTGACCTGACCCAAGTCGGTGCCGCATTGGGGTTCGGTCAGACACATCGTGCCCGCCCACTCACCGCTGACCAGCGGAGGCATATACGTATTCTTTTGCTCGGTCGTGCCGAACTGGAAGACCGTGTTCATGCAGCCCAGGCTCAGGCCGGGGTACATGGTGAACGACCAGTTGGCCGTGCCCATCATTTCGGCCTTCAGCAGGTTCAAGGACATCGGCAGTTCTTGGCCGCCGTATTCCTTGGGGTGAGACAGCCCTTGCCAGCCGCCGGCCACATATTCCTGGTAAGCCTCTTTGAAACCCTTGGGCGTGGTCACCTCGCCGTTGCTGAACGTGCAACCTTCCTGGTCGCCTGACAGGTTCAGCGGGGCCAGCACCTCTTCACAGAATGTGGCGCAGCCTTCGAGAATGGCATCGACCATGTCGGGGCTGGCATCTTCCCCGTTGGGCAGGCCGGCGTAGTGCGCGGAATAGTCGAAAACTTCGTTGAGCAGGAAGCGCATATCGCGCAATGGGGCTTTGTACTGCGGCATTTGTCACCTCGTCCAAAAATTCAAACAAACGTTTGTTCAAAACGGAGCGCAGTTTACACAGATCGGCGTCACGCCACGCGGCGTTGCCCCCCCGTTTTAAGTGGGATCATCGGCCTCCAGTTCGCGGCACCGCTACTCAAGACACGATGCGAGGCGGATTCCCAAAAAGAAAACCCAAGTGAAATCAATCACTTGGGTTCAATTCTGGCGGAGAGAGTGGGATTCGAACCCACGGGAAGCTTCCGCCTCCGGTGCTTTTCAAGAGCACTGCCTTAAACCGCTCGGCCACCTCTCCAGGATCGCTTTTGAGCATACCAGAGCGTCAGCGCCGCTCGATCAGCTTGCTCGACCTGGGTGCCGGGTCAGCCAGGCACTTGCGCCTGGCGGCATTTCACCTGGATCACCTCACGCTCGCTGCCGACCAAACGCACGGCGGTAAGTTGCCCCCCCCAGACGCAGCCTGTGTCCAGTGCCAGCAGATCGGGGCGGTTCACCAACCCGAGCGTCGACCAATGTCCGAACGCGATGGGTACGCCTGCCGTCGCGCGCCCAGAGAAGTCGAACCACGGTACGCAGCCCGGCGGAGCAGCGCTGGCTGCCTCCTTGATCTCGAAGTCGAGCGATCCATCGAGCCTGCAAAAGCGCATGCGGGTGAGCGCGTTGATCGCAAATCGCCAGCGATCAGGCCCCACCAGATCGGCTCGCCACAAGGCCGGCTCGTTGCCATACATCGTTTGCAAGAACTCGCGCAGACCGGGTCCGCGCAGGTGCGACTCCACCTCGGCAGCCAGCTCCAGGGTGGTCTGCAGATTCCATTGCGGCGGCACCCCGGCATGCACCATCAACCAGCCCAGTTCGTGCACGGCCAAGCGCCGATGGCGCAACCAGTCGAGCCACGCGGAAACGTCAGGCGCGTCCAGCACGTCGGCCACGGTGTCGCTCTTGTGGGCGCGACGAATGCCATGCGCCACAGCCAGCAGGTGCAAATCGTGGTTGCCCAGCAAACAGGTCGCCGCGTCGCCCAGGTCGCGCAACCGGCGCAGGGTACGCAACGAGTCCGGGCCTCGGTTGACAAGATCACCCAGCACAAAAATGCGATCGCGTGATGGAGAGAAGCCGATGTCGACCAGCAAGCGGTCGAGCGCCTCGCAGCAGCCCTGAAGGTCGCCAATGAGATAGTTCATGGGCATCGATTCTGCTACGCTCCCCAGCACCCTCACTCTTGGCGCTCGATCAAGCCGCGCCCTCCTTGCCCTGCCATGGAAGTCGCCCTGCTGATCTTTCTGACTCTCATCAACGCGCTGTTCGCCATGTCCGAAATGGCGCTGGCATCGAGCCGCAAGGCGCGCCTGCAGGTGATGGTTGAAAGCGGCAACGATGCCGCCCGGGTGGCCATGGAGTTGCACGACAACCCGACGCAGTTCTTGTCGACCGTGCAGATCGGTATCACGTCGATCAGCGTGCTCAACGGCATCGTGGGGGACGCGGTGTTCTCGGAGCCCCTGGCGCAGTGGCTGCACACCGCGCTGCCCATCACCGACCGGGTGGCGCATGTGTCGGCCACCGGCTTGGTGGTGTTCATCATCACTGTGATCACGCTGATCTTTGGCGAGCTGGTACCCAAGCGGCTGGGGCTGATGTACCCCGAAGCCGTGGCCAGCTCCGTGGCGCCAGCAATGAACTGGGTTTCGCGCCTGACCCGCCCGCTGGTGCGGTTGCTCACGGCTTGCACCCAGGCCATCCTCGGCTTGTTCGGCGTGCGCGAAGGCCAGCAGCGCGCCGTGACCGAGGAAGAAATCGCCGCGCAGCTTGAAGAGGGCCTGGATGCCGGCGTGATCGAGGCGCACGAGCATCAGATGGTGCGCAATGTGTTCCGCCTCGACGACCGGCAAATCGGCTCGATGATGATTCCGCGTGGCGACATCACCTGGCTCGACCTCGAGGCGCCGGTAGACAACGCACTCAAGCTCATCGCCGAGCACGGTTACTCGCGCTACCCGGTTTGCCGCGGTAGCCTCGACGACGTGCTGGGCGTGGTCACCGCGCAGCAGTTGCTGATGCAGGTCACGCAGACGGGCAGCCTGTCGCTTGACCACGAGTTGCAAGCGGCGGTCTTCGTGCCCGAGACGCTCACCGGCATGGAACTGCTCGAACACTTCCGCGCCTCGGACGTGCAGATGGTCTTCGTGGTGGACGAATACGGCGAGGTGCAGGGGGTGATCACGCTGCGCGACGTGCTCGAAGCCATCACGGGCGAATTCACCACCACGGACGAGTCCGAATCCTGGACGATTCAGCGAGCCGATGGCTCGTGGCTGATCGACGGACTCATCCCCGTTACGGAGCTCAAGGACCGGCTCGATATCAAGGAGCTGCCCGACGAGGATCGCGGCCGCTACAACACGCTAGCCGGCATGGTGATGCTGCTGCTGGGCCGTCTGCCGCAAACCACCGACTCGGTGGAATGGGACGGCTGGCGCTTCGAGGTGGTTGACCTGGACGGCAAGCGGGTGGACAAGGTGCTGGCCTCGCGAGTAGATCGTTAGCGATGGGCCAAGCTGCTGACAGCGCCGTAGCGCGTCGTGCTCGTCGAATTGGCGCGAGAACGGTTCGCGCGAGATGGCGGCCATCAGACTGACCATCAGCTCGCGCGTGCCGCGGCCAATGAGGTTGGTGATCTCGTCCACCGGGCGACGCGCGAAGCCGAGTTCTACGATGGTGCGGTTGGCCGCCTCGGCGATCTCGCCAGCGGTATCGACCAAGGTGCCGTCGAGATCGAAGGTGATGAGTTGATACGTCATGACATTGCGAGCAGCAGCCTATCTCCGAAATGCTGCCGCCCTTTCTGACGCGACCCCGCCTGCGACATAAAATTTGTGTTTCCGCTTGTCACTGCGTCGGGTCGCCCGCCGAAGGTCAAGTCGCCCTCCAACCCTCAATAGGATCACACCATGTCTTCTCGTGAAGTCGTCTTCGTGGGCGCAGCCCGCACCGCCATCGGCACCTACGGTGGTTCGCTGAAAGACATTCCGCCCGCCCAACTCGGCGCCCTGGTCATCAAGACTGCTCTCGAGCGCGCCGGCGTGGCGCCCAAGGACGTGGGCCACGTGGTGATGGGCAGTGTGATCCCGACCGTGCCGCAAGACGCCTACATCAGCCGCGTGGCCGCGCTCGAAGCCGGCGTGCCGCAAGAGGCACCTGCCTTCAACGTCAACCGCCTGTGCGGCTCGGGCCTGCAGGCCATCGTGTCGGCTGCGCAGTCCATCCTGCTGGGCGACTGCGACGTGGCCATCGGCGCCGGCGCCGAATCGATGAGCCGCGGCGCCTACCTCGTCACCAGCAACCGCTGGGGCGCTCGCATGGGCGACGTGAAGATGCTCGACTACGTGCTGGGCGCCCTGCACGACCCGCGTCAGCACATTCACATGGGCATCACCGCTGAAAACGTGGCCACCCGCTACGACATCACCCGTGCCCAGCAAGACGCCTACGCCGCCCAGAGCCAGGAACGTGCCGCCAAGGCCATCGCCGCCGGTATCTTCAAAGAGCAGATCGTGCCGGTCGAGATCAAGACCCGCAAGGGCACCGTGCTGTTCGATACCGACGAAGGCGTGAAGGCCGACACCAACGTCGAAGCGCTGGCCAAGATGAAGCCCGCCTTCAAGAAGGAAGACGGCACCGTGACCGCCGGCAATGCCTCGACGCTGAACGACGGTGCCGCCGCCGTGGTGATGGCGTCCGCCGACAAGGCCAAGGCCCTGGGCCTCAAGCCGCTGGCGCGTCTGGTGTCCTACGGCCACGCTGGCGTCGAGCCCGAGTACATGGGCATCGGCCCGGTGCCTGCCTCGAAGGCCGCGCTGGCCAAGGCTGGCCTGACGGTGGCCGACATGGACCTGATCGAAGCCAATGAAGCCTTCGCCGCGCAAGCCTGCGCCGTGTCGAAGGAGATGGGCTTCCCGAACGACAAGACCAACCCGAACGGCTCGGGCATCTCGCTGGGCCACCCGATCGGTGGTACCGGCGCCATCCTGGTCACCAAGGCCATCTACGAGCTGCAGCGCATCAACGGCCGCTACGCCCTGATCACGATGTGCATCGGTGGTGGCCAGGGCATTGCCATGGTCATCGAGCGCATCTGATCGGCGCACTCGTCTAACCGTTGCAGTACCGCGAGGAATGTGCGTGATCGATTCGTTGTTCCCTCTGGGTTGGGCGCACTACCTCGTTGGCGGGCTGCTTATCGGGCTGGGCGTGAGCCTGCTGTTCGTGCTGACCGGCTGGGTCGGCGGCATGAGCACGGTGTTCAGCTCGACGTGGTCTTACGTGTCGAAGCGGCCGTTCTTTCAGCAAGCCCGCTTCGTTGACACCCGCGCCTGGCGCCTGGTGTTCGCGCTGGGCCTCGTCATCGGCGCGGCCGTATGGTGGGCGTGGCGCGGGCCAGCCGGCGCGATGGTCACCGGCGTGCCCCTGTGGCAGCTGGGCGTGGGCGGCGTGCTGGTGGGCTTTGGTGCGCGCCAGGCCAACGGCTGCACGTCGGGCCATGGCATCTGCGGCTTGTCGTCGCTGCAACTGCCGTCGCTGCTGGCCGTGATCACCTTCATGGCCACCGGCTTCATCACCGCCAACCTGGTTCGCATGCTGGGAGGCCACTGATGTCGCCAGCTCAATTCATCGCCGTGATCGTCAGCGGCGCGCTGTTCGGTTTCGGTCTGTCGGTCTCGACCATGATCTCGCCCGAGGTCGTGCTGAGCTTTTTGCGCTTTCAGGACTTCGGCCTGATGCTCGTGATGGGCGGCGCCGTCTGCGTGACCTTGCTGGCCTATCAATTGGCACCGCGCCTGCTCAAGCGCCCGGCGCTGGGCGATCATTTCTCGGTGCGCCCGGCCCTGCTCGACCGCGACACCCTCGTCGGCGCCGCGCTCTTCGGCGTCGGCTGGGGCCTGTGCGGCGTCTGCCCCGGCCCGGCCATTGCCGGCTTGGGCGTGGGCAACTGGCCGATGCTGGTCGCGCTGGCTGGCATCGCCTTCGGCGCCTACTTGCACGGGCGGTGGGCGGGTCGTACCCCGAGCCGCATCTGATGCAACTCATTGCCTGGTCGCACGAGTGCCGAGCCGAGCGGCTCACCCTGCGCGGCTGGCACTCGCCGCCAAGTGGCAAGCCGCTGCTTCATTTCTTGCACGGCAACGGCTTTTGCGGGCGCGTCTATGAGCCGATGCTGTCGCATCTGGTCGAGCATTTCGACCTGTGGCTGTGCGACGTGCAGGGCCATGGCGACAGCGACGCGGGCCCGCGCTTTCTCGGCTGGGACCACAACGCCACGCTCGCATTGCAGGCGTTTGGCGCCCACGAAGCCCTGTTTGGCGCCGTCCCGAAGTTCGCGGCGGGCCACAGCTTTGGCGGGGTCTTGACCTGCCTGGCGATGGCTCAACAGCCACACCGATTTGCCAAGGCTGTGGCGCTCGACCCGGTGCTCTTCAATCCGACCATGGTTCGGCAATTGAAGCTTTCTCACGCACTGGGGTTGGCGCGCTTCAATCCGCTAGCCCAGGCGAGCCTCAAACGCCGCACACATTGGCCAAGTCGCGACGATGCGCTCAACAGCTTGACCGGACGAGGCACCTATAAGGGCTGGAGCCGCGCAGCGATGCAAGCCTTCGTCGACCACGCCCTGAGCGACGCACCGGATGGTGTCGCACTCAAATGCACACCCACCACCGAAGCGGCCATTTTCAATTCGGCCCCGGCGGATCTATGGAAGTCGCTACGCCACGTGCGCGACCCGATCCTGGTGCTGCACGGCCGGGCCACCTTCCCATTCATCGCACCTTCGGTATCGCGCTGGCACTCGCTCAACAGCTTGGTCGCGTCACAGGCGATCGAAGGCGGGCATTGCTTCATGCAAGAAGACCCAGCAGGTGCAGCGAGGGCGATTCGCAGCTATCTGCAGGAGTAAGGGCGCCGAC
>NZ_JAYSBZ010000007.1:0-71424 GCF_041915145.1 Aquabacterium sp. | reverse complement strand
TGCAGCACCACCAGCGCGGCCACCACGCCCGCCCCCTCCACCGAATCCTCACCATCCCACTCGACCGACGCGTCACGGAGCACTCCATGAAACCGACCCAGCAACCCCTCGTTCCCCGGCACCCCGGCCTGTTCTCGCTGTCGATCGCGACGCTGGCCATCCTGTCGTCCTTCGGTCTGCTCAGCGGCTGCAGCCAGCAGCAAGACGCCCACGCCTCGATGGCGCCGCCGCCGGCCATGCCCGTCAGCGTGGCCGCAGTCATCGCCCGGCCGGTGGCCGAGCAGCGCGAGTTCTCGGGCCGCGTCGAAGCCGTCGAGCATGCCGAGCTGCGCCCGCGCGTGGCCGGCTACATCGTGAGCGTCGGTTTCAAGCCGGGCTCGCTGGTCAAGAAGGGCGACGTGCTCTTCACCATCGACCCGCGCCCCTACCAGGCTGAAGCCGCCCGCGCCGAGGCCGCCGCCGCCAGCTCGCGCGCCCGCGCCGACCTGGCCAAGACCGAGCTCGACCGCTCCAGGCGCCTGCTGGCCGACAACGCCATCGCGCAGCGCGACTACGACGAGCGCGCCGCCAACCAGCGCCAGCTCGAAGCCACGGCCCGCGCCGATGCCGCCTCGCTGCAGACCGCCCAGCTCAACCTGGCCTGGACCAGCGTGCGCGCCCCGATCAGCGGCCGCGTCAGCAAGGCCGAGGTCACCGAAGGCAACCTGGTGGACGGCAACACCGTACTCACCTCCATCGTGTCGGCCGACCCGATCTACGTGAGCTTCACCGGCGACGAGGCCACCTACCTGCAACTCGGCAAGACGGCGCGCAACCACCCCGGCAGCGTCAAGCTCAATGCGGGCTTGTCCAATGAAGCCGGCTTCCCGCACGAAGGCCGACTGGAGTTCATCGACAACCGCGTCGACCCGGCCTCGGGCAGCGTGCGCCTGCGCGCCCTGGTGCGCAACCCCGACGGCCTGCTCACGCCGGGCCTGTATGCCCGCGTGCAGATGAGCACCGACGCAGCAGGCGGCGCGCCGTCCACGCTGGTGGCCGAGCGTGCCATCGGCACCGACCAGAGCCGCAAGTTCGTCTTCGTGCTCAACGACAAGAACCAGGCCGACTACCGCCCCGTCCAGCTGGGCTCGCGCCAGGGCGACCTGCGCGTGATCACGTCCGGCTTGAAGGCCGGCGAGCGCGTCGTGGTGGACGGCCTGCAGCGCGTGCGCCCCGGCGCCCCGCTGAGCCCGCAAGTGGTGCCGATGGAAGGCGCCGCCTCGGGCGCTGCCGCGTCCAGCGCCCCGGCCCAGCAATGAGGATCAGCCCATGAACTTCTCGAAATTCTTTGTCGACCGCCCCATCTTCGCCGGGGTGCTGTCGATCATCATCTTCGTCGCCGGGCTGATCGCCATCAACCGCCTGCCGATCTCCGAATACCCCGAGGTGGTGCCGCCGTCGGTGGTGGTCAGCACGCGCTTCCCGGGCGCCAACCCCAACGTGATCGCGCAAACCGTTGCGGCCCCGCTCGAAGAAGCGATCAACGGCGTCGAGAACATGCTCTACATGGGCTCGCAGGCCACCGGTGACGGCGGCATGAACCTGACCGTGACCTTCAAGGTCGGCACCAACGTCGAGCAGGCCGAAACGCAGGTGCAAAACCGCGTGCAGCGCGCCCTGCCGCGCCTGCCCGAAGAAGTGCGCCAGATCGGCGTGACCACGGTCAAGAGTTCGTCGAACATCACGATGGTGGTGCACCTGGTGTCGCCCAAGTCGACCTACGACGAGGTCTACCTGCGCAACTACGCCGTGCTCAACATCAAGGACCGCCTCTCGCGCATCCCTGGCATGGGCCAGGTGCAGGTGTTCGGCGCGGGCGACTACTCGATGCGCGTCTGGCTCGACCCGCAAAAGGTCGCCGCACGCGGCCTCACCGCGCCGGACGTGGTGAACGCCATCCGTGAACAGAACGTGCAGGTGGCCGCCGGCGTGGTGGGTGCCTCGCCCGCCAAGGACGCGCCCTTCCAGCTCTCGGTCAACGCCCAAGGGCGCTTGAGCACCGAAGAAGAATTCGGCGACATCATCGTCAAGACCAACGCCGACGGCGGCGTCACCCACTTGCGCGACGTGGCCCGCATCGAACTGGGTTCGTCCACCTACTCGCTGCGCTCGCTGCTCGACAACAAGCCGGCGGTGGCCATTGCGGTGTTCCAGGCCCCGCAATCCAATGCGCTGCAGCTGTCGACCGACGTGCGCAAGATGATGGAAGAGCTCAAGCGCGACTTCCCGCAGGACGTGGACTACACCGTGGTCTACGACCCCACCAAATTCGTCAGTGATTCGATCCAGGCGGTGATCCACACCCTGCTCGAAGCCGTGGCGCTGGTGGTGCTGGTGGTGATCGTGTTCCTGCAGACCTGGCGCGCGTCGATCATCCCGCTGCTGGCCGTGCCGGTGTCCATCGTCGGCACCTTCGCCGTGCTGCTGGCCTTCGGTTTCTCGATCAACACGCTGTCGCTGTTCGGCCTGGTGCTGGCCATCGGCATCGTGGTGGACGACGCCATCGTGGTGGTCGAGAACGTCGAGCGCAACATCGCATCGGGCCTCAGCCCGCGCCTGGCCACCATCCAGGCCATGAAAGAGGTGTCGGGCCCCATCATCGCGATCGCGCTGGTGCTGTGCGCGGTGTTCGTGCCCATCGCCTTCGTGTCGGGCCTCACCGGGCAGTTCTACCGCCAGTTCGCCCTGACCATCGCCATCTCGACGGTGATCTCGGCCTTCAACTCGCTCACGCTGTCGCCCGCGCTGGTTGCCGTGCTGCTGAAGCCGCACGATGCCCCGAAAGACCGCCTCTCGCGCGCCATGGACTGGGCCTTCGGCGGCTTCTTCAAGCGCTTCAACCGCTTCTTCGACCGCGCCTCGCATGGCTATCACGGCGGCGTCAAGGGCGTCATCGGCCACAAATCGGTGACGCTCATGGTGTACGCCGTGCTGATCGGGCTGGCGGTGGTGATGTTCCGCCTCGTGCCGTCGGGCTTCGTGCCGGCGCAAGACAAGTCCTACCTGATCGGCTTCGCGCAGCTGCCCGAAGCGGCCTCGCTCGACCGCACCGAAAGCGTCATCCGTCGCATGACGGACGTGACCCTGTCGGTGCCCGGCGTGAAGAACGCGGTGGCCTTCCCGGGCTTGTCGATCCACGGCTTCATGAACGCGCCCAACTCGGGCATCGTGTTCTACACGCTCGATGACTTCGACAAGCGCAAGGGCCGCTCGGCCGGCGCCATCTCGGCCGAGGTAAACCAGCGCCTGGGAGCCATCAAGGACGCCTTCATCATGGTGCTGCCCCCGCCCCCGGTTGATGGCCTGGGCACCACCGGCGGCTTCAAGCTCTACGTCGAAGACCGCGCCAACCTCGGTCAAGACGCGCTCTACCAGGCCGTGATGGCGTTGCAGATGAAGGCCTGGCAGACGCCGCAGTTGGCCGGCGTGTACTCGGGCTACCAGATCAACGTGCCGCAGCTCAACGCCGACGTCGACCGCACCAAGGCCAAGCAGCTGGGTGTGCCGCTGTCTGACATCTTCAACACGATGCAGATCAACCTCGGCTCGCTGTACGTGAACGACTTCAACAAGTTCGGTCGCACCTACCAGGTGATCGCGCAGGCGGATGCCGACTTCCGCTCCAACCCCGACTCGATCGGCCAGTACAAGGTGCGCAGCGCGGCCGGCGACATGGTGCCGTTGGGCAGCCTGGTCAAGATCACGCCCTCGTACGGCCCCGACCGCGTCGAGCGCTACAACTCGTACTTCGCGGCCGACTTCAACGGCGGCCCCGCGCCCGGTGTGTCGTCAGGTCAGGCTCAAGCCATCATGGAAAAGCTCGCCAACGAAACGCTGCCGCGCGGCGTCGGATTCGAGTGGACCGACCTAACGTATCAGGACATCCTGGCCGGCAACACCATGGTCGTGGTCTTCCCGCTGTGCGTGCTGCTGGTGTTCCTGGTGCTCGCGGCGCAGTACGAAAGCTGGACGCTGCCGCTGGCGGTGATCCTGATCGTGCCGGCGTCGATCTTGTGCGCGCTCACCGGCGTGTGGCTGACCAAGGGCGACAACAACATCTTCACGCAGATCGCGCTGTTCGTGCTGGTGGGGCTGTCGGCCAAGAACGCCATCCTGATCGTCGAGTTCGCCCGCGAGCTCGAACACCACGGTCGCACGATCGTCGAAGCCGCGCTTGAAGCCAGCCGCCTGCGTCTACGCCCCATCCTGATGACGTCGTTCGCTTTCATCATGGGCGTGCTGCCCCTGGTGTTCTCGAGCGGCGCCGGCTCCGAGATGCGCCATGCCATGGGCGTGGCCGTGTTCTCGGGCATGTTGGGCGTGACGCTGTTCGGCCTGTTCCTCACCCCGGTCTTCTACGTGCTGCTGCGCACGCTGGCCGTGCGCCTGGGCGAAAAGCGCTCGGCCCCGCCGGCCATCACCCCGCAAGAAGCTTGAAAGGTCCACCCATGAGACCCGTCTTTGGATTGATTCCCACCACCTTGCTGGCCGCCCTCGTGCTGGCCGGCTGCGCCACCGCGCCCGACGTGCCCAAGCCCGAGCTGAACGTGCCGCAAGCCTTCAAGGAAGCGGCTGATCTGCAAACCGCCGCCGAGCGCGGCCACTGGAAAGCCGCCCAACCCGCCGAAGGCCAAGACCGCGGCGCCTGGTGGCAAGCGTTTGGCGACGCCAAACTCAACGAGCTGCAACAGCAGGCCGCACAAGCCAGCCCCACGCTGGCCGCCGCCGCCGCTCGCGTGCAGGCGGCCCGTGCCGCCGTGCGTGGCAGCGAAGCCGACCGCCTGCCGCAGCTCAACGCCAGCGCCGGCGTCGGCCGCACCAAGGCCGCCGTGGTCGATGCCGGCGTGCCGTTTGGCACCAACGTGCCGCCTGTTACCGCCTGGCGCGCCGGCCTGCAGGCCAGCTACGAGGTCGACCTGTTCGGCCGCGTCAGCAACAACATCGACGCCGCCCGCGCCGACGCTCAAGCCGCCGAAGCCACCTACCGTTCGGTGCTGCTGGCGCTGCAGGCCGACGTGGCACAGACCTACTTCCAGCTGCGCGCGCTCGACGCCCAAACCGAGCTGCTGCAACGCACCGTGGCGCTGCGCGAAGACACGCTCAAGCTCACCGAGAAGCGCTTCTCGGCAGGCGATGTGTCCGAGCTCGACACCGCGCGGGCCCGCACCGAGCTGGCATCCACGCAAGCCGAGATGGCCGCGTTGCGTGGCCAGCGCGCCAATGCCGAACATGTGCTGGCGCTGCTGCTGGGTCAGACGCCCGCGTCGTTCAGCTTCGCGCCGTCCCCCCTGCCGACCGACGCCGCCGTGCCCTACGTGCCGGCCGGCCTGCCCTCGGCCCTGCTCGAGCGCCGCCCCGACGTCGCCGCCGCGCAAGCGCAGATGATGGCGGCCACCGCCCGCGTCGGCCTGGCCCGCTCGGCGCGCTTCCCGGCGCTGGCGCTCACGGCCAACGGCGGTTATGCGTCGTATGAGCTGTCCGACCTCTTCAAGTGGGACGCCCGCAGCTGGCTGGCCAGCGCCCTGCTCTCGATGCCCATCATCGACGGCGGCCGCAACCGCGCCAACATCAGCCGCGCCGAAGCCGCGCTTGACGAAAGCGTCGCCAACTACCGCCAGGCCGTGCTCGGCGCGTTTGGCGACGTCGAGGACAAGCTGTCCAACCTGTCGAGCGTGCGAGACCAGACCGAAGCGCTCGACCGCGCCGTCGTCTCGGCCCGCCGTGCGGCCGACTTGGCCGACAAGCGCTACCGCGCCGGCGAAGACAGCTACCTCACGCTCATCGACACGCAGCGCAACCTGCTGGCGGTCGAGCGGCAGGCTGTGCAGCTGCGCGGCGCCTGGGCCACGTCCACCATCGGGCTGATCCGCTCGCTGGGCGGCGGCTGGAATGCACCGGCGCAAGTGGCGCAGGCTGCTCCGGCCAACGCGCCCGCCACCGCGCCGAACTGACGGTCGGTCACCGCACGCGAACCATCCTCCTCGCTTGGCTCCCCCCCGACCAAGCTTGGCCAGATGCGCCGCCACCGGCAGCCATCTGGCCTTTTTTATGCCTTGTCGAAGCCCTCTCGCGCTGAGATACTGTTTTTAAAAACAGTACTCGGTTTCAGGGAGTTGCCATGCACACGCCGCCACCGCGCCAGGGTCGCCTGCTCGACCAACTGCGCGAAATGATCCGCTACCGTCACTACAGCCTGCGCACCGAAGAGGCCTACGTCTACTGGGTGCGGCAGTTCGTCCACTGGCACGGCCTGCGTCACCCGGCCGAACTCAGCGGCGTCGAGGTGCAAGCCTTTTTGAGCCACCTCGCCAACGAGCGCAAGGTGGCCGCCTCCACCCACCGTCAGGCGCTCAGCGCCCTGCTGTTTCTCTACAAGGACGTGCTCGGTCAGACCCTGCCCTGGATGGACGACGTCGGCCGCCCGGTGCCCAAGCGCCGCGTGCCGGTGGTGCTCACCGCCACTGAGGTGGCCGCCGTGCTGGCCGCGTTGGACGGCACCGCCAGCGTGCTCGGCCGCCTGCTCTACGGCACCGGGCTGCGCCTGATGGAGGGGCTGCGACTGCGCGTCAAAGACCTCGACTTCGATCGCAACGTGCTGATCGTGCGCGAAGGCAAAGGCGGCAAGGACCGCGTGGTGATGCTGCCGCGCAGCCTGCACGCCGACCTGCGCCGGCAGTTGGACGAAGCCCAGCAACTCTGGCGCGCCGACCGCCAGGCCGGCGTCGGTGGCGTCCACCTGCCGCACGCGCTGGAGCGCAAGTACCCGCGCGCCGGCGAGTCCTGGACGTGGTTCTGGGCCTTCCCGTCCGCCAGCCTGTCCACCGATCCGCGCAGCGGCGAAGTCCGCCGCCACCACCTGCACGAGCAGAACCTGCAACGCGCCATCAAGCAGGCCGTGCGGCGCGCCGGCATCCACAAGCCCGCGTCCGTCCACACGCTGCGGCACTCGTTCGCCACCCATTTGCTGCAAAGCGGCACCGACATCCGCACCGTGCAAGAGCTGCTCGGCCACAGCGACGTCAGCACCACCATGATCTACACCCACGTGCTCAAGGTGGCCGCCGGCACCACGGCCAGCCCGCTCGACGCCCTGGCGCTGCCCGCTCAACTGGCCAGCAGTCGTGCCGCCTGACACGAACCAGCCAAAAGCCAGGCCACGCGCGAGGTGTTGCCCTAGTTATCCCCCGCCCAGCTTTGGCCGATAAAGCCTCCATGAGCACGGACCTCACCGGATTGATCCTCACGGGCGGCGGCGCGCGAGCGGCCTACCAGGTCGGCGTGCTGCAAGCCTTTGCGGCCATCCGTCGCAGCTGCGGCATCACCTCGGGCAACCCCTTCCCCGTCATCGCCGGCACCTCGGCGGGCGCCATCAACGCCGCCGGGCTGGCCTGTCGTTCCGACGATTTCGATCACGCCATCGACACCATGGTCGGCATCTGGAGCAACATCCACGCCGAAGACATCTACCGCGCCGACTCCTTCGGCGTGATCCGCGCCGGCGCGCGCTGGCTGAGCCTGTTTTCGATGGGCTGGGCCCTCGCCCGCTGGCGCCGCATGCGCCCCCGCTCGCTGCTCGACAACGCCCCGATGCACCACACGCTGTCCAAGCTGGTGCCGCTGGAGCGCCTGCCGCGCGTCTTCGCCGAGGGGCACATGCATGCGCTGGCCATCTCGGCGTCGAGCTACACCACCGGCGAGCACATCACCTTCTACGAAACCTCGCACGACATCCCGCCCTGGGAGCGCACCCAGCGCCACGCCGTGCGCGACCGCATCACCCACGCGCACCTGCAAGCCTCGTCGGCCATCCCGTTCGTCTTCCCGGCGGTGGCTCTGCCCATCGACCAGCAACGCCACTACTTCGGCGACGGCTCCATGCGTCAGGCCGCCCCGATCTCGCCGGCCATCCATCTGGGCGCCAAGAAGGTGCTGGTCATCGGTGCCGGCCGCATGCACGAGCCGCCGCCCAGCGAGCGCAAGCTGCACCACGAATACCCCAACCTCGCGCAGATCGCCGGCCACGCGCTGTCCAACATCTTCCTGGACGCCCTCGCCGTCGATGTCGAACGCCTGCAGCGCATCAACCGCACCGTGTCGTTGCTGCCGCCGGAGGTGCGGGCGCAGTCCAGCCTCAAGCCGATCGAGGTGCTCGTGATCGCCCCCAGCCAGCGGCTCGACGACATCGCCGGGCGCAACCTGGGCGCCCTGCCGCACTCCATCCGCGCCATGCTGCGCGCCGTGGGGGTCTACGGCCGCGGCGAAACCGCCCGCGGCGCGGCCTTCGCCAGCTACCTGCTGTTTGAAAAGGCCTACACCCACGAGCTCATGACCCTGGGTTACGCCGACACCATGGCCCGCCACGACGACGTGGTGCGCTTCATGGGCTGGCCCAAACCGGCCCCCGCCAAGCAGCTCACACCAGTCGCCGAAACTCAGCTATAATTGCCGGCTTTGCCAAAGATGCGTTTGCCTGTAACCGCCGAAAGGTGGTCCATCGGTGCAGTGCAGCGGCGGCAAATTCTGGTTGGGTGGGCAATTTCGCCAACCCACTTATTTGTTAAGGGGCTGATATGTACGCGGTCATAAAAACCGGTGGCAAGCAATACAAGGTTGCTGCTGGCGAAAAGATCAAAGTAGAACAGATTGCTGCGGAAGTTGGCCAAGAGATCGTGATCGACCAAGTTCTCGCCGTTGGTAACGGCGCCGAACTGAAGGTTGGCACGCCCTTGGTTGCTGGCGCGACAGTCAAGGCCACGGTTGTGGCACAAGGCAAGCACGACAAAGTTCGCATCTTCAAGATGCGTCGTCGCAAGCACTATCAAAAGCGCCAAGGTCACCGTCAGACCTACACCGAGCTGCAAATCAGCGCGGTCAATGGTTGATTGACGACTGATCCACTGTTCTCGAAGCATCCAAGGAGCTAAGAAATGGCACAGAAAAAAGGCGGCGGTTCCACACGGAACGGCCGCGATTCCCAACCGAAAATGCTGGGCGTGAAGGCCTACGGCGGCCAAGTCATCTCGGCTGGCTCGATCATCGTGCGCCAACGCGGCACCCAATTCCACGCTGGTGACAACGTCGGCACCGGTCGCGACCACACCCTGTTCGCGCTGGTCGACGGCACCGTGTCGTTCGCCGTCAAGGGCCCGCAAAGCCGTCGTACCGTCATCGTGACGCCGGTTTGATTCGGCGAGCGGCACCGCCGCTCATCGATTCGAGACAAAGCCCCGGCTCGCCGGGGCTTTTTCGTTAGCGACGCACTGTGTCGCACCAGACTCATCCCTTCCTCCTCGCTGCCGCTACCATCGGCTACCGCGCATAAAAGATCCGAACCCATGAAATTTGTCGATGAAGTCACGATCGACGTTGCCGCCGGCGACGGTGGCAACGGCTGCGCCAGCTTTCGCCGCGAGAAGTTCATTCCTTTCGGCGGCCCCGATGGCGGCGACGGCGGGCGTGGCGGCTCGGTCTGGGCCGAGGCCAACCCGAACCTGAACACCCTGGTCGACTTCCGCTACGCGCGCCGCTACGAGGCCAAGCGCGGCGAGAACGGTCGCGGCACCGACCAATACGGCGCCGCCGCCGATGACGTGATCCTGCGCATGCCGGTCGGCACCATCATCACCGACGTCGAAACCGACGAGCGCATCGGCGAACTGCTCGAACCAGGCGAACGCATCCTGATTGCCAAGGGTGGCGATGGCGGTTTCGGCAACCTGCATTTCAAGACCAGCACCAACCGCGCGCCGCGCAAGAAAACGCCCGGCTGGCCCGGCGAGCAGCGCAGCGTGCGCCTGGAGTTGCGAGTGCTGGCCGACGTGGGCCTGCTCGGCATGCCCAACGCCGGCAAATCGACCTTCATCGCGGCCGTGTCCAACGCCCGCCCGAAGATCGCCGACTACCCGTTCACCACCCTGCACCCCAATCTCGGCGTGGTGCGCGTTGGCCCTGAAAAGAGCTTCGTGGTCGCCGACATCCCCGGCCTGATCGAAGGTGCCGCCGAAGGCGCTGGCCTGGGCCACACCTTCTTGCGCCACTTGCAGCGCACCCGCGTGCTGCTGCACATCGTCGATCTCGCGCCCTTCGATGAGGGCGTTGACCCGGTCGCGCAAGCCAAGGCCATCGTCAACGAGCTCAAGAAGTACGACAAGGCCCTGTACGACAAGCCGCGCTGGCTGGTGCTCAACAAGCTCGACATGGTCCCGGCCGAAGAGCGCGTCGCCCGCGTGAAGGACTTCGTCAAGCGCTACAAGTGGAAGGGCCCGGTCTTCGAGATCTCAGCGCTCACGCGCGAAGGCTGCGAGCAATTGATCCGCACCATCTACGAGCACGTCGCGGCCGAGCAGCAGCAACCCGTCATCGAGCACGACGTGCGCTTCGACGGCCCGCTGCCCGACGCCGAACCGACCGCGCCGCAACCTCGTCCGCGCAAGCCCCGCAAGTCGGCTGCCCAGCGCGCCGCCGAACTGGCCGCGCAAGAAGGCGACGACGGCTTCACGCCCGACGCCGACGACCCGCGCTTTCGCTGACCGTCGCATCGCCCTCCCGTAGCCAACCGCATCGCCTTGTTCCGCACCGCGCCATGAGTGACGTTCTGAAAAACGCCCGCCGCATCGTCGTCAAAGTCGGCTCCAGCCTTGTCACCAACGAAGGTCGCGGAGTCGACGCCCAAGCCATCGGCAACTGGTGCCGCCAACTCGCCGCACTGGCCGCCGACGGCCGCGAGGTGGTGATGGTGTCGAGCGGCGCCATCGCCGAAGGCATGAAGCGCCTGGGCTGGACCACCCGCCCGAAAGAGCTGCACGAGCTGCAGGCCGCCGCCGCCGTCGGCCAGATGGGCCTGGCACAGATGTACGAATCGAAGCTCAGCGAGCAAGGCATGGGCAGCGCCCAGGTGCTGCTGACGCACGCCGACCTGGCCGACCGCGAGCGCTACCTCAACGCCCGCTCGACGCTGCTGACGCTGCTGACGCACCGCGTGGTGCCGGTCATCAACGAGAACGACACCGTCGTCAACGATGAGATCAAGTTCGGCGACAACGACACGCTGGGCGCATTGGTGGCCAACCTGGTCGAGGCCGACGCGCTGGTCATCCTGACCGACCAGAAAGGGCTCTACAGCGCCGACCCGCGCAAGGACCCGACCGCGCGCTTCATCGACGTGGCCACGGCGGGCGACCCCGCGCTCGAGCAGATGGCCGGCGGTGCCGGCTCACGCGTGGGCACCGGCGGCATGATCACCAAGGTGCTCGCCGCCAAGCGTGCCGCGCGCAGCGGCGCCAGCACCGTGATCGCCTGGGGCCGCGAGCCGGACGCGCTGGTGCGCCTGGCACAAGGCGAGTCCATCGGCACGCTGTTCGTGGCCAGCACGGCCAAGCAGGCGGCGCGCAAGCAATGGATGGCCGACCACCTGCAACTGCGCGGCTCGGTGCTGATCGACGCCGGCGCCGTCACCAAGCTCAGCCAGGGCGGCGCGAGCCTGCTGCCGATCGGCGTGACCGAGGTGCAGGGCGACTTTCATCGTGGCGACGTGATCGCGGTGCGCAACGCCGCTGGCGCCGAAATTGCCCGCGGCCTGACCAACTACGACAGCGCCGAGGCGCGCCTCATCGCCCGTCGCGCCAGCAGCGAGATCGAAACCCTGCTGGGCTACGCCAACGAGCCCGAGCTCATCCACCGCGACAACCTGATCCTGGCCTGATCCCGCAGGCTCGCGCCCCCGCTTGATCAAAGATCGGAGTCGCCGATGTGGCTGACGACATCGACCACCGGGGCGGGTTCGTCAGCCGCATGATGCACGTGCCCTTGCACGCCGTCCTGTTCGTGAGCGACCTCGTCAGGGCGTCGCGGCGGACGCATGCCCGAACGCAGATACCGGTTGTGCCCACCAAGACGCGGGATATAGCGCGACAGCTCAGTCAAGGCGAGCTGATAGACCTCGCGCTTGAATTCGATCACCACGTCGAGCGGCACCCAGTAGTCATGCCAACGCCAGGCGTCGAACTCGGGGTGGCTGGTGGCGCGCAGGTTCATGTCTGAATCGCGCCCGGTAAGCTGCAGCAGAAACCAGATCTGTTTCTGCCCCTTGTAGTGCCCCCGCGCATCACGGCGGATGAAGTGGTCGGGCACCTCGTAACGCAGCCAGTCGCGCGTGCGCGCAACGATGCGGACGTGCTCGGGCAGCAACCCCACTTCTTCGTGGAGTTCTCGGTACATGGCCTGCTCGGGCGACTCACCATACTTGATGCCGCCTTGCGGAAATTGCCAGGAATGGGTGCGGATGCGTTTGCCCCAGAAAACCTGGTTCCGGCTATTGAGCAGGATGATGCCGACGTTGGGCCTGAAGCCTTCACGGTCGAGCATAATCAACTCCAAATTCTTAACTGGGTTCATTATTGCATCGGCGCCGATGCACGCAAGCGGGGTCATACCCGTTTTGATAGCTATCGGCCGTTAATGCGATGCCATTGCGCGGCAACTTGCAATGGTCAGTTGCCGCCGCGAGCCCCAACGCCGTACTTGAGCTGACCACCGCGTCGCACATAAGCTCAAACCCGGTTTGATCCGCGCGCCACAACGGTTTGCGCCCCCCCTGACACGCCCCATCCGTTTACCGCCACTTATTGCCACAGCCCGCATGAAAGCCTCCCAGTTCTTCATCTCGACGCTCAAAGAAGCCCCCACCGACGCTGAAATCGTGAGCCACAAACTCATGATGCGCGCCGGCCTCATCAAGAAGCTCGGTGCCGGCCTGTACAACTACATGCCAATGGGTTTGCGCTCGATTCGCAAGGTCGAGGCGATCATCCGCTCCGAGATGGATCGTGCCGGTGCGGTCGAGTTGACCATGCCCGTGGTGCAGCCCGCCGAGCTGTGGCAAGAAACCGGCCGCTTCGACAAGATGGGCCCCGAGCTGCTGCGTGTGAAAGACCGCCACGACCGTGACTTCATCATCCAGCCGACGGCCGAAGAGGTGGTCACCGACATCGCTCGCCAGGAGCTGCGCAGCTACCGCCAGCTGCCGAAGAACTTCTATCAGATCCAGACCAAGTTCCGCGACGAGCGCCGCCCGCGCTTTGGCGTGATGCGCGGTCGCGAGTTCACGATGAAGGACGCCTACTCCTTCGACCGCGACGTCGAGTCGGCCGGCAAGAGCTACGACAAGATGTACGCTGCCTACTGCCGCATCTTCGACCGCCTCGGGTTGCAATACCGCGCCGTGGCCGCCGACACCGGCGCCATCGGCGGCGACCGTTCGCACGAATTCCAGGTGATCGCCGACACCGGCGAAGACGCCATCGTCTACTGCCCGAACAGCGACTACGCCGCCAACATCGAGCTGGCCGAGTCCGGCCCGCTGATCGCCCAGCGCGGCACCGCCACGCAAGCCCTGCAAAAAGTGGCAACCCCCGGCAAGACCTCGTGCGCCGATGTGGCCGCGCTGCTCGGCCTGCCGTTGACGCAAACCGTGAAGTCGCTGGTGCTGGCCACCGACGAACTCGACGAGGCCGGCGAGATCGTCAAATCGACCGTGTGGCTGCTGCTGGTGCGTGGCGACCACGACCTCAACGAAGTGAAGGCCGGCAAGGTCGAGGGCCTCAAGAACGGCTTCCGCTTCGCTACCGAAAAGGAAATCATCGAGCACTTCGGCACCAAGCCCGGCTACCTGGGCCCGATCGGCTTGAAGCAGCCGGTGAAGATCGTGGCCGACCGCACGGTGGCCAACATGCACGACTTCGTGACCGGCGCCAACGAGGCCGATTTCCACATCCAGGGCGTGAACTGGGGCCGCGACCTGCCTGAGCCCGACGTGGTGGCGGACATCCGCAACGTGGTCGAGGGCGACCCCTCGCCGGACGGCAAGGGCGCGCTGGCGATTCAGCGCGGTATCGAGGTCGGCCACGTGTTCTTCCTGGGCACCAAGTACAGCGCCGCGATGAACGCCACCTTCCTCGACGAAACCGGCAAGCCCAAGCTGTTCGAAATGGGCTGCTACGGCATCGGCGTGACCCGCATTCTGGGCGCGGCAATCGAACAAAATCACGACGATCGCGGCATCATTTGGCCCGATTCGATCGCACCGTTTACTGTCAGCATCTGTCCGATCGGATACGACCGCTCGGCAGACGTCAAAGCCATGGCCGACCGTCTGTACGACGAGCTGCTGGCGCTAGGCATCGACGCCATCCTCGACGACCGCGGCGAGCGCCCGGGCGCGATGTTCGCCGACTGGGAGTTGATCGGCGTGCCGCACCGGGTGGTGCTGTCCGACCGCGGGCTCAAGGACGGCCAGGTCGAATACCAGGGCCGACGTGAGACCGAAGCCACAAAAGTGGCGCTCAACGAGATCGTCACCCTGTTGCGCGCCAAGCTGAAGATCTAGTATTTTCAAATGTCGACCCGAAGTTTCTTCTCGAAAGCCATCACCACGCGTTGCGTGGGGCTGGCTTGCGCGCTGGCGCTGACGGGCTGGCCCCTGCTGGCCCAGGCTGGCGCGCAGAAAGAAGAGCCGCTGGCCGATGCCGTGCGTACCGCGCTGAGCGCCGCCGTGAGTGACGGCGCCCCGCCCCGCATGCAGTTCGACAAGGTCGAGGATCGCATTGCCTATGCACGCTGGGTTGGCGCTAACGGCGACAAGCTCAAGCGCAAGTACACCGACTTCCAGGTGCGCCGCGAGTTTCTCGAAGCCGTCTGGTACGAGAGCCGCCGCGCCGGACTCGACCCGTCGCTCGTGCTGGGCTTGATCGAGGTGGAAAGCGGCTTTCGCAAATACGCCATCAGCAGCGTCGGTGCCCGGGGCTATATGCAGGTCATGCCGTTCTGGATCCGCTCCATCGGCGACGGCGACACCGGCAAGCTCTTTCACATGCAAGCCAATCTGCGCTTCGGCTGCGTGATCCTGCGCCATTACATCGACGTGGAACGGGGCGACCTGTTCATGGCGCTCGGCCGCTACAACGGCAGCCGGGGCCGGGCCGAATACCCCAACGCCGTGCTGGGCGCACGCAAGCGCTGGGAAGTCAAAACCTAGTCGACTCGGCCATGCCCAGTTCGAGCAACCGGGTCAGAGGCCACCCCACTCGCGCGGCGTAGCGCCGCACAAGCCCACCAGGGCCAGCACGCGTTCGACTGTCTCACCGACCAACTCGTCGATCGACTGCGGTCGGTGATAGAAAGCCGGCAGCGGCGGAAAAACGATGCCGCCCATTTCGGTGACGGCCGTCATGTTGCGCAAATGCGCGAGGTTGAACGGGGTTTCACGCACCATCAACACCAGGCGTCGGCGCTCTTTCAGCGTGACGTCGGCGGCGCGGGTGAGCAGGTTGTCGCCCATGCCATGCGCGATGGCGGCCAACGATTTCATGCTGCACGGCGCCACCACCATCGCCTCGCTGGCGAAACTGCCGCTGGCAATGCAGGCCCCGACGTCGCCCGGCGCGTGAGCCTGATCGGCCAACGCTTCCAGCTCGGCCCGGTCGAGGCCGAGTTCGTGGTGGGCATTGAGGATGCCCGCGGGGGTGGCGACCAAATGGGTCTGCGCCCCCAACTCGCGAGCACGCTGCAACAGTCGCACCCCGTAAATGGCCCCGCTGGCGCCGGTCAGCCCCACGATCAAGAGAGGCGTGCGCCCGGCAGCCGGGCTGGTGCTCATGCGGCGGCTTGCAGCAGTTGCGCGAGCTCGCCGCTCTGGTACATCTCCATCATGATGTCGGAGCCGCCGATGAATTCACCGTTGATATAGAGCTGCGGAATGGTCGGCCAGTTGGCGTAGTCCTTGATGCCCTGGCGCACGGCTTCATCTTCGAGCACGTTGAAGGTCTTGAAGCCGGTGACGCCGCTGGCCTTGAGGATTTCGACCGCGCGCCCCGAGAAACCGCACATCGGAAACTGGGCCGTGCCCTTCATGAAGAGCACCACGGGGTTGCTTTTGACGAGATCGTCGATGCGCTGTTGAACGTCGCTCATGGCTGTATCCAAAAAAACAAGTATTGAAAAAGTGTGAGTGTGCCGGTTATACGGCAAAGCGCGAACGGATGCCTTGAACCAGGCGCAATATCCCGGCACGCCAGCGGACGATCCGTCCGGGCCCATCGCCGGCGGCAACCGGGTCAGAACGAGTAGCTCAACCCCACCTGCACCATGGGTTGCAGACGCATGTCGTGCATCATGTCGTCCACGCTGTTGAGCCCGTTGGTCAGGACGCGTCCGATCTTGCTGGCCGAGCCGGGGTTGCGCGAAATCAGCCCCAGGTCGGCACTGAAGCGCCACGCGCCGTCTTCCAGGGGGCCGCTGAACCCTGCTCCCACGTAAGGCACCGTTGTCGAGGTCGCCGCGCTGCCCCCATCCAGCGGATCAACGGTGTTGGCGACGGGCGTGCCCCACCCGAGGCGGGGCACGCTGAGGCTGAGGCTGCGCGCGCTGCCAAGAGGGTTGGCGGACGGCAGCCAAGGCGTGATCGACGAGCCGCCGATCATGCCGCCGGTAGCGCGAAAACCGCTGGTGGGCGAGAAGAAATAATCTTCGAGAACCCGCACGCCGCGCACCTTCAGGCCGTCTCCGTTGGCGGCGATGAGTTGATCGTTCAGACCCGAGCCCAGTCCGCCGCCGCTTACCAGCAACACGGTGCGCTCGCGCCAGACCGGAGCAAACAAGGCTTGAGCCCCCAAAGGCGCTGCCGTGGCACGAGACGGCAACTTCAGCCCCGGCGAGCCGCCCGACTGGGCGCAGGCGGGCCACGCCGCGAACATCGCGGCGAGCACCCCAACGCTCCAACCAAGCAGCTTCATGGCGTCTCCTGCGGACTCCGGTGTTCAACCACGTCAAACGACGCTGAACGTCGCCGACCAAGTGGTCTTGTGACTCATGCTACGACGTTTGATTTCCGCCGGGGCCATTTTTACAGCGGCAACCACTTGTTTGCGGCGCTCGAAAGCCCTGAGTCAGACCCCGCTCATGCCGAGCCAGCAACCGCCCGTACAGCGCACATGCCCGCCCAGATCGGAGCGTCCGCTCACATGTTGAAACCCGCGGGTTTCCAGCAGAGACCGCACCGCCTCGTGCTGGTTGTAACCATGTTCCAACACCAGCCAGGCGCCGGCTCGCAGGTAGGGCGGTGCGTCTTGCACGATGATGCGGATGGCATCGAGCCCGTCGGGGCCCGAGGTCAGGGCGAGTTGCGGCTCGTGCTGCAGATCGGCCAGGTGCGGGTCCCCCTCGCAGATGTAGGGCGGGTTGCTGACCACCAGATCGAACTGCCGCCCCGCCAGCGGCTGCCACCAGCTGCCGTGCAGCCACTCCACCGCCAGATTGATGCGCAGCGCGTTGGCCCGCGCCATGGCCAGCGCCGCCTCGCTCAGGTCGACCGCGCAAACCCGCGCGCTGCGCCGGTGGGTCTTGATGGCCAGCGCCAGCGCGCCGCTGCCGGTGCCGAGGTCGGCCACGTCGCGCTCCTCACCGTCGGGCAGCAGGTGCAGCGCCCACTCGACCAGGGTTTCGGTATCGGGGCGCGGAATGAGCACGTCGGGGCTGACGTGCAGATTGAGACCGTAGAACTCCTTTTCGCCCAGCAGGTAGGCCAGCGGTTCGCCGGCGGCACGGCGCTCGACCAGACGCTGGTAGTGGGCGTGCTGCTCGCTGGTCATGACCGCGTCGCCGTGGGCGATCAGCCAACTGCGGGGGTGGCGCATCACGGCGGACAACAGCAGTTGCGAATCCAGCCGGTCCACGCCACGGGCGCGTGCCGAGCGCAACGCCACTTCGACCGAATGGTGGTTGATCATGCGCCCACCCCGAGGCTGGCTTCGAGCTCGGCCAGTTGGTCGGCCGCCTGCGCGGCCTGCAACGCGGCGATCACGTCGTCGAGGTCGCCTTCCATGATGGCGCCGAGCTTGTAGAGCGTCAGGTTGATGCGGTGATCGGTGAGACGGCCCTGCGGGAAGTTGTAGGTGCGGATGCGGTCGGAGCGATCGCCGGTGCCGACCAGGCTCTTGCGCGTGGCCGCCTCCTTGGCTTGCCGCGCGGCGCGCTCCTGGTCGCGGATGCGGGCACTGAGCACCGCCAGCGCCTTGGCCTTGTTGCGGTGCTGGCTGCGGTCGTCCTGGCACTCGGCGACGATGCCGGTCGGGATGTGCGTGATACGCACCGCCGAGTCGGTCTTGTTGATGTGCTGCCCGCCGGCGCCGCTGGCGCGGTAGGTGTCGATGCGCAAGTCGGCCGGGTTGATCTGCACCTCTTCGGCCTCGTCGGGCTCGGGCAGCACGGCCACGGTGCAGGCGCTGGTGTGGATGCGCCCCTGCGCCTCGGTGGCCGGCACGCGCTGCACGCGGTGGCCGCCGGACTCGAACTTGAGACGGCCGTAGACGCCCCCTCCATCGTTGCTGCCTTCGAGCCGCAGGACGATTTCTTTGTAGCCGCCCAGGTCGGACTCGTTGGCCGACAGCACCTCGCAGCGCCAGCCCTGGCGCTCAGCGTAGCGGGTGTAAAGGCGAGCCAGATCACCGGCAAACAGCGCGGACTCGTCGCCGCCCGTGCCGGCGCGGATTTCAAGAAACGCGTTGCGCTCGTCGTCCGGGTCTTTCGGCAGCAACGCATGTTGCAGCTCGCCATCCAACTGGGCGATGTCGGCCTCGGCCTGGGCGATCTCGTCGCGCGCCATCTGCGTCATCTCGTCGTCGGTAGCGGCATCGGCCAGCATCTCGCGGGCACCGGCCAGATCGGACTCGCGCTGGGTGAAGCGACGGTAGCGGTCGAGCAGGCCCGACACTTCGGCATGCTCGCGCGACAGGGCCCGAAAGCGCTTCACGTCGGCCGCCACGGTGGGGTCGGCCAGGGCGGCGTCCAGCTCGGGCAGGCGCTCGCCGAGGCGGTCGAGTTGATGGCGCAGGGCGTCTTTCATGGGGATGGGGCAGCAACGAAAACGAGGGACCGGCGACACGCCGGCAGCGATGCAGGGGCTGGCTGCCTCAGCGGCAGCAGCCGATCAGATCGACAGGGTCGCTAAAGCGAATCGGGCGCGGTGTCGGGCGATTCGTCGTCGTCGCCCGCAGAGCGATCAGCCCGCGCCGGCTCGGTCGGCTGCGGCCGGGTGCCCGGCACGCCGCGCACGTCACTGCGCAGGAACAGGCGCGACAGCGTGTCGGCCAAGTGCACGCGCTGCTCACCCTCGACGCCGTGCAGCTCGGCCAGGGCGCCGTGCAGCATCTTTTGCGTGAGACCGCGCGACAGCGCGTCGAGCACGGCTTCGATGTCCGCGCCCTTGGTGATGAGCTTGCGAGCCCGGGCAATCTCGTGCTCGCGCCAGGCGTCGGCCTGGGCATTGAGCGCGCGAATCAAGGGCACGGTGGAGCGCTGGTCGAGCCAGTGCACGAAGCTCTGCACGCCGTGCTCGATGATGGCCTCGGCCTGCGCCACGGCGGCCTGGCGCTTTTCGCCGGCGCTTTGCACCAGGGCGGAAAGGTCGTCCACCGTGTAGAGGTAGACGTCGCTCAGGCGGGACACCTCGGGCTCGATGTCGCGCGGCACGGCCAGGTCGACCATGAACATCGGGCGACGCTTGCGGGCCTTGAGCGCCCGCTCGATGGCGCCCAGGCCGATGATGGGCACCGAGCTGGCGGTGCAGGACACCACGGCGTCGAACTCGTGCAGGCGGGTCGGCAACTCGGCCAGGCGCATGGCCTGGGCGTTGAAACGGGTGGCCAGGCGCTCGGCGCGTTCGAGCGTGCGGTTGGCCACCACCATGTGCTTGGGTGAGCGCGCGGCAAAGTGCGTGGCGGCGAGTTCGATCATCTCGCCCGCCCCCACGAAGAGGATGTTGATGTCGCGCAGATCTTCGAACAGCTGCGCCGCCAGGCGCACCGCGGCGGCGGCCATGCTGATGGAATGCGCGCCGATTTCGGTGGAGGTGCGTACCTCCTTGGCCACGGCGAACGAGCGCTGGAACAGCTGGTGCAGCGTCGTGCCCAGCATGCCGGCTTCGTCGGCCTCGCGCACGGCCTGCTTCATCTGGCCCAGGATCTGCGGCTCGCCCAGCACCATCGAGTCGAGCCCGCTGGCCACGCGGAAGGCATGCCGCGCCGCCTCGCCACCGCGCCGCACGTAGGTGTGGCGCATCAATTCGTCGGCCGACACGCCACCCACGCTGGCGAGCCAGTCGACCGCCGGGCGCACGGCATCGACCCCAGCCGCCACGCCGCCGGGCGACCAATACAGTTCGGTGCGGTTGCAGGTGGACAGCAGTGCCGCCTCGGGCACCGCCGCATGGCGAGCGGGCTGGTTGCCGGCCAGACGCTCGTTGAGCGCACGCAGTGTGGGTGCCAGTTGGTCGAGGTTGAACGCAAACCGGCCCCGTAGATCGACGGTGGCGGTATGGTGGTTCAAACCCAGGGCGAAGACGCTCATGGCGCGGAATTATAAAATTGTCGGTCTGACCGCACCGTCTTGGCGCGTTCGATGTGCACGGGCTGAACCATAGCGGCAAGCTCCCACCCCATGCTTGTGATTTATCAAAATCAATATCTACACGCCCATGGGCCCGATTGACGCCTTGCTGCATCTCGCCAATTTCTTTGCCCCCGCGCTGGGCGTGGGGCTGCTGGCCTCCGGGTTGACCAAGCTGCTTTGGTGGCGAGATCTGCGCAGCGTGAGCTGGTTGCGGCTTGCCCGCTGGGCCACGCTGGGCAGCGCGGTGGCGCTGGTCGCCGGGCTGGCGCTGCTGGGGCGCGACGGCAAGATGCTGACCTACGGCGGCATGATCCTGCTCAGCGCGCTCGGCCTGGCCTGGGCGGGCTGGAGAAACAAGCCATGACCTACAGCGTCAAAGAAGTCTTCTACACCTTGCAAGGCGAAGGCCTGCACGCCGGCCGCCCGGCGGTGTTCTGCCGCTTTGCCGGCTGCAACCTGTGGACGGGCCGCGAGGCCGACCGCGCTGGCGCCGTCTGCCGCTTCTGCGACACCGACTTCGTGGGCACCGACGGCAGCGGCGGCGGCAAGTTTGAGCACGCGCGAGCCCTGGCCGCGCACATCGCCGCACACTGGCCCGCCGACCAAGGCCAGCGCTTCGTGGTGCTGACCGGCGGCGAGCCCCTGCTGCAGGTGGACGCCGCGCTGATCGACGCCTTGCACGCTGAAGGCTTCGAGATCGCCGTCGAAACCAACGGCACCATCGCCGCGCCGGCCGGCATCGACTGGATCTGCGTCAGCCCCAAGGCCGGCGCCGAGCTGGTGCAGCGCAGCGGACACGAGCTGAAGGTGGTGGTGCCGCAGCCCGATCACGACCTGCTGGAGTTGGAGGCGCTGGACTTCGCCCACCGCCGCGTGCAGCCTATGGACAGCGCCGACCCCGCCCAGCGGGCCGCCGCCACCGAGTGGGCCGTGCAGTGGTGCCTGGCCCACCCGCTCTGGCGCCTGAGTGTGCAGACGCACAAGATGCTGGGCATACGCTGAACCTTCGACCCTACTGAATCGACCCGATAGCCTTCGATGCCGACTGACGCCCCCCTGAACCAACCCTGGCTGGAGCGCAGCCGACAAGCCGTCTGGCACCCCTGCACCCAGATGAAAGTGCACGAGCGCGAGCCGCTGGTGCCCATTGCCCGCGGCGAGGGCCCGTGGCTGATCGACTACGACGGCAAGCGCTACCTCGACGCGCTGAGCTCGTGGTGGGTCAACCTCTTCGGCCACAACCACCCGCGCATGAAAGCCGCCATCACGCGGCAGCTCGACCGCATCGAGCACGTGATGCTGGCGGGCCTGACGCATGCGCCGGTGGTGGAGCTGTCCGAGCGCCTGAGCGCCCTCACCGGCCTGGGCCACGCCTTCTACGGCAGCGACGGCGCCAGCGCCACCGAGATCGCGCTGAAGATGAGCGCGCATTACTGGCGCAACCATGGCCGCCCCGGCAAGAGCCAGTTCATCGGCCTGGCCGGCGGCTACCACGGCGAAACGGTAGGCGCGCTGGCCGTGACCGACATCGCGATCTTCCGCGAGGCCTACGCGCCGCTCGTGCGCCTGGGCGCCACCGTACCCTCGCCCGACGCGCGTCTGGCCCAGCCCGGTGACAGCGCCGCCGACCACGCCCGCCGTTGCGCCGAGGCGCTGGCCGCGCACCTCGCGCAACATGCCGACAGCACGGCCGCGTTGATCGTCGAGCCGCTGGTGCAGTGCGCCGCCGGCATGGCGATGCACGACCCCGAGTATTTGCGGCAGGTGCGCGCCGTGTGCGACCGCTTCGACGTGCACCTGATCTGCGACGAGATCGCCGTGGGCTTCGGCCGCACCGGCAGCCTGTTCGCGCACCAGCAGGCCGGCATCCGCCCCGACTTCATCTGCCTCTCGAAAGGCCTGACCGGCGGCTACCTGCCGCTCTCGGCGGTGCTCACCACCGACGACGTCTACCAGGCCTTCTACGACGACAGCGTGGCGCGCGGCTTCTTGCACTCGCACTCCTACACCGGCAACCCGCTGGCCTGCGCGGCCGCGCTCGAGGTGCTCAATATCTTCGACAGCGAGGACGTGCTGGCCCGCAACCGCGACACCTCAGCCCAGCTGACGGCGCTCGCGCAGCCGCTGACGCAGCACCCGCGCGTCCAGCAAGCCCGCCAGCTCGGCATGATCTGGGCGTTCGATGTGGACACCACCGACGCCGCGTTCTCCAAACGGCTGCACCGCGCCGCGCTGGCCGAGGGTCTGCTGCTGCGCCCGATCGGCAACACGCTCTACTTCATGCCGCCCTACGAGCTGGACGACGCCGCCCAGCAGCATCTGATTGCGGGCACACTGCGCGCACTCGACGCCACGCTGTCCACCCAGGAATGACCGCATGACCACCGCCTACTTCGTGACCGGCACCGACACCGGCGTCGGCAAGACGCGCACCAGTTGCGCCCTGCTGCACGCCTTGCGCGCCACCCACCCCAAGTGCGTGGGCATGAAGCCCTTTGCCACCGGCGCCGAAGAAACCACCGATGGCTGGAGCAACGACGACGTGACGCAACTGCGCGCCGCCAGCACCTTGCAGGTCATGCCCGAGCTAGACAACCCCTACCTGCTGCCCTGGCCCGTGTCGCCCCACATCGCGGCCAAGCTCGCCGGCCAGACCATCGACATCGAGCACATCGTGCACGCCTTCGACGTGCTGTGCGAGCAGGCCGATGCGGTGGTGGTCGAGGGCGCGGGCGGCTTCGTCGTGCCACTCAATGAGACGCAAACCAGCGCCGACCTGGCGCAAGCGCTCGACCTGCCGATCATCCTGGTGGTAGGCATTCGCCTGGGCTGCCTGAACCACGCCTTGCTGACGCAGGAAGCCATCGAAGCCCGCGGGCTGAAACTGGCGGGCTGGGTGGCCAACCGCGTCGCCCCCGACATGCCGGCGCAAGAAGACAACGTCGCCACCCTGCGCCAACGTCTGCGCGCACCGCTACTCGCCGATTGGCCCTGGTCTGCCGACGCCACGCCCGCCTCGCTGTCCATCGCGCTCCCTCTCCCTTGAGCACCGCTTGAAGCGCCGACCCGCGATGACCCGGTTTGACGCCAAGCCTGCTGCCCTTCCATCGTCCACCACCCCGCCCCAAGGAGAACCCATGGCTTTCACGTTCCGGCGCTCGGCTCACCCCATCCGCACGGCTCTTGGCTCCCTCGTGCTGTCGCTCGGCGCCGCATCGGCTCACGCCGGGCAGGTGGTGTGCGTGTTCGACATCCTCGGCACCCAGGGCCCCAGCGCGAACTTCACCAAGGACTACGTGCTGGCCATGCAAAAGGTGGGCGCGGACATGACCGTGAAGGTCTACACCGACGAGCGCGTGGCGATCGAAGACTTCCGCACCGGACAGTGCGACGCCGTCACCGCCACCGGCATGCGTACCCGCCAGTTCAATGCCACGGCCGCCTCGATCGACTCGCTGGGCGTGTCCACCATCGTCCGCAACGGCAAGGTCGACCTGCCCGCCAGCTACGAGGTCGTGCACAAAGCCATTCAGACCTTCTCGGCGCCCGCCGCCGCCAAGCTGATGGTCGAGGGCAATTTCGAGGTGAGCGGCATCGTCCCGCTCGGTGCCGTCTACCCCATCGTGAATGACCGCAAGATCAGCACCGTCGAGGGCGCCGCCGGCAAACGCATTGCCGCGTTCGACCACGACAAGGCCCAGGCCGTGATGATCCAGCGCATCGGCGCGCAGCCCGTGTCGGCCGATGTGACCACCTTTGCCACCAAATTCAACAACGGCGCCATCGACATCATCGCGGCACCGGCGCTCGCCTACAAACCGCTCGAGCTTTACCGCGGCATCGGCACCAAGGGCGGCGTGTCGCGCTTCCCGCTGATGATCCTGAGCTATCAGATGATCATCCACCGCAACCGCTTCCCCGAAGGCTTCGGCGAAAAATCGCGGGCCTACTGGCTGTCCAGCTACGGCGCTGCGATGCGCGTGATCGGCGACTCGGAGCGCGACGTCCCGCCCAGCGCCTGGATGGATTTCTCGCCCGACGACGCCCAGCGCTACTCGCTGATGCTGCGAGAGTCCCGCATCGACATCGCCCAGCGCGGCCTCTACGACAAGCGCGGCCTGAAGGTGCTCAAGCGCATCCGCTGCAGCATCAACCCGACCGACGCCGAATGCGCCTCGCAAGCCGAGCTGGATCTGAAATAACGCCGCGGCGCGGCGGCCCGCGCCGTGCTCGTCAAGCGGCGAGCGCGTCGCCCGGCTCGGCCTGAAGCGCCGCCCGCAGCGAATGCGGGTAGGCGTGGGTGATGTTCACATCGATGAGCTGCCCCAGCAGACGCACGGCGTCAGCGCCCCCGTCGAAATTGACGATGCGGTTGCACTCGGTGCGCCCCATCAGCTCGTTGAGATTCTTTCGCGAGGGCCCCTCGACCAGAATGCGCTGCGTCGAACCCACCATGCCCTGACTGATGGCTTGCACGTTGGCCTCGATGGCGGCCTGCAGCTCTTGCAGCCGCTTGAGCTTGACCTCGTAGGTCAGATCGTCGGCCAGATTGGCTGCCGGCGTGCCGGGCCGGGCGCTGTAGATGAAGCTGAACGAGGCGTCGAAACGCACGTCGTCGATCAGCTTCATGGCCTTGGCGAAATCGTCGTCCGTTTCGCCGGGGAAGCCAACGATGAAGTCGGTGGACAAGTGAATGTCGGGACGCACCGCACGCAGCTTGCGAATCGTGCTTTTGTATTCCATGGCCGTGTAGCCGCGCTTCATGGCCATCAGGATGCGGTCTGAACCATGCTGCACCGGCAAGTGCACGTGGTTCACGAGCTTGCTGGTCTTGCCATAGACGTCGATCAACCGCTGCGAGAACTCGTTCGGGTGGCTGGTGGTGTAGCGAATGCGCTCGATGCCCGGGATCTCTGCCACGTAGTCGAGCAGCTCGGCAAAGTCGGCAATCTCGCTGGTGCCGCCCATCTTGCCGCGGTAGCCGTTCACGTTCTGGCCCAGCAGCGTCACCTCTTTCACGCCCTGGTCGGCCAGCCCGGCCACTTCGGTCAGCACGTCTTCAAAGGGGCGCGACACCTCTTCGCCGCGGGTGTAGGGCACCACGCAGTAGCTGCAGTATTTGGAGCAACCTTCCATGATCGACACGAAGGCGGTGGCGCCTTCCTTGCGCGCCGGCGGCAGGTAGTCGAACTTTTCGATCTCCGGGAAGCTGATGTCGACCTGCGGGCGCATTTGCTCGACGCGCTGCTCCAGCAATTGCGGCAAGCGGTGCAGCGTTTGCGGGCCGAACACCACGTCCACATACGGCGCGCGCTCGACGATGGCGGCGCCTTCCTGGCTGGCCACGCAGCCGCCCACGCCGATCATCACGCCCTTTTCTTTGAGGTGCTTGAAACGGCCCAGGTCAGAGAAAACCTTTTCTTGCGCCTTCTCGCGGATCGAGCAGGTGTTGAACAGGATCAGATCTGCCTGCTCGGGGTCTTGCGTCGGCTCGTAGCCCTTGGCCGCGTTGAGCACGTCGGACATCTTGTCCGAGTCGTACTCGTTCATCTGGCAGCCGTACGTCTTGATGTAAACCTTCTTGGTCATGTTCGCCCCTGCTTACGGCTTGGTCCAGACGCCGATCTGCTCGTCGTAGGACCACTGCGCGGCCTCAAGCTCGGTCTTGGGCCACAACTGCTTGATCTCGTCGTCGCGCAGGATCCACACGCCGTAGATGAAGCCGAGGGTATCGACGGTGTAGTTGACCTTGAGCTTCTGCCCGACCAACTCGCCCGACAGCACGATCATGTTGTTCAGGTCGCGAACGCGCACGCCGGGAGCGAGGGTGGCGTCCTTGCCGTTGAGCTTGACGGCTGGCGGCACGCCGAACACCATCTCGCCGCGCAGGGCTTGTTTGGGCATGACGCGTTGCGCCTGAGCGGGCGCAACCAGCGGAGCAACGGCGAGCAAGGCCGCCAGGGCATAAGTACAGCGAGGCATGGTTTAGATCCAGTGGCTGTTGAAACGAGCCGTGATTATCGGGCGGCCCGCCCGACGCCGGGGCATGAAACCACCCGCCCGACGCCAGATCCTCTGCCGCCAAGATCACGAACGACCAAGAAAAAAGCCTTGCGAGTCGTTGGACCCACAAGGCTTCTTTGAATTTGGTGGCGCTTCAGGGATTCGAACCCCGGACCTGCGGATTATGATTCCGTCGCTCTAACCGGCTGAGCTAAAGCGCCTCGCGAAAACGTGCATTGTAGCCTGGAAATAGGCGCCTACGTCAAGCGGCGTTTTTGCCTGATCCTCAATCCTCTTTTTATTGCCCTCCGTCATCCCATGACCAAGCAGACCCATGCCTTTCAGGCCGAAGTGAAGCAACTGCTGCACCTCGTGACCCACGCGCTCTACTCCAACAAAGAAATCTTCTTGCGCGAGCTGATCTCGAACGCGTCCGACGCCTGCGACAAGCTGCGCTTTGAAGCCTTGCACAACGCCGAGCTCTACGAAGATCAACCGAATCTGGCCGTGCGCATCAGCGTCGACCACGACCAGCGCACGCTCACCATCAGCGACAACGGCATCGGTTTGTCGGCCGAAGAAGCGATTGCCAACCTGGGCACCATCGCCAAGTCGGGCACGAAGGAATTCATGACCGCGCTGTCGGACAGCCAGAAGAAGGACGCGCAGTCGCAAGGCTCGCTGATCGGCCAGTTCGGCGTGGGCTTCTACTCGGGCTACATCGTGGCCGACCGCATCACGGTGGAGTCGCGCCGCGCCGGCTTGCCGCCCGAGCAGGGCGTGCGCTGGTCGTCCGAAGGCACCGGTGACTTCGAGATCGAGGCCATCACCCGCACCCAGCGGGGCACCGACATCATCCTGCACCTGCGCAAGGACGAAGGCGGCGGCGAAGACGACTTTCTGCGCGCCTGGAAGCTGCGCTCGATCATCGGCAAGTACTCGGACCACATCGGCCTGCCCATCTTGATGCGCAAGGAAGAGTGGGATGCCGACAAGGGCGAATACAAGCAGACCGACGAGTGGGAAACCATGAACAAGGCGTCGGCCCTGTGGACGCGCGCCAAGAGCGACATCACGGCTGAAGAGTACGAAAGCTTCTACAAGCAGATCAGCCACGACACCGAGGCGCCGCTGGCCTACACGCACAACCGCGTCGAAGGCCGCAGCGAATACACCCAGCTGCTCTACGTGCCGGCCAAGGCGCCGTTCGACTTGTGGAACCGGGACAAGCACGTCGGCCTCAAGCTCTACGTGAAGCGCGTCTTCATCATGGACGACGCGCAGGCGCTGATGCCCACGTACCTGCGCTTCATCAAGGGCGTGGTCGACTCGAACGACCTGCCGCTGAACGTGTCGCGCGAGCTGCTGCAGGAAAGCCGCGACGTGAAGGCGATTCGCGAAGGCTGCACCAAGCGCGTGCTGAGCATGATCGAAGACGTGGCCGCCAACCAGGCCGACAAGTACCTCGCCTTCTGGCGCGAGTTCGGCTCGGTGCTGAAAGAAGGTCTGGGCGAAGACTTCACCAACCAGGAGCGTCTGGCCAAGCTGTTGCGTTTTGCCTCGACCACGCAGGACGAAGGCGTGGCCCTGGCCGACTACGTGAGCCGCATGAAAGAAGGCCAGGAGGCCATCTACTACATCACCGCCGACAGTCTGGCCGCGGCCAAGTCGAGCCCGCAGCTGGAGATCTTCCGCAAGAAGGGCATCGAGGTGCTGCTGCTGACCGACCGCGTCGACGAGTGGATGCTGTCGCACCTGTATGAGTTCGACGGCAAGCCCCTGCAAAGCGTGGTCAAGGGCGCCGGCGACCTCGGCAAACTGCAAGACGAAGCCGAGAAGAAGGAGGCCGAAGCCGCCGCCGAAGCCTTCAAGCCCACCATCGACAAGCTCAAGAACGTGCTGGCGGACAAGGCCCGCGACGTGCGCGTGAGCTCGCGCCTGGTCGATTCGCCCGCCTGCCTGGTGGTCGAAGAAGGCGACATGAGCGGCCACCTCGAACGCCTGCTCAAGCAAGCCGGGCAAATCGGCCACGACAAGGCCACCAAGCCGATCCTGGAGATCAACACCCAGCACGCCCTGGTGCAACGCCTGCAGGCCGACCTGGACAACCCGCGCGCCGACGACATCGCCCACATCCTGTTCGACCAGGCCGTGCTGGCCGAGGGCGGTCACCTGGCCGACCCGGCTGACTACGTGAAGCGCGTCAACGCCTTGCTGACGGCCTGATTTCGCTCGCCGCTGTCCGCTACCCGGCCCGGCCCCATCTGATGAAGGCGGCCGGGCTTTTCTTTCGTCATCATTTCCACTATCATGGAAGTATGGAAGAACAAAACGCCGTCAAAGCCCTCGCCGCTCTGGCCCAGGCCATGCGCCTGCGGGTGTTTCGCGCCCTCGTGGTGGCGGGGCCGCAAGGTTTGACGCCGGGCGCGATGAGCGAAGCGCTGGCCGTGCCGGCCGCCACGCTGTCGTTTCACCTCAAGGAGCTGATGCACGCCGGGCTGGTGAGCCAGCAGCGCAACGGGCGCAACCTCATCTACCGCGCGGCGTTCGATCAGATCCATGCGTTGCTGGACTACCTGACTCGGCACTGCTGCGGAGGTGACAAGACATGCTGATAAAAACGCGCCGCCGCGGGCAGATCCTGGCCGCGGCGATGGTGCTGGGGCTGATCGCCCTGAGAAGCCCCGCTCAAGCGGAGTCGCCCGCGAAACCTCAGGCTCCGGACTGGCCCGAATGGACGCGCGAGGCGCAAGACGACCTGCTGACCTATCTGCGCTTCGACACCACCAATCCGCCAGGCAATGAGGCCGCGGCTGCGCGCTGGCTTGCGGGGCGGCTCGAGCGCGGCGGACTGGACGTGTCCTTGGTCGAACACGATGCCCAGCGCGCCAGCGTCGTCGCCCGACTCAAGGGCCGAGGCGTCCGCCCGCCACTGCTGCTCGTGCACCACATCGATGTGGTGCCCGCGCATGGCCCCTCATGGGGCTCCCCACCTTTCGAGCCCGTGGTGCGCGATGGCGCGGTCGTGGCACGCGGCGCGCTCGACGACAAGGGCCCTGGAATGATGCAGGCAGCCGCGCTGCTCGCCCTCCGGCGTTCCGGCACGGTGCTTGACCGCGATGTCGTGCTGCTGGCCGTCGCGGATGAAGAGGCCGGCGGCCACCGAGGCATGGTCGAAGTGCTTCGGAGCAGACCTGAGTTGAGCCAGGCAGGGCTCGCGATCGTCTCCGACAACGGCTTCGGGCTGCCCATTCAAGGCGTGCCCATGATGCCCATCGTGGTGGCAGAGAAAGGACAGCTGGCCCTGCGGATCACGCTCAGTCGAACCGCTGGCCACGCATCCCAGCCGGGAGCCGACAACGCCATCGATCTGCTCAGCCGAGCCATGGAGCGGGTCGTGCACGCGCGTGCGCCCGTCGCGCTGACTCCGGCGTTCATCGAGAACACGCACCGTTTGGGGCACCGGCTGGGAGGCATCAAGGGGTGGGTGATGCAACACATCGAATGGCCACTCGTGCAGCCGTTGGTCATGGCTGCCTTGGATGGCGACCCGATGATTCATGCCGTCACGCACCGCACCGTGGCCTGGACGGGGCTCCACGCAGGAGACAAGATCAATGTCATTCCTGGCGAAGCCGAGGCATGGCTCGACGTTCGCCTGCTGCCAGGCGACAGCCCGGACGATGCGCTGCGCTGGGTGCGCGACGCACTCGATCTGCCCGATGCTCAAATCGCCGTGGTCGAGCGTTTCGACGGCACGCAGACCCCCTTCGACAACGCCGATTTCGTGGCCTTGGAGCGGTCATCGCAGCGTGCCTTTTCCCAGGCCGTGACCACCCCCGCGCAAACCCCGGCGTCAAGCGACGCTCGCTATTTGCGTGCAGCGGGCATTCCAACGCTGGGCTTCACGCCGTTGATGCTTGATCGAGCACTCGTGGCCACCGTGCACGGCGCCAACGAACGTTTGCCGCTCGATGGTTTCGCCCAAGGCATCCGCTGTTTCTACGACTATCTGCAAAGCAATCCATGACCATCCACGTCCTCATCCTCTGCACCCACAACTCGGCGCGCAGCGTGCTCTCCGAAGGCATGCTCAACCACCTCGCCGCCCAGCTCGGCAAGGATGTGAAGGCGCACAGCGCCGGCAGCGCGCCCAGTGGTCGGCTCAACCCGTTTGCGCTCGAAGCCCTCCACAACGCAGGCATCGATACCTCGGCCTATCGCAGCAAAAGCTGGGACGAGTTCACCTCGCCCGAGGCGCCGCCGCTGTCCATCGTGATCACGGTGTGCGACAGCGCGGCGGCCGAAGCCTGCCCGGTGTTTTTTGGCGCGAACGGTGTAGGTGGGGGTCAACCCGTGAAAGTGCACTGGGGCTACCCCGACCCGTCGAACGCCGAGGGCGGCGATGAGGGCAAGCGCCGCGCCTTCGAGCTCACGCGCCAGGCCATCGGCTACAAGATGCTGCAACTGCTGGCGCTGCCGCTGGGCAGCATGAGCAAAGCTGATCTGCAATCAGCCTTGCAAGCCATCGCCAAGAGCTGAACGCCATGACCACGTTGACCAACCGCCTCTTGGGCGAAGGCGTCGGCACCGCTTTGCTGCTGGCCGTGGTGATCGGCTCCGGCGTCATGGCCGAGCGTCTGGCGGGCGGCAACAGCGCCGTGGCCTTGCTGGCCAACACGCTCGCCACCGTCTTCGGGCTGTTCGTGCTGATCGAGGTGTTCGGCCCCGTGAGCGGCGCGCACTTCAACCCGGCGGTGAGCCTGGTGATGGCGCTGCGCGGCGAACTGCCGTGGGTGTTGCTCGCGCTTTATGTGCTGGTGCAACTGGCCGGCGCAGCGTGCGGCGCCTGGCTGGCGCATGCGATGTTCGACTTGCCGATCCTGCAGTGGTCCACCAAGGTACGTGCGGGCCAGGGGCAATGGATCGCTGAAGCAGTTGCCACCGCCGGCCTGCTGCTGGTGATCTTGCGCGCGCCGGCAGCCAAGGTCTCGGCCATGGTCGCCGCCTACATCGGCGCGGCGTATTGGTTCACCGCCTCCACCTCGTTCGCCAACCCTGCCGCGGCTTTCGGCCGCATGTTCAGCGACAGCTTCGCCGGCATCGCCCCGGGCAGCGTGCCGGGCTTCGTGGCGGCGCAGATCGCGGGAGCCTTGTTGGGGTTGGCGCTGCACGGTCTGCTGGGCAGGCCGGTTCGCGCACCAGCCCCCGATCGATAGACGGGCCTCACACGCGTTTTGCCCAATCTCATCTTTACTTAACAAAGCCTTGACACGGGCGGATCAGAATCTCTTCGGTATTGATGTACCGTAAACAGATGACTCCCGCCTGGCCCGCTGCTCGCCGCTTCCTTTCGCATCGATTCCGCCTCGGTTTCCTGAGCGGGGTAGCCCTGGTTCTGGCCGGCTGCGCTGCCGTCGGGCCTGACTACCAAGCTCCCCAACCGGCCGCTCCGGCGCAATGGGCCGAGCGCGACACCGCCGTCAACCCGAACGGTGCCGGCGACCTGACTCGCTGGTGGACCCAACTGGGCGACGCGCAGCTGACAAGCCTGATCGACGAAGCCCTGCAAGGCAGCACCGATCTGCGCCTGGCCACGGCCCGGCTGCGCGAGGCCCGCGCCCGCCGCGCCCTGGCCGGCGACAACGCCTGGCCCACGCTGAGCGCATCGGCATCGGCCTCCCGCACCAAGAGCAGTGCCGCGGCCACTGGCAGCGGCGCCACCCGCTCGCTATACAACGCCGGCTTCGATGCCAGCTGGGAGCCCGACCTCTTCGGCGGCACGCGCCGCGCCATCGAGGCGGCGCAAGCCGATCTCGACACCGTGCAAGCGAATCTGCACGCCACGCAGGTGTCCCTGGTGGCCGAGGTGGCCTTGAATTACGTCGAGCTGCGCGCCTATCAAGAACGCCTGGCACTGGCGCAAAACAACCTGGCCAACCAGACTGAAACCTGGCAAATCGCCCAGTGGCGCGTGCAAGCAGGCCTGGCAGGTTCGCTCGACGCGGAGCAGGCACGCTCGAACATGGAGCAGACGCGCGCGCAGCTGCCGGTGTTGCGCACCAACCTGGCAGAAGCCGAACATCGCTTGGCCGTGCTGCTGGGCCGCACGCCCGCGAGCCTGCATGAGCGACTCGCCGCCACGGCCGCGTTGCCGACCGTGCCCGAGCAGATCGGCGTCGGCATCCCGGCGCAAACGCTGGCGCAGCGCCCCGACGTGCGCGCCGCCGAGCGCAAGCTGGCGGCCGAGACCGCCCGCGTCGGCCAGGCCAGCGCCGCGCGCTACCCGCAGCTGACGCTCAGCGGCTCGATCGGGCTGCAAGCCCTGCAGCTCGACGCGCTGCACGCCCCCGGCGCGGTGACGCGCTCGCTGGTGGGCCAACTCGCCGCGCCGATCTTCGACGCGGGCCGCATCCGCGAGCAAATCGAGATCCAGAACGCCGTGCAAGAGCAAGCGCTGGTCAACTACGAGGCCAGCGTGAACACCGCCTTGCGCGAGGTCGAGGACGCCCTCGTGGCGCTGGCCAACAACCGGCAGCGCCAAACCGCGCTTGCGCAAGCCGCCGAGGCCGCGCACAACGCCGCCCTGCTGGCGCACCAGCAATACACGTCGGGCCTGATCGACTTTCAGACCGTGCTCAGCACCGAGCGCACCCAACTCAGCGTGGACGACAGCCTCGCCAGCGCCCGCGCCGACAGCGTGAGCGCCGTGATCCAGCTCTACAAGGCCTTGGGCGGCGGCTGGTCGCCCCAGCCCACACCCTGATCCGCTCATGACCCAATCTGCCTCGAACGATTCAACCAAACCCGCCGTTGCTCCGGACGACGCGCGGGCCGCGCAACTCGCCACGCTGCTCCAGGCGGGCGGCTCCAGCAGCCTGTTCGGCCGCCACGGTCGCTGGGTCTGGGGCGGCATCGTGCTGCTACTGGTCGCGGCCATCGTGCTCTGGCTGCGCCATGGCAGCGCCGACGGCGCGCCGCGCTACCGCACCGAAGAAGCCCGACAAGGGGATCTGGTGGTCACCGTGTCGGCCACCGGTAACCTGCAGCCCACCACCTCGGTGGATGTGGGCAGCGAGTTGTCGGGCACCATCGAGTCGGTCTTGGTGGACGAGAACGATCACGTCAAGAAGGGCCAGATGCTGGCGCGGCTCGATGTGTCCAAACTGCAGGACACGGTGGTGAAGTCCCGCGCCGCACTCGAGTCCGCCCAAGCCCAGGTGCTGGTGCAGCAAGCCACGGTAGCGCAGGCTCAGGCCAACCTGAGCCGGCTGCAACAGGTGGCGCAACTCAGCGGTGGCAAGGTGCCCTCGAAGGCCGAGCTCGAAACCGCCGAGGCCGACCTCAAGCGCGCCCACGCCAACGACGCCGCCGCGCGCGCCGCCGTGGCCCAGGCCAGCGCCTCGCTGCGATCCGACGAAACCAACCTCACCAAAGCGTCGATTCGCTCCCCCATCGACGGCATCGTGCTCACGCGCAAGATCCAGCCGGGCCAGACCGTGGCCGCCTCGCTGCAAGCACCGGTGCTGTTCACGCTGGCCGAGAACCTTGCCCAGATGGAGTTGCAGGTGAAGATCGACGAGGCCGACGTGGGCCAGGTGCGCGACGACCAGCGCGTCGAGTTCACCGTCGACGCCTACCCCAGCCGCAAATACCCGGCACGCATCAAGCGGGTGGACTTCGGCTCATCGACCACCGATGGCGTGGTGTCCTACCTCGGCGTGCTGTCCGTCAACAACGACGACCTCAGCCTGCGCCCGGGTATGACGGCCACCGCCACCATCACCACCGTGCACCGGCAGAAGGTGCTGCTGGTGCCCAATGCGGCGCTGCGTTTCACGCCGCCCGCGGCGCCGGTGGCGGCCAGTCAGTCGAGCGGTAGTCTGGTGTCCAGCCTGATGCCGCGCATGCCGCGTGCGCCAGCCACGGCCAAGGTGTCGAAAGACGCGCCCAAGCAGGTGTGGGTGCTCGTGAAGCAGGCCGATGGCACCAGCGTGCCCACGGCGGTGCCCGTGGCCGTGGGCGCCAGCGATGGCCGCCACACCGAGATCACGAGCGGCAAGCTGCAGGCGGGCGACGCCGTGATCACCGAATCGATCTCGGCCGCCCGTTGATTGCCAAAGCCATGACCGCCGCCGCTCCGCTGATCGAGCTCAAGAACATCACCAAGACCTTCGGGCAAGGCCAGGCCGCCTTTCAGGCGCTGCGCGGCATCAGCTTCAGCGTGCAGGCGGGCGACTTCGTGGCCGTGATGGGGCCCAGCGGCTCGGGCAAGTCCACCGTGATGAACATGCTCGGCTGTCTCGACACCCCCACCACCGGCGAGTATTGGTTTCGCGGCCAGCGGGTCGATCAGCTCACGCGCAACCAGCGCGCCCTGCTGCGTCGGCACGAGCTGGGCTTCGTCTTTCAGGGCTTCAACCTGCTGGCACGCACCTCGGCGCTCGAGAACGTGGAGCTGCCGCTGCTCTATCGCGGCGAGCCGGCCGCGCAACGCCATGAGGCCGCCATGGTGGCGCTCGACGCCGTGGGCCTGACCCGCTGGGCCGACCACACGCCTGCCGAGCTCTCGGGTGGACAACAGCAGCGCGTGGCCATCGCACGCGCCATCGTCACCCGCCCCAGCGTGCTGCTGGCCGACGAGCCGACCGGCAACCTCGACACGCACAACAGCCGCGAGATCATGGAGCTGCTCGCCCGCCTCAACCGCGAGCAGGGCATCACCGTGCTGATGGTGACCCACGAGCCCGACATGGCCGCCTACGCCAAACGCGTGATCCGCTTCGTCGATGGCCAAGTGGCGTCCGACGCGCCGAACCACGCGACTGAGGCGGCACCAGCCGAGGGAGCGGCCTGATGCTCTGGAACACCTTCGTGCTGGCGCTGCGCGCCATCCGCCGCAACCTGATGCGCTCCTTCTTGACGGTGCTGGGCATCGTGATCGGCGTGAGCGCGGTCATCACCATGGTCACGCTGGGCAACGGCGCCACCAAGTCCGTGCAGGACCAGATCTCGGCCATGGGCAACAACCTGCTCATCGTGCGGCCCGGCCAACGCATGCGCATGGGGCCCGACAGCGGCAACGTGGCGCCAAACTTCAAGGCCGCCGACGCCGATGCGTTACGCAGCCAGATCGCCGGCCTCAACGCCGTGGCGCCGGCCATCAGCCGCTCGGCCACCGTGGTGCGCGGCGCCGACAACTGGCAGACCATCGTCACCGGCAGCACGTCCGATTTCTTCACCGCCGGCGCCTGGACGCTGGCCTCGGGGCGCGTCTTCACCGAGGCCGAGGAGCGTGCTGGCAAGGCCGTGTGCGTCATCGGCGAAACCGTGCGCAAGCAGCTCTTCAATCGCGAGGACCCGATCGGCAGCGACATCCGCGTCAAGGCCTTCTCGTGCGAGGTGATCGGCGTGCTGGCGTCCAAGGGTCAATCGGCCATGGGCACCGACCAGGACGACACCATCGTGATGCCGCTGCGCACCATGCAGCGTCGCATCACCGGCAACCTCGATGTGCAGAACATTCGCGTGTCGGTGCAAGACGGTGCCTCGACCGCTCACGTGCAGGCCCAGATCACGCAACTGTTGCGCGAGCGCCGTCGCCTGGCCGACAGCGACGACGACAACTTCAACGTGATGGACACCAAGCAGATCGCCGACGCGATGTCCAGCACCACCAAGGTCATGACCGCGCTGCTCGGTGCCGTGGCCGCCGTGAGCCTGCTGGTGGGCGGCATCGGCATCATGAACATCATGCTGGTGTCGGTGACCGAGCGCACCCGCGAGATCGGCATCCGTCTGGCCATTGGCGCGCTGGAGCGCGAGGTGCTGCTGCAGTTCCTGATCGAGGCGGTGGTGCTGTCGTCGCTGGGCGGGCTCACCGGCATCGCGCTGGCCACCGTCGCGTCGATCGGCCTGGCCCGTCTGATGGACGTGCCCTATCTCTTCAACCCCACCATCAACCTCGCGTCGTTCGCCTTCTCGGCGGCCATCGGGGTGATCTTCGGCTACTTCCCGGCCCGGCGCGCGGCCAGCCTCGACCCCATCGAAGCGCTGCGTCACGAGTAAGCCACGAAAGCGCCACGAGCGCGGCGGCCCGCGCCGCTCCTCGGGTTCGCCCTCCCCCGCGTTCAAAGCCCCGCGCCCCAACAGCGTCACAGGCCGGTGCTAAGCTGGCCCGAACGAATTTGCTTGTTCCCGAAGGACTCACCATGCCCGGACTGCTGCCCGACATCGACCCCGATGGCCTGCTCGAATACTCGGTCGTCTTCACCGACCGCTCGCTCAACCAGATGTCGCAGAAGTTCCAGCGCGTGATGCGTGATCTGTCTAGCGTGCTCAAAGAGGTTTACCACGCCAAATCGGTCGCGCTGGTGCCGGGCGGCGGCACCTTCGGCATGGAAGCCGTGGCGCGCCAGTTCGTCACCGGCAAGAAGGCCCTGGTGCTGCGCAACGGCTGGTTCAGCTTCCGCTGGTCGCAAATCTTCGAAATGGGCAACATCCCGTCTGAAGAAGTCGTGCTCAAGGCCCGCACCGTGGCCGCCGGCCGCCAAGCCGCCTTCGCCCCTGCCCCGATCAACGAGGTGATCGACGCGATCCAGACGCACCGCCCCGGCGTGGTCTGCGCGCCGCATGTTGAAACCGCGTCCGGCATCATCCTGCCCGACGACTACCTGAAGGCCGTGGCCGATGCCGTGCACGCCGTGGGCGGCCTGTTCGTGCTCGACTGCGTGGCCTCGGGCGCAATGTGGGTCGACATGCAGGCCACCGGCGTCGACGTGCTGATCAGCGCCCCTCAAAAAGGCTGGAGCGGCTCGCCCGGCTGCGCCTTCGTGATGCTTGGCGAGCGCGCCCGCGCTGCGATCGACAGCACCACCAGCACCAGCTTCGCGGCCGACCTCAAGAAGTGGCTGCAGATCATGGAAACGTATGAAGGCGGTAGCCACGCCTACCACGCCACGCTGCCCACCGACGCCATCACGCTAACCTGCGCCCAGATGCTTGAAACGCGTGCGACCGGCTTCGAGGCGCTGCGTGCCAAGCAAGTCGAGCTCGGCACCAAGGTGCGCGCGTTGCTCGAAGCCCGCGGTTTCAAGAGCGTGGCGGCCGACGGCTTCAAGGCGCCCGGCGTGGTGGTGAGCTACACCGACGACGACGGCCTGCACAGCGCCAAGGCCTTCATCGCCCAAGGCCTGCAAACTGCCGCTGGCGTGCCGCTGCGCTGCGACGAACCGGCCGACTTCAAGAGCTTCCGCGTCGGGCTGTTCGGGCTGGACAAACTGGCCAACGTGGATCGCACGGTCGCCAGCCTGCAAGCAGCGCTGGATCGCATCCAGGGTTGACACTGGGGTGGCGGGGGCCCAGTCGCCCCCCCATCAATCAAGTCAACCGTTCTTGCCACCGGCCGACCAGCGCGGCCAACACATCCGGCAAGGCGCCGGATACCGCATCGACCGCTGACAACCTCAGAGCCCGCGCGGCTGCTTTCACGGCCGCGGCCGGGTCGCTCACGTCCACCGCCTGCGCGCCGTTCTGCTTGCTGAGTTTTTCGCCGTTGGCGCCCAGCACCAGCGGCGTGTGCAGGTAGCGCGGCGTGGGCAGGCCCAGGCGCTGCTGCAACCAGATCTGGCGCGGCGTGTTGTCGGCGAGGTCGGCGCCGCGCACCACGTCGGTCACGCCCTGAGCAGCGTCGTCCACCACCACGGCCAACTGATACGCCCACAGGCCGTCGGCGCGCCTGAGCACGAAGTCGCCCACTTCAACATCCAGCCGTTGGCTTTGCGGGCTGAGCAGGCGGTCCTGCCAATGAATGAGGGCCGCATCGCCACTCGGCACACGCATGCGCCACGCACGGGCCGGCTTGCCTTTCAGCCCGCCGTTCTCGGGCCGGCAGGTGCCGGGGTAGACCAGTTCACCGTGACGCTCGCGCAAGTGGCCGTGCTCGGCGTGGTGGCGCGCAATGTCTTGTCGGGTGCAGGCGCAGGGGTAGGCGTCGCCCTGGGCCACGAGTTGATCGAGGGCCTGCTGATACGCCGCGCCGCGCTGGCTTTGGTAGAGCACGATGCCGTCCGGCAGCAAGCCACATGCGGCGAGTTGATGGAGGATGACGGCGTCGGCGCCCGGCACGCAGCGGGGCACATCGACGTCTTCGATACGCACCAGCCATGTGCCGCCATGGGCGCGCGCGTCGAGCCAGCTGGCGAGCGCGGCTACGAGCGAGCCGGCGTGCAGCGGGCCGGTGGGGGAAGGCGCGAAGCGGCCGACGTAGCCGGCCACGGATGAGTCGTTGCAATTCACGGTGCGCGATGGTGCCACGCCGGACGGCGTGCCGCTCGCACAGCCAGACGCGATCAGCCCGGTTGTCGGTTGCCGCGCCGGGCGAGCGTCAAGGCGGCCACGCCCGCGAGCATGAGGGCCCAGGCCTGCGGCTCCGGCACCACCCCCACGGGGTCGATGGCGGGTACGCTCAGCACGGCCACCTGCCCGGCCGACAAGGCTTGGTCGTACACGCGCAGATAACGCACGACGCCGCTGCCCGCCTCGTAGCCGTTGGTGTAGTGGTCGTCCCGGAAGAAGACTCCCAGGGCCGCCGGCTCAGAGTACGTCGCATCGGCGCTACCGCCGTCATTGAAGCCCAAGACCGGCGCGCCGTTGATGTAGGCCGAGAACTGGCCGGCGGCGTCGCGCGTGAGGGTCAACCGGGCCAGCTGACCCGCCGTGAAGACGCTGTCGGCCGATGTGGCTTGCGGGTAGAACTGCAGGTGGTCGCCGTAGGCATAGAGCCCGTTGTCGCTGCCGTCGCCCTTGAATTGCGCGATCTTGCGCCAGCCGCCGAGCGCGTCGAACGAAAACTGCAAGTCGACCGTGTAGACCGAGGCCGGCAACGCATTGGCCAGACTGAGCCCCTGGTTCAGGCCGAATGTGTAGCCATTGACGCCGAGCGTGCCGCCGTTCGCCACCAACGCCGGGCCGCCCATTTCGTCGGCCAGACTGCCATTGAGCAGATAGAGGTGCGTGGCCGTTTGAGCCTGCGCGGCCAGGGCCGATGCCCCCAGCAGCGCCATGGCGATCGTGCGAGTTACTTGTTGCATTGCGACACCTGCTGCATCAAAGTTCAGCGGCCCGACCAAACCGTCGGCTCCCCTGCGATTGTCACAGACTAACGCGCTGGCCGCTCGATCCATAGGCGGGGTTGTACGCACACCCTTTGGAGCGGGAATATTTCACGATCTCGTCACAAGATCAGCCCTTCGTGCTGCGCGAGCAACGCGCTGCGCGTGGCCGGGCTTTCGAGCTGCTGCAGCCACCAACCCAAGGCCTTGCCGGGTTGCGCGCTGGTCTGGCGCCAGGCGTAGTGGATGGCGGTGACACGCCGGGGCTGGTCGGTGGCCTTTTGCACCAGCCGGCCCGCTTCGATGTGGCGACGCACCAGCGGCTCGGGCAAGAAGCCGCAGCCCAGGCCACGCAGTTGCGCTTCGAGCTTGGCCGCCATGCTGGGCATGGTCAGCACGTCCTGGCCCGGCAGCACGCCCACGGTGACAGGCTGCAGGTCGCGAGCGGTATCCGCCACGGTGATGATGCGGTGCGCCGCCAGCGTTTCGACCGAGATGGGGTCGGGCTGCGCGGCCAAGGGGTGGTGCGGCGCGACGACGAGCACGAATTCCATGTCGCCCAGCGGCGCGCACTGGATCGACGGCCCGGTGCGGTCGCCCGGCAGGCCGATGGCGATGTCGGCCTCGCCGGACACCAGCGCCTCCCAGGTGCCGGACAAGACCTCGCTGCGCACCTTGAGCCGCGTGGGCGGGGCCGCTGGTGCGGCGGCCCCCGGCAGCTCGGTGCGCAGCTCGTAGAAGGCGGCGATCAGGTCGAACAGCGCACGGGGTGCCATGGCGTTGTCGATGGCGATGGTGAGCTGGGCCTCCCAGCCCTGCGCCACGCGCTGCACGCGGTTGGCGACGGCGTCCATCTGCATCAGCAGGCGGCGGCCCTCGCGCAGCAGCTCCTCGCCCGCGGCGGTGAGCTGGGCCTGGCGCGAGCGGCGATCGAAGAGCAGCACGTCGAGCGCCTCTTCGAGCTGCCGCACGTTGTAGGTCAGCGCGGACGGCACCTTGCCCAGCTCGCGCGCCGCCGCGGCAAAGCTGCCGGTGCGGGCAATGATGTCCATCATCGAAAGCGCGTCGGGGGTGAGCACGTGGCGGCGGTCGGTCATGGCTGGCGGGGCAGGTCGCCCGATCGTTCAATGGCGTTGAATGATGCCATCAGCCCAGGGCGCACGATGGCGCCGGGGGCGGCTTCTACAGTGAGATCCATGCCAGCGAGTTGCGCGACGAACCGCACGCAACCCCGGCATCACCGATCAGGAGCCCACCATGCTGACCCCCCGCCGCAGTGTTGAACGAGGTTATGCCGACCACGGCTGGCTCAAGAGCCAGCACAGCTTTTCGTTTGCCGACTACTACGACCCGGCCCACATGGGATTCGCCAACCTGCGGGTGATCAACGAAGACTGGGTCGCCCCCGGCACGGGCTTCGGCATGCACGGTCACCGCGACATGGAGATCATCACCGTGGTGCTGCAGGGCGAGCTGTCGCACAAGGACAGCCTGGGCCACGGCGAGACCATCCGCCCCGGCGAAGTGCAGCGCATGAGCGCCGGGCGCGGCATCTTGCACAGCGAGTTCAACCACTCGGTGCGCGACACCACCCATCTGCTGCAGATCTGGATCCAGCCGCACACGATCGGCGCCTCGTCAGGTTATGCACAGAAGCCGTTCGCCGCCAAGGAGCGCGACGGGCGCTTTCAGCTGGTCGTGTCGCCAGACGGGCGCGATGGCTCCCTGAGCATGCAGGCCGACGCGGCGCTCTACCTGGGGCACTTCCATGGCGAGCAGCAAGCCGAGTTCAAGCTCGACGCGCGCCGCCGCGCCTACGTGCATGTGGCCCTGGGCCGCGTGAGCGTCAACGGCGTGACGCTCGAAGCGGGCGATGCCCTGAAGGTCGAAAACGAAGCGGCCCTGCACTTCGCCCAAGGCGATCAGGCCGAGGTGCTGTTGTTCGACCTGGCCCCCGCCAACTGAGCGGATCCCACCTCTCTCTCACCTCACAACCAAGGAATCATCATGAGCAAGAAGATCATCGTCGTCTTTCACAGCGGCTACGGCCACACCAAGCGCATGGCCGAGGCCGTGGCCAACGGCGCGGGCGCGTCGCTGCTGCCCATCGACGCCGAAGGCAACCTGCCCGAAGGCGGCTGGGAGCAACTCGCCGCGGCCGACGCCATCATCATGGGCTCGCCCACCTACATGGGCAGCGTGAGCTGGCAGTTCAAGAGGTTCGCCGATGCGTCGTCCAAGGCCTGGTTCACGCAGAACTGGAAGGACAAGATCGCCGCCGGCTTCACCAACTCGGCCTCGATGAACGGCGACAAGCTCTCGACCCTGCACTACCTGTTCACGCTGGCCATGCAGCACAGCATGATCTGGGTCGGCACGGGCATGCTGCCCAGCAACAAGAAGTCGGCCACGCGCAACGACATCAACTACGTCGCCTCGTCGAGCGGTGCGATGGCATCCACGCCATCAGATGCCAGCGTCGACGAGATGCTGCCGGGCGACCTCGAAACCGCCCGCCTGTTCGGCCAGCGCGTGGCCGAGGTCGCGGCCAAGGTGCGCGGCTGACGGGCTCGTGCCGGCACGGCAAAGCGGCGCACAATCGGCGGCTGTTCACTTCTCTCAACCACTGGAGACCAACCATGAACCATGCTGTGCGCGCCGCTTTGCTGAGTCTGTCTGCCCTCGCCTCGATGCATGCCTGGGCGGGCGTCACCGTGCAAGAGCCGTGGGTGCGCTCGACCGTGTCGAAGCAGATGCCGACCGGCGCCTTCATGCAGATCCGCTCGGATCAGGCCACGCGCCTGGTGGAGGTCAGCTCGCCGGCCGCCAAGACGGTGCAGATCCACGAGATGTCGATGCAGGGCGACGTGATGAAGATGCGCGCCGTGAAGGGCCTGGACGTGCCCGCCGGCCAGACCGTCGAGCTCAAGCCCGGCTCGTATCACATCATGCTGATGGATCTGAACGCGCAGATCAAGGCGGGCGACACCGTGCCGCTGACGCTGGTGTTCGAGGGTGCCGACAAGAAGCGCGAGACCGTGAACGTGAAGGCCACCGCCCGCGCGCCGATGGGTGGTGGCATGCCAGGCGGCGCGGCCAGCGGCGCCGACCACGAGCACATGCAAGGCCACATGCACGACAACATGCATCACCACACGGAGTGATGCCGCTGCGCCGGCTCAGGCTGCGCGGCGCTGCGCCGGGCCGGTTGCGACCTCAAGCCCCAAAAAACGCCGCACCGCGGCCACGGTGCGGATCGGGTCTTCTTCGTGCGGCACGTGGCCCAGGTCGTCGAATACCGCCAGTTCACTGCCTTTGATGGCGCGATGCAGGCCTTCGCCTTGGGCCAGCGAGAAGATGCGGTCGCGCCGCCCCCAGATGATGAGCGTGGGCATCACGAGGCGCGCGAGCTGGGCGACGTCGCGGCCCATGTTGTGCTGGGCCAGCCGCTGCCCGAGCGCGCGGCGGTTGCCGGCGCGCAATTGCAGATCAAAGTAGCGCTGCGCCACCTGCGGCGTGATGCGCCGCGGTTCGCCGTAGACGAAGCGGGTGCTCGAATCGACCACGCCGCGCGGCAGCACCCGGCTCAGCAGCCAGCCCAGCCCGAGCTTGGCCGACAGCAACGCGAGCATGAAGCCCACGGGCATGCCGTCGGGCAGGCGCTTGAACCCCGCCGCGTCCACCAGGATCAGCCGCTCGACGCGCTGCGGCGCCGCGGCCGCCACGTGCCAGGCAATTTCGCCACCCAGCGAGTTGCCGCCGATCACGAAGCGCTTCACGCCCAGTTGATCCATCAGCCCGAGGATGAAATGGGTGTAGCGGTCGATGTGGTAGTTGCCCACGGGCTCAGGCCCGGTGAGGCCGAAGCCGGGGATGTCCATCGTGATGACGCGCCGCTCGGTCTTGAGCGCGGCCACCCAGCCCTCCCAGGTATGCAGGCTGGCGCTGGTGCCGTGCACGAGCACGATGGGCACGGGGTCGCCCTGCACGCCCTCGTCGCGCAGGTGCACCTGCATGCCTTGCAGCTCGATGAAACGCGAGGTCGGGTTCGCCCAGCGGGCTTTGAGTTGTTCGAGCGGCAAATCGGCCTGGAGGATGCTCATGGGGCTCTCGCTAGGGTTCGGTCAGCGGCGGCGCCGGGCGTGCCGGTACCTTGAGGTACCAGCATTGTGCAGAGACTCGAGACGTCGGCAACTGGTGATTCACCTTGGTCGGGCGACCAGGTCGATCGGGGGGCGCGCCGAGGCCGTCGCCCGAGGCGGGGTCAGTTGGGTGCGTTGTAGACGTAGCCCTGGCCGCGCACGGTGCGGATCAGCGCCGGCTCGCGCGGGTCGTCGCCCAGTTTCTGGCGCAGGCGCGACACGAGCAGGTCGATGCTGCGCTCGAAGGCGTCGAGGTGGCGGCCACGGGCGAGATCCATCAGCTCGTCGCGGCTGCGCACGCGCGCCGGCTGGCTGACAAAGGTCATCAACAGGCGGTATTCGGCCAACGAGAGCGACACGTTCACGCCCTGCTCGGAGAACAAGCGGCGCTCGCGCGTGTCGAGCATCCAGCGCCCCACGCGCACCGTCTGATCGCCGGCACGCTGATCGGCACGCACCTTGACCCGTCGCAGCACGGCTTGCACCCGCGCCACCAGTTCGCGCGGCTCGAAGGGCTTGGACATCACGTCGTGCGCGCCGCTGTCGAGCCCGTCGGCCCGGTCGCCCGAGGTGGCCGCGCCGCACAGCAGGATGAACGGCGTGGCGGTGCGCTCGCGCAAGGCCTGGCCCGCGCGGCCCGCGTTGCCGGCCAGCAAGGCCGAGTCCGCCACGATGAGGTCGGGTGCCTGGGCTGGCAGGCACTCGTCGAGATCGGCAAGCGTCGCCGCCACCGTGACCCGGTAGCCGAAGCCCGGCAAATACAGGGCGAGCATGCGGCCGGAGTCGACGTCGGGGTCGACAACCAGAATGTGCGCAATCGGGTGAGGCGAGGCGGTCATGGCGTGAAGGGCGAATGGCCGGGTGAACAGCCGATGCCCCGAGCTTAGGCACGACCTGCCGCGCGCGATGCCGCGAATTGCGCCGCGAACACCGGCCGGTTTACGTTGTGAGGGACGCGATACAAAGCAGACAAGTCCTCGATACACGGCCCGCGCACAGTGGCCACACCCCGCGATGCGAGTGCCTCGCGCCGCGGGGCCATGGTGCAGCCGGGCTGCTTCGGCAACCTGCCCGACCGTGCCGTCTTTCGCAATCGGACAGGAAAGGGAAAGCCCATGACCTCGATATCCAGCTCGACCCTCAACGTGTCGAGCTATTCCTCCATGCAAGGCGCCTCGGGCGCTCACGGCCCCGGCCGACACAAGCCGGACTTCTCGAAGCTCGACACCGACGGCGACGGCAGCATCAGTCAGACCGAGCTGGAGGCCGGCAAGCCGCAGGGCGAGTCATCGAACAACGGCATGAGCCAGATGGGCCTCTCGACCAGCGACTTCGCGCAGATGATGGGCGCGCAAGGCGGCATGCAGATGCAGGGCCCGCCCCCGGGGCCGCCTCCAGACGGGGAGGGCGAGGGAAGCAGCGGCACCGACGCGAGCGGCACGTCGGGCACGTCGAGCACCAGCGGCTCCAGCGCCAGCGATCAGCTCGGCAAGCTGTTCGACGCCATCGACAGCGACGGCAACGGCAGCCTGAGCAGCAGCGAGGTGAGCGACTTCCGCCAGAAGATGCAGGACATCTTCAGCTCGCTGGGCCAGCAGATGCAGCACCACGGCGGCCAGCAGGACCAGTGGTTCTCGCAAGACGGCGGCACCAGCACCCAGGCCAGCAACACCATTAGCTACAACGCCTGACCAGGCGCTCAGGCGCAGGGGGCGGCCTCGACCGCGTCGGCACCCGCCGCCGGGCGCGGGCCGCCCAATGGCGCCGCGCACACGCGGTTGCGCCCTTCGTGCTTGGCGCGATACAGGGCAGCATCCGCCGCCGCGATCAGCGTCTCCGACGGGCACGAGCGAGTGGGCACCGCCGAGCAGCACCCCACGCTCACGGTGAGGGGGATGTGCCGGCCCTCGAACTCGAAGCGCATTGCTTCGACCGCGCCGCGAATGCGCTCGGCCAGCACGGTCACGCCGTTCGCGTCGGTGTGCGGCAGCACCACGGCGAATTCCTCGCCGCCATAGCGCGCCACCTCGTCGCTCGGGCGATTCAGGCATGCGCGGATCGCGCCCGCCACCGCGCGCAGGCAGGCATCGCCGGCCAGGTGTCCGTGCTCGTCGTTCACGTGCTTGAAGTGGTCGATGTCGATCAGCAGCAACGAGAGCGACAGCTCGCCGCGCGACGAACGCTTGATCTCGCTCGACAGCTGGTTGTCGAAGTGCTTGCGGTTCTTGATGCCGGTGAGGCCGTCCATCAGGTTCATGGCCTGCAACGCCGTGTTGGCGGTCGACAGATTCTTGAGCGCCTCGTCGAGCTGCCGGGTGCGCTGCCGCACGCGCTGCTCGAGCTTGTGCGTGGCCTCGGCCTGGATGCGGGCGTTTTCTTCCTTCAGGATCGTCATGCGCTGGGCCAGCGCGAACGACAGCAGCACCGCCTCGAGCGCCGAGCCGATCTGCAGCGCGTATTCGGTCAGCATCATGCTGGGCACGAGGTTGACGGTCTTGAGCACATACAGCGCGATGCCCGCCAGCAGCACCGTCCAGGCCAGCATGAAGTAGCGCGCCTGCTTGACACCGCGCGCCAGGCAGACCGTGCCGACCGCGAAGATGGCCACCGCCGACAGCAGCGCCCCGATCACCGCCAGCTTGATCACCAGCCCGTAGGGCGCCACCAGCGCCAAGGCGGCGATCGCGCCCAGCCCGTAGACCGCCCCGCGCATGCCCACGGCCACGCGCGGCAGGTGCTGCGGCAGGTTGAGAAACGTGCGGCTGAAGTTGACCATGCCGATCAAGGCCACGCAGATCAGGATCGGCACCGCCGCCGCCCCCCAGCGCGGCGAGTCGGGCCAGAGGTATTCGTACGCCAGCCCGTTGAGCGACATCTGGAACGCGATGTAGCCGGCGATGTAGTGCAGGTAGTAGAAGTAGCTGGTCTCGCGGATCGACAGGTAGATCATCAGGTTGTAGAGCAGCATCGCGGCCAGCACGCCGTAGTACAGGCCGAAGGCGAGTTGCTCTTCGTGGTCGCGCGCCATGAAGGCGTGCGGCGTCCACAGCGCCAGCGGCAGTTGCAGCGAGCTGCGCGTCTGCACGCGGATGTACACGTCCACCGCCTGGCCCTTGGCCACGTCGATCGGGTAGACGACGTTGCGGTGCTTGATGGCACGCTGGTTGAACGGCAAGGCGCGCCCGCCCTCGGTGCTGCCCAGAACCCGGCCGTCGAGCACGGTGTGGAAGGTGAAGCGGTCGATCATCGGGTACTGCGCTTCGAGCAGCCAGTTGTCTTCGCCCGACGCGCGGTTGGCCAGCCGCAGATGAAACCAGTACACCGAGTGCGTGAAGCCGAAGTTGGGCACCTCGCGCGTGCTCGGCTCGAAGCGCTCGGGCCGCGCCAGCACCTGTTGCAGGGTCAGCTGGCCGGTCGGGTCTTCGAGCACCTGCATCTGGCGGCCCAGGAGGCGGCCCAGGCTGGCCGGGCCCAGCTCCACGGCCGGCGCCGCGTCCGATGCCCACGCCGGGCTGGCCCCGAACAGCCCCAGCAGGCTGCAGACCAGCACCGCGCGCGCCCACCGGCACCCCGGCCGGCGAGCCATCCAGCGCATCAATGCGAACAGGTGATCCATCGGCTCCCACCGGCACGGTGCCGATCGACGGGCCGGCACATCCCGCCGCATATTCGGGTGCGGGCGCCCCGAACTTGACTAGCGTTTTCCGCCAGCGGTGGGCGGGGGCGTGCGAATCCGCACATTCGGCTCGGTGGGTGCGATCAACCCGCCTGGAGCAGACGCTCGCGCTGACGGGCCGGCGTGGTGCCGAACCACTCGCGGCAGGCGCGGTTGAACGAGCTCTGCTCGTGATAGCCGAGCAAGAAGGCCACGTCGGTGAAGTTGAGCTGCGGGTCGCGCAGCAGCTGCTCGGCCAACTCGCGGCGCACGGCGTCGAGCACGCGCTGGTAGGTGGTGCCCACCTCGGCCAGCTTGCGCTGCAAGGTGCGCGGGGTGATGCCCAGCGCCTGGGCCACGTCGTCGAGCCGCGCGCGGTCTTGCGCCAGCAGTGCGGCGAGCTGGCCGCGCACCTGCGCCACCACGGGAGGGCTTTGCACGGCACGCTGGCGCTCTTGCAGCAGCTCTTCGGCCCGCCGCTGCAGCACGGCAAACATGCTGGCGTCGTTGTTGCGCACGGGCATGTCGAGCAGCGCCGCATCGAAGCAGCCGTAGGTCACGTCGGCCTCGAAGCGCACCGGGGCGCCAAAGATCCGCTGGTATTCGGCCTGCACGTCGGCGCCCGGCGCGGCATAGGGCAGGCCCACTTCGATGATCGGCAGGCGCGCGTTGGCCATCCAGTTGGCGAAGGTGACGATGCCCGTGAGCACGCTCTCGCACAGGTGGCGCGACGGCAGGCGGTCGAGCCAGGGACAGTCCCACGCGTAGGTGGCCACGCCGCCTTGCTCGACCAGGCGCGAGCGGCCCAGGTCGTGCGCCAGCCCTTCGTAGCGCTGGGTCTGCTCGAAGGCCGCGCGAAAGGTCGGGCAGGCGCACACCACCAGGCCGTAGAACGGGTAGCTCGACAAGCGCACCCGCTCGCCCACATGCAAGCCGAAGCAGGCGTCGCCACTGAGGCGCGCGGCGGCTTCGAGCAGGTTGACGTATTGCGCCACGCTGAGGTGCCCGGTCTGGGTGCTGGCATCGGCTAGCGCCGCGGCGTCGAGCTGGGCGGCCTGGGCCAGCGCGGCCCGATCGACCCCCACGGACTCGGCGTATTCGAGCGCAGTCAGGGCGTAGGCGCCGACCACGCGGGCTTGTTCAGCGGGAGGAACCGACACCTGGGTACCCAAGGCATCTGGGCTGTGATCTGGCATGTTTGGACAAAACGGCTGTCGGCCGACGACAAGCCAGATCGCGCGAAACTCGGCACGATCTGCGCATCAAGAATCGAAAACGAGTATAGCCACCATGGTTCTGAACCGACGCTGGAACGGCTGGGGCAACCCCGCCATCCAAGAGCCCCTCAAGCCCGCCGCGCAACGCTTTCTGGCGCAGACCCTCGGCGCCGGCACCCCGCCGCGCGACGCCTCGCTGGATCAGGTTCTGGCCCGCGTGGCAGCCCAACCCTCGAAGCTGACAGCGCTGGCCCACACGGCCCCGCTGCGCACCCCGATCGACACCAGCCCCGAGGCCCGACTGCGCGCCAGCTTCGGCCAATCGGCCTTCGACTGGCTGCGACTGCGCTTCGGCGAAATCGACCGCGTCACCGACGGCGCGGCCTGGCCCGAGAACACCGCCGACGTGCGCGCCCTGCTCGACTGGGCCGCCCAGCACGGCGTGCGGGTGCTGCCCTGCGGCGGCGCCACCAGCGTGGTCGGCCACCTGATGCCCGTGGGCGACCAGCCCGTGCTGACGCTGCACCTCGGCCGCATGATGCGGCTGCTGTCGCTCGACCCGCAGGCGCAGCTGGCCACCTTCGAGGCTGGCGTGGCCGGGCCCGACCTCGAAGCGCAACTGCGCGCGCAAGGCTTCACGCTGGGGCACTTTCCGCAAAGCTTCGACTACTCGACGCTGGGCGGCTGGGTGGTGACGCGCTCGTCGGGCCAGCAATCGGCGCGCTACGGGCGCATCGAGCAACTGTTTGCCGGCGGCACGCTGGTCACGCCGCGCGGCGACTGGTCGATCACGCCCTACCCGGCTTCGGCCGCCGGGCCCGATCTGCGCGAGTGGGTGATGGGCAGCGAGGGCCGCCTGGGCGTGCTCACCGAGGCCACGGTGCGGGTGAGTCGGCTGCCTGAGGCCGAGCACTTCATCGGCGTGTTCTTCCCGTCGTGGGAGGCTGGCCGCAACGCCGTGCGCGAGCTGGCGCAGGCCCGGCTGGGTTTGTCGATGCTGCGGCTGTCCAACCCCATCGAGACGATGACGTCGCTCAAGATGGCCGGCCACGAAAACGCCATCGGCTGGCTGGAGCGGCTGCTGGCCTGGCGCGGCGTGGCCGACGGCAAGTGCCTGATGTTCGCGGGCTTCACGGGCGAGCGCCGTCAGGTGCAGGCCATGCGCCGGCTGGCTGCGCGCGTCTGGCGGCGGCATGGCGGCGTGTCCACCGGCACGCTGCTGGGCAAGAAGTGGGCGGCCATGCGCTTTCACAGCGTCTACCTGCGCAACAGCTTGTGGGACGCGGGCTACGCCGTCGACACGATGGAGTCGTCGTGCGACTGGCCGCGCGTCGACGCGCTGATGCACGCCATGGAAGCCGCCGGCCGCCAGGCCCTGGCCCGCGAAGGCGAGCAGACGCATTGCTACACCCACCTGTCGCACGTCTACGCGCAAGGCTCCAGTGTCTACACGACCTTCGTCTACAAGATCGGCGCCGACTACCCCAGCGCCCTGCGCCGCTGGCAGGCGCTGAAATCGGCCGTGGGCGACGCGATCGCGGCGCACGGCGGCACCATCACCCACCAGCACGGCGTGGGCAAGGACCACGTGCCCTGGTTCTTGCGCGAAAAAGGCCCGATGGGCGTGTCCGCCATCGCCGCGCTGCAGCAGCACCTCGACCCGCAAGGCCTGATGGCCCCCGGCAACCTGCTTGGGGACGCGTGATGAGCGGCGAGGCCTCGTTCGACCTGCTGGTGATCGGTGGCGGCATCACCGGCGCCGGCATCGCGCTCGAAGCGGCGCGCCGTGGCTTGCAGGTGCTGTTGGTTGAGGCGCGCGACTTTGCCTGGGGCACGTCGTCGCGCTCGTCCAAGCTCGTGCACGGCGGCTTGCGCTATCTGCGCGAAGGCGCCATCGGCCTGACGCGCGAATCGGTGCGCGAGCGGCGCCACTTGCTGCACGACGCGCCGGGCCTGGTCGAGACGCAAAGCTTTTTGGTGAACCACTACGCCGGCCGCTCGCCCAGCCGCGGTCTGCTGGGCCTGGGGCTGACGGTGTACGACTGGCTCGGCCAGCAGCACACCCGTGCCTTTCACTCGGCGAGTGCCGTCGGGCAGCTGTCGCCGCACACCCGCACCAGCGGCCTGCTGGGCGGCTCGACCTATCTCGACGCCAAGACCGACGACGCCCGACTCGTGTGGCGGGTTCTGCAAGAGGCCCGCAGTCTGGGCGCCGAAGTGCGCAACTACGTGCGCGTCGAACGCCTGCTGCGCCACGATGGCACCGTTTGTGGCGCCGAGATGGTGAGCGAAGACGGCACGCGCTTCAGCGTGCAAGCCAGCGCGGTCGTCAACGCCACCGGCGTGTGGGCCGATGGCTTGCGCCGCGACGTGGGCGCCGCCCCGTGCCTGCGGCCCCTGCGCGGCAGCCACCTGGTCTTTCCGCTGTGGCGGCTGCCGGTGGCGCAGTCGATCAGCCTCTTTCACCCGCGCGATGGCCGCCCGGTGTTCGCCTTTCCGTGGGAGGGCGTGGCGCTGGTCGGCACCACCGATCTCGACCACCGCGCCGCGCTGGACGACGAGCCCGGCATCACCCCCGCCGAGGTGAGCTACCTGCTCGAAGCGCTGCGCTTCGCGTTCCCGCAGCTCGGTCTGCAACGCGAGCACATCCTCTCGACCTACGCCGGCGTGCGCCCGGTGGTGAGCAGCGGGCCCGACGTCGACCCGTCGAAAGAAACGCGCGACCACATCGTGCTGAGCGAACAAGGTCTGATCACGGTGACGGGCGGCAAGCTCACCACCTTCCGCGCCATTGCGCTCGATGCGCTGCGCCACGTGGCCCGGCTGTTGCCGCAACGCGCGCTCGACACCCGCACCGCGCGGCCCATCTTCGTGGCGGTCGCACCCGGCCCGGCTTTGCAAGGGCTGCCCGCGCCGCAACAACAGCGGCTCATCGGGCGGCACGGCGCCTGGGCCGAGCATCTCGTGGCCACGGCGATACCGGACGAATGCCAGAACGTGGCCGGCACTTCGCCGTGGTGGGCCGAGCTGCGCTGGGCCGCGCGCCACGAAGCCGTGCACCACCTCGACGACCTGCTGCTGCGCCGCACGCGACTGGGCCTGCTGCTGCCGCAAGGTGCCGCCGAGCTGCTGACCGACACCAGCCCGCTGCGCGCCCTGATGATGAGCGAGCTGGGCTGGAGCGATGCCCGCTGGCAGCACGAGTGCACCCGCTACCGCGCGCTGATCGAGCGCAGCTACGGCGTGCCCGCCAGCGAACCAGGAGCCTCGGCATGAGCACCCGCCGCCCCGACCAGCTGCTGCTGTCCATCGACTGCGGCACGCAAAGCGTGCGCGCCCTGCTGATCGACCTGCACGGCCACATCGTCGGCAAAGCCCAAGTCCACTTCGACGACTACGCCGCGCCGCACCCCGGCTGGCTCGAACACGACGTGAACGGCTTCTGGCACGCCACCGCCGAGGCATGCCAGAAGCTGTGGGCGCACCACGGCCACCTGCGCCCGGCGCTGCGCGGCGTGGCGGTGACCACGCAGCGCGGCACGGTGATGCCGGTGGACCGCCAAGGCCAGCCGCTGCACCCCGCCATCAGCTGGCTCGATCAACGTGCCGCCACCCGACTGCCGCCCATCCACCCGCTGTGGCGCGCGGCGTTTCGCGCGCTCGGCGTCACCGACACGATCCGCTACTTCCAGCGCCAGGCCGAGGTCAACTGGATCGTGGAACACCACCCCGAGGTGTGGGCCCGCACGCACAAGCTGCTGTTGCTGTCGGGCTGGCTGAACTGGAAGCTCACCGGCCGTTACGTGGACTCGATCGGCTCGCAGGTCGGCTACCTGCCGTTCGACTTTCGGCACCAACGCTGGGCCGCCCGCTGGGACTGGAAGTGGCAGGCCATGACCATCGACCCCGAGCAGTTGCCCGAGCTGCTGCCGGTTGGCGCGCAGCTCGGCGAGATCACCGCCCAGGCCGCGCTCGACACCGGCATCCCGGCCGGCCTGCCGGTGATGGCCGCCGCGGCCGACAAGGCCTGCGAGGTGCTGGGGGCGGGCTGCATCGAGCCGCACGTGGGGGGCTTGTCGTACGGCACCACGGCCACGATCAACGTGACCTCGAAGCGCTACGTCGAGGCGCTGCCGCTGGTGCCGCCCTACCCGGCCGCGCTGCCCGAGCACTACAGCAGCGAGGTGCAGATCTTTCGCGGCTACTGGATGGTGCGCTGGTTCAAGGAGCAGTTCGGCCACCACGAGCGCATGGCCGCCGAGCAGGCCGGCATCGTGCCCGAAGCGCTGTTCGACGAACTCGTGGCCACCGTGCCGCCGGGCTCGATGGGCTTGATGCTGCAGCCGTATTGGTCGCCGGGCATCCGCCACCCGGGCCCCGACGCCAAGGGCGCCATCATCGGCTTTGGCGACGTGCACACGCGAGCCCACGTCTACCGCGCCATCCTCGAAGGCCTGGCCTACGCGCTGCGCGATGGCCGCGAGCGCATCGAGAAAAAGACCAAGGTGCCGATCACTGAGCTGCGCGTGTCAGGCGGCGGCTCGCAGTCGGACGCGGCCATGCAACTCACGGCAGACATCTTCAACCTGCCCGTCGGGCGTCCGCACACCTTCGAAACCTCGGGGTTGGGTGCCGCCATCGACAGCGCGGTGGGCCTGGGTCTGCACGCCGACTTCGCAACGGCCGTGCGCAGCATGACGCGGGTGGAACGGGTGTTCGAGCCCATCGCCGCGCACGCCGATCTGTACGACGCGCTCTATGGCCGCGTCTACCGGCACATGTACGACCGGCTCGCCCCGCTCTACGGCGAGATCCAGCGCATCACGGGGTATCCGAAGCGCGATTGAGGTTCGCGCCCGTGTGCGCCCCCAGGAAGGCCTTGACCGGCACCAGCGTGCGGGCGGGGTCTTCTTCTTGCGGGATGTGGCCGAGGTCGTCGAACATCACCAGCTGGCTGCCGGCGATGTCGGCCTTGAAACGCAAGGCGTGCTCGGGCGGCACCAGGCGGTCGCGCCCGCCCCACAGAATCAGCGTGGGCACCTTCAGCGTTTTCAGGCGCGCAGCTTGCGCCCCGTTGTCGGTCTGCTCGAAGCGCTGGCGCAAGGCGGTGCGGTTGCCCACGCGCAGCGCGAGTTCGTAGTAGCGATCCACCACGTCGGGGTGCACCTTGGTGACGTCGCCGAACACGCTGTGCACGCTCGACTCGACCACCGAGCGCGGCAGCACGCGGTCGGTGTACCACTGCATCGCGGGCGTGGCCGCCAGACGAAAACCCAGCGGCACCGCCAGCGGCGACACCGGGTAGCCGTAGGAGTCGACCAATATCAACGCCGACACGCGGCGGGGCGCCACCCAGGCCGTCTGCCAGGCGATCTCGCCGCCCATGGCATTGCCGACCAGCACGCAGCGTTGCACGTTCAGCGCATCGAGCAGCTGCAGCACGAAGCGCGCGTAAGCCTCGATGCGGTAGTCGCCCTGCGGCGAGGGCCCGGTCAGGCCGAAGCCGGGGAGGTCCATGCTGATGACGCGGCGCTGGCCACGCAGGCCGGTGGCCCAGCCCTCCCAGGTGTGCAGGCTGGCCGAGAGGCCATGCAGCAACACGAGAGGCTCGGGGTCGTCGCGCGGGCCTTCGTCGCGCAGGTGCACCTGCATGCCGGCCAGCTCGATGAACTTCGACGGTGGCGGCGCCCAGCGCGCGGCGAGCTGCCCCAGCTGGCGATCGGGAGCCCACGTGAGCATCACCGAGATCGCGAAGGTGGCGCCCAACAACAACAGCGCAACAAAGATGCGCTTGAGCCAACGCAGAGTTTTCATCAAGACAGACAGTCGGGACAGCAAGGGGGCACGCCGGCACTGTAGCAGCGCGGCCGCCGCCAGATGAGCGCCGAGCCGGTCAGCGCGTGTGCTGTTCCATGAATCGGGCCGATTCCTTCAGCGATCGGCGCGCCTCGGGGAGCATCACCATGGTCGGCCACACGTGCGGCAGGCGATCGCGCAGCAGCAGCTGGCTGGCCACGCCCACCGCCCGGGCCCGCTCGTGCAACCGGGTGGAGTCGGACAGCAGAATTTCATGCCGACTGGCGTGGATCAGCATCGGCGGCAGCCCGCGCAGGTCGGCATACAGCGGCGAGGCCAGCGGTTCGGTCAGGGGCTTGTCGCCCACGTACAGCGCGGCGGCCTGGGGCAGCAGCTCGGGCTGGAACATCACATCCGCGTCGGCCAGTGTGTGCATGGTCTCGCCCGAACAGGCCAAGTCCACCCAGGGCGAAAACAGCAACGCGGCAGCCGGCATGGGCAAGCCGCGCTCGCGCGCCGCCAGCAGGCAGGCCACGGCCAGGCCGCCCCCGGCCGAGTCGCCGGCCACGGTGATGTTGGCGGGTGAAACGCCCTGCCGAAGCAAGGCCGCGTACCAGGCCACGGCGTCATCCACCGCCGCCGGGAAGACATGCTCGGGCGCCATGCGGTAGTCCACCGACAGCACCTGCGCCTGCGCCACGCGGGCCAGGTAGCCGCAGACCGGTCGGTGCGTGTCGAGCCCGCAGAAGAAGTAGCCGCCACCGTGAAAGTAGAGCACCGTGCGCGCGGGGCGCTCGACGCTCAGCCACTCGGCCGCGCACAGGCCCGAGGCCGCGCTGGCCGGCACCGGCACGTGGCGCACGTCCTTCGGCACCGGCGGATTGCGACGCGCCGCCTGCGCCACCTTCTTGCGCGCGGCCGTCACGTTGAGCGGCGTGCCGCGCTTGGGCTTGAAGGTCAGGCGCAGCACCTGGTTGACGACAAACGATTGAATGCTCATGGTCGTGATTCCGCGTAGAACTGTGTCAGGACTTCACCGCCCCCATTGCCGCCGCAAGAACGCCACCTGGCGCTGCAGCGCGGCCAGCGAGCCTTCGAGCAGCCCGCCGTGGATCTGGAAGACATGCCAGCGACGCTCGTAGATTTCGAGCTCGACATGGTTGCCCTGCCGCGTCGCGAGCTCGGTGAAGCGCCGCGCATCGTCGTGCAGCATTTCGTCTGTTCCGACCTGCACCAGCGCCGGTGGCAGGCCGCCGAGATCGCCATCCAGCGGCGCGGCCAGCGGGTGATCGTGCGGCGCGGCATACCAGGCCGCGGCCTGATCGATCCAGCCCCTGCGCAGCATGGGGTCGAGCGACTGGTTCTCGCGCATGCTCGCCGAGCTGAAGGTGGTGTCGGTCAGGGGGGACATCAACACCAGCGCCGCCGGCAGCGGCAGCCCCTGCTGCTTGAGCGCCAGCGGCACCAGCAGGGTCAGCGAGCCCCCGGCAGAGTCGCCAGCAATGGCCAGACGCTCGGGCGCGTAGCCGTCAGCCAGCAAGCGCCGGTACGCCGCCACGCCGTCTTCGATCTGAGCCGGGAACGGCGCCTCGGGCGTGCGCCGGTAATGCGGCACCAGCACCTCGGCCTGCGCCAAGGCGGCCAGGCGCGTGGTGATGGCGCGGTGCGTTCGCGGGCTGCCCACGCAAAAGGCCCCGCCGTGCATGAACAGGATCGCGTGGCGCGGCTTGACGTTGCGCGGCGCAATGCGTTCCACCGCCATCGCCCCGGCCGGCCCGTCGATGCGCGTCTGGGTGATCTTCACGCCTCCAGTGGGCGGCATCAGCGCCGACAGCGCATGGGTCACGCCGCGCTGCACGGCCAAGGGCCACGGCGGCCCGACAAACACCTTGAACGTCAGGCGCAAGCTCAAGCGCAGCAGCGCGGCCAAGGCCTTTTCACGCAGCGTGTCCGGCGGGGCGAAGCGACGCACCACCGGCTGCGTGGCCGCGCGCTCGATGGTCGAAGCCGGGCGACCCGGTTGGGCTGGGGCGCTCATGGCGCGCTCAGCGGCGCCCCATCGCGCGGGTCGACCTGGTGATCAGCGGCTGATACCACGAGCCCAGCAGGCGCACGACCTTGTCGAGGAACCAGGCATCGGGGCCCACCAGCACGCGGCGTGCGTTGCGCTCGACCCCCTTGAGAATCTGCCGGGCCGCGCTTTCGGCCGTGGTGGTGTTGAGCAGCTTGTCGAACTTCTTGGTGGCTTCTTCGGGCTCCATGCCGGTGATGGCCTTGGCGCCCGGGTCCATGCGCGCCGCCCGAGCGATGTTGGTGCGAATGCCACCCGGGTGGATGCTGGTTGCGCTCACTGGCCAGCCCATCACTTCAAGCTCCATGCGCAGCGCCTCGGTGTAGCCGCGCACGGCGAACTTGCTGGCGTTGTAGGTGCCATTGCCTGGCACCGAGAGCAGGCCGAACAGGCTCGACGTGTTGATCACATGCCCATCGCCCGATGCCTTGAGGTGCGGCAAGAAGGCCTGCGTGCCCCACACCACGCCCCAGAAATTGATGTTCATGATCCACTGGAAGTCTTCAGGCTTGACGCTGTCGAGCGCCGCTGCCAGCGCCACCCCGGCGTTGTTGAAGATCAGGTTGACCTTGCCGTGGTCGCGCGCGGTCTGGTCGGCCCAGGCGTACACCACCTCGCGCGACGAAGTATCGACCCGCGCGGTGGTGACCTTCACGCCATGCTGCCGCGCCATTTGTGCCGTCTCGTTGAGGCCCGCCTCGTTCACGTCGCTCAACGACAGATGACAGCCGCGTCGCGCCAGTTCCACCGCCAGCGTGCGCCCCATGCCCGACGCCGCACCGGTGATCGCGGCTACCTTGTTCTTGAAAGACTTCATGAATGACATTTCTGCTTGGTTGACGAGGTGGTGCCGGCCGAACGCCAAACGGCGTCGAACCAAGTACCCTGAACTTCTGGTACCAATCAGTACCAATCCGGCAATTTAGGTTTGACAGGTGTCAAAGTCAATAACGTGTATCCCCTCATTGCTTCCCCAGGGCAGGGGGATGCCGCCAAATCGAACACGAAAGCATCATCTGACAATGCAGGCCTATCAATTGAAGCGCCGCGCCCGTGTCAAGATGGCAGGTTATGAAGTTTCCTGCTCCCTTGAAGCGTCGCTATGGCGGCGTGTCTCCTGAAGAACGCCAGCAGTTGCGTCGCGACAAGCTGATTCAAGCCGGCATCGAAAAATTCGGCGAACAGGGATACCACGCCACCACCGTGCGAGACATCTGCACCGCGGCCAAGCTGACGGAGCGCTACTTCTACGAATCGTTCAACAGCATGGCCGGTCTGTTTGCGGCCGTGTATGCGACCCTCATCGGCCGCCTCAAGCGACGTGCCCTCGACGCGCTGGCCGCGTCGCCCCTGAAGCCCGAGTTGCTGGCCCAAGCCGCGCTGGGTGCGTTCTACGAGTTCATGCGCGAGGAGCCCTCGCTGGCCCGTATCTGCCTGATCGACGCCGTGAGCATCAACCGCGACATGCAGCGCCTGGGCAAGGAGGCCGCCGCCGAATATTCGGCGCTGGTGCGCGGCTTCATCAAGCTGCTCTACAAGGACGAAGGGCTCGACGGCGTCAACCTCGACTTCCTGTCGGCCGGCCTGATCGGCATGAACACCCACATCGCCACGGCCTGGGCCAACGAAGGCTACGTCACCCCGATCGACCAGGTGATCGCCACCAACCTGCTGGCGTATCAGGCGCTCATCGCCTTCATGAAGAAAGAAGAGCGCAAGAGCGATCAGCTGAACGGCGAGAACGGCGCAGACGCCGGCAATCGGCTGCAGATGGTCTGACGCCCGCGCAGCGCACCGATTTTGCTTACTTGGTGACGAAACCGTAGACCTGATCGTTGAGCACGCGGCCCGGGTCTTCTTCTTGCGGAACGTGCCCGATGTTGTCGATCACCAGCACCTTGCTGCCAACCACGTCGCGGCCGAACCAATAAGCCTGCTCCGACGGGCTTTGCTTGTCGAGCTCACCCCAGATGATCAGGGTCGGCAGGTGCAGCGATGTCAGCCGCGAGGTGGGCGCGCCGAAGAGATTGCGCTCCAGCCGCGCCCGCTGGGCCTGCCGGTTGCCTTCGTGCAGGGGCAGCGCGAAATAGCGATCGACGATTTCCGGCGTGATCTTGTTCAGATCGGCGAAGCGGTCTTCCATGCCTCGCTCGACCACCCAGCGAGAACGGGTGAACAAGTTCAGCCAGCTGACCACCGGCATGCTGGCCAGTTTCTCGTCCAGCGGCACCCGCCACGGCTCGACCGGATAGCCGTCCGGCGCGATCAACGTCAGTCGCGTGACGCGGTCGGGCGCCAGATACGCAGTCTGCCAGGCCACCTCGCCGCCAAACGCGTGTCCGACCAGCGAGCATTGACGCACGCCCAGCTGATCGAGCAGGGTCAGCATGAACCGCGCGTAGGCGGCCGAGCCTTCCTGGCCGTCGGCCAAGGTGCCGCTGAGGCCGAAGCCGGGCAAGTCCATCAGGATCACGCGGCGGCGTTTTTGCAAGACGTCGGCCCAGGCGAACCAGGCCGTCATGCCCGAGTCGGTGCCGTGGATCATCACGATGGGGTGGGGGTCGTCGCGCGGGCCCAGGTCGCGCACGTGCACGCGCACCCCGTCAACATCAACGAACTGCGAGGGTGCTGGCGCCCATTGCGCCGCCATCTGCTCGGTGCCGAGGCCAGGCTTGAAGAACACCAGGCAATAGGCCAGCATGGCCAGCAGCACCAACCCCACCGTCGCCAGCCCGAGGTAGCCGCTCCAGCGCAGGAACTTCTTGAATCGCGAGGGCTTCTTGTCCGAACGGTGCGAATACGGTTTCATCTTGTGCAATGCGGGGTAGACCGCCCGAATTGTAGGTACCGCCCTTGACCAGTCAGTACGGGATAATTCGCCCCCATGACTGCCCACAACGCCCCCTCATCCGCCCACGCCCCCTCGTCGCCCGACGCCCTCACCTACGAGCAGGCCGGCGTCAACTACGACCTGATCGACCCGCTCAAGGTGGCTGCCCAGCGCGCCGCCGCCGCCACCGCCGCCAACCTGGCGCCGCACGGCTTCACCGAGCTGCAGGCCTCGCGCGGCGAATCGGCCTACGTGGTCGATGTCGGGCCGTTCTACCTGGCCTCGATCGTCGAGTGCCTGGGCTCCAAGGCCCTGGTGGCCGACGAGATGAAAGCGCTCACGGGCAAGAGCTATTACGACGGCATCGCGCAAGACACCATCGCGATGGCGGTGAACGACCTGATCACCGTGGGCGCCACGCCCCTGGTGGTGCAGGCTTACTGGGCCGCTGGCGGCTCCGACTGGTTCGGCGACGCGCAACGCGCGCAGGCCCTGGTGGCCGGCTGGAAGCGCGCCTGCGACACCTGCGGCGTGGCCTGGGGCGGCGGTGAAACGCCCGCGCTGGCCGGCATCGTGGCCGATGGCCGCATCGACCTGGCTGCATCGTGCACCGGCATCGTCAACCCCAAGACGCGCCTGTCGGTGGGCGACCAGCTGCAGGCCGGCGACGCCATCGTGCTGCTCGCTTCGAGCGGCATCCACGCCAACGGCCTGAGCCTGGCGCGCAAGCTGGTTGAGCGTCTGCCCAATGGCTACCTCACCGAGGTCGAGCCGGGCGTGAGCTACGGCGAAGCGCTGCTGGCCCCCACGGTGCTGTATTCGCCCGTGACCGAAGCACTGTTCAAGGCCGGCATCACGCCGCGCTACTGCGCCAACATCACCGGCCACGGCTGGCGCAAGCTGATGCGCCACCCGGCATCGTTCACCTACCGCTTCAACCACGTGCCACCCGTCACGCCGGTGCTGAGCTTCATGCAGCAGCACGCCAAGCTGGACGACCGCGAGGCCTACGGCACGCTCAACATGGGCGCGGGCTTTGCGCTGTTCGTGGCGGCCGATCAGGCCCAACGCACGGTCGAAGTCGCCCAGCAGTTGGGCATCAACGCCTGGGTGTCGGGCCGCGTGGAAGCCGGCCCCAAGCAGGTGGTGATCGAGCCCCTCGGCGTGACCTTCGGCAGCGACGAGTTGCAGCTGCGCTGACACCACGCGAGCCTTCGGGCGGACCCGTTTGAAGCGAGGCCGTCGGCGCCTCGCCTACAATCACGGGTGACGGGCCTCCTCGCATGGAAGCGCGGCCAACCGGGTCAGGTCGGGAACGAAGCAGCCCTAACCGTTGTGACCAGTGCCGGGGTCAGGCTCGTCACCCTCTACATGCCGCGATGTGTCTGTTGCAGGCACATCGCGGTTTTCATTTGAGATGACCGTGAACGCCCTCACCTCGTCCACCCCAGCGGCCACTGCCGACACCACCCGCGTCCACATCGACCTCGGCGACCGCAGCTACGACATCCTGATCGGCGAAGGCCTGCTCGGCGACGCCGCCAGCTACGCCGCGGCGCCCAAGTCGAGCACCGCCGTCATCGTCAGCAACACCACCGTCGCGCCGCTCTATGCCGCCCGGCTCGAAGCCGCGCTGCGCGGCAAGCACGCCAAGGTGGTCACCGTGGCGCTGCCCGACGGCGAAGAGTTCAAGGACTGGCAGACGCTCAACCTGATCTTCGACGCCCTGCTCGGCCACGGCGCCGACCGCAAGACCGTGCTCTACGCGCTGGGCGGCGGAGTCGTGGGCGACATGACCGGCTTTGCCGCCGCCAGCTACATGCGCGGCGTGCCCTTCGTGCAGGTGCCGACCACGCTGCTGGCGCAGGTCGATTCGTCGGTGGGCGGCAAGACGGCCATCAACCACCCGCTGGGCAAGAACATGATCGGCGCGTTCTACCAGCCGCGCGTGGTTGTGTGCGACCTGACCTCGCTCGACACCCTGCCCGACCGCGAACTCAGCGCGGGCCTGGCCGAGGTCATCAAATACGGCCCGATTGCCGACGCGGCCTTTTTCAGCTGGCTCGAAAGCAACCTCGACGCCCTGCTGGCGCGCGACCGCAGCGCGCTGCGTTACGCCATCCAACGTTCGTGCGAGATCAAGGCCTGGGTGGTGGGGCAGGACGAAAAAGAATCCGGCCTGCGCGCCATCCTGAACTTCGGCCACACCTTCGGCCACGCCATCGAAGCCGGGCTGGGCTATGGCGAGTGGCTGCACGGCGAGGCGGTCGGCTGCGGCATGGTGATGGCGGCTGCGCTGTCGGCCAAGCTGGGTTTGATTGGTAATGACGTGGCCGCGCGCATCACGGCCCTGGTGGCCCGCGCCAAGTTGCCGACGGTCGGCCCCAAGCTGGGTGCCGACAAATACATCGAGCTGATGCGGCTCGACAAGAAGTCGGAAGCCGGCGAGATCCGCTTCGTGGTGATCGACCAACTCGGCACCGCCAGCATGCGCCCCGCGCCCGACGCGCTGGTGCGTGACGTGATCGACGCGCACACGGCCTGATCCGACATGACGTTAGCGGTCTACGCCAGCCATGCGCTGCACAGCAAAGGCCGCCGCTTCCCCGAGCCGCCAGCCCCGACTCGCGACGACTTCCAGCGCGACCGCGACCGCATCGTCCACAGCACGGCCTTCCGCCGCCTGGTCTACAAGACGCAGGTCTTCTTGAACCACGAGGGCGACCTGTTTCGCACCCGGCTCACGCATTCGCTCGAAGTGGCGCAACTGGGGCGCGCCATCGCGCTGCAGCTCGGCCTGAACGAAGACCTCGTCGAAGCCATCGCGCTGGCACACGACCTCGGCCACACGCCCTTCGGCCACGCCGGGCAAGATGCCCTCAACGAATGCATGCACGAGCACGGCGGCTTCGAGCACAACCTGCAGTCGCTGCGCGTGGTCGATGAGCTCGAAGAACGCTACCCGGCCTACGACGGACTCAACCTGAGCTTCGAGACGCGCGAAGGCATCTTGAAGCACTGCTCGCGCGCCAACGCCGAGGCGCTCGAAGCCCGCGAGCCGCGCGGCGTGGGCCGGCGCTTTCTGGACGGCACGCAGCCCAGCCTGGAGGCGCAGCTCGCCAACCTGGCCGACGAGATCGCCTACAACGCCCACGACATCGACGACGGCGTGCGCTCGGGCCTGCTGACGCTGGAACAGCTCGACGCCGTGCCGCTGTTCACGCGCTTTCGCGACGACACGCTGCGCGAATTCCCGGCGCTGCGCGGCAAGCGGCTGCTGTTCGAGGCGATCCGCCGCATGCTCTCGCAGCAGGTCTACGACGTGATCGACGCCACCCGCGCCGCGCTGGCGCAACGCGCGCCGGGCAGCGCCGACGAGGCCCGCCAATGCGGCCCGCTGCTGCGCTTCTCGCCCGAGATGCGCCGCGACAGCACCGCGCTCAAGCGCTTTCTGTTCCAGAACCTCTACCGCCACCCGCAGGTCACCGACACCACCGGTCGCGCCCGCCAGGTGGTGCGCGATCTGTTCGACACCTACGCGGCCACGCCGGCCGAGATGCCCGCGTCCTACGCCGAAGCAGCCGATCTGCCGCGCGCCACCGCCGACTACATCGCCGGCATGACCGACCGCTACGCCATCAAGGAGCACGAGCGGCTGACCGGGCAGCGCCTGTTCGAGCGCTGACCCACCCTGGTCCGCGCGGGCCGCTCACAACCGCTTACCCGACCTGGCGAATTAGCGTGTGTTTTGCCGCGCTTTTCAAAGGGCTCGCTCGGGCCAGGATTTCTAGACTGCTCCTTCACAGTGCGCCCTTTTTGCGCCGTTGAAGGAACACGATGGACTACCTCATTGTTGGTGCCGGCTTTGCCGGAGCCGTCTGCGCCCGTGAACTGGCCGAGGCCGGCAAGAGCGTGCTGGTGATCGACAAGCGCGACCACGTTGCCGGCAACGCCTACGACCGGCGCGACGCCAACGGCGTGCTGATCCACGAATACGGCCCGCACATCTTCCACACCAACAGCGAGCGCGTGTGGCATTACCTGTCGCGCTTCACCGCGTGGACCCCGTACGAGCACCGCGTGCGCGCCGTGGTCGAGGGCAAGCAATACCCCATCCCCATCAACCGCACCACCATCAACCAGCTCTACGGGCTGGACCTCGACGAAGCCGGCGTGGCGGCCTTCCTCGAAAAAGTGCGCGAGCCGCGCCCCAACGGCGTCAAGACCAGCGAAGACGTGGTGTTGTCGTCGGTGGGGCACGACCTGTGCGAAAAGTTCTTCCGCGGCTACACCCGCAAGCAGTGGGGGCTGGACCTGTCTCAGCTGAGCGGCGGCGTGGCGGCACGCATCCCGACCCGCACCAACGACGACGACCGTTACTTCACCGACACCTTCCAGGCGATGCCGAAGGACGGCTACACCTCGATGTTCAACCGCCTGCTGGGTCACCCGAACATTGACGTGCGCGTGGGCGTGGACTTCGCCGAGGTGGAGCACCGCATCGATCGCGACCAGACCATCTACACCGGCCCGATCGACGAATACTTCAAGTACCGCTACGGCCGCCTGCCCTACCGCTCGCTGCGCTTCGAGCACGAGCACCTGGCCAATGTGCAGCGCTATCAGGACGTGGGCACGGTCAACTACCCCAACGACCACGCCTACACCCGCATCACCGAGTTCAAGCACCTGACGGCGCAAGAATGCAGCGGCACCTCGATCGTGCGCGAGATTCCGTGCGCCGAAGGCGACCCCTACTACCCGGTGCCCAACCCCGACAACGAAAAGCAGTTCAAGCTCTACGAGCACATGGCCGAGCAGGAGCGCAACGTGCACTTCATCGGCCGCCTGGCGCAGTACCGCTACTACAACATGGACCAGGTGGTTGCCTCCGCGCTGGCCTTGACCGAGAAACTGCTCGACGAACCCGTGCGCGTGGCCATCGGCACGTGGGTACCCGATCACCCGGCCAAGCGTTCGCGCGCCGCCGCCACGAGCCGCTGACCCACCGTCCGCAGGATCTGCCCATGCCGTCCAAGCCTTCGCTGATCTGGCACACCGCTGCGTCGCGGCCGACGGCCGGCAACATCGTGTGGCATGGCGGCAAGGTATCGCCGGTCGAGCGCGAGCATCTCTATCACCAGCGCGCGGCCACGCTGTGGCTCACGGGGCTGTCGGGCTCGGGCAAATCGACGCTGGCCTTCGAGCTGGAGCGCCAGCTGCTCGATCAGGGCCACGCCTGCTACGTGCTCGATGGCGACAACGTGCGCCACGGGCTGAACCGCGACCTCGGCTTTTCGCCCGAAGACCGGCACGAGAACATCCGCCGGGTGGCCGAGGTGGCTCACCTGATGAACGATGCCGGGCTGTTCGTCATCACCGCCTTCATCTCGCCCTACCGCGAAGACCGCGAACTGGCGCGCCAAGTGATCGGCGACGACCGTTTTCTCGAAGTGTGGGTACGCACCGACCTCGCCACCTGCGAACAGCGCGACCCCAAGGGCCTGTACGCCAAGGCGCGCGCCGGCAAGCTGCCCAACTTCACGGGCATCTCGGCCCCCTACGAGGCCCCCGACCGGGCGGCCTTGACGCTCGATACCCGCGAGCGCCCAATCGAAAACTGCGTGGGCGAGTTGCTCACGCTGGTGGCGCCTCGCTTCGTCTGAGCCGCCCCTAAAGCGCGACTTTTTGCGCCCTTTTCGAGCTTATCCGCCCCACCCACGATCCCTAGACTGAATCACCGGGCATTCATCGGCCCAGCGATTCACCGGATCGACTCCGTCCAGCTCCTGAAAGGACACCGCCATCATGACGAAGCCTTACCTCGCCCTGTTCCGCGCCGGCCCCGGCTCGCTGCACTCCCACGCCGTGGAGCGGCTGGACCAGCAGAACTTCGACTACGCCCTGTCATGGTTCGGCGATAACACGCCGCGCGAGCCCGGCGCCGTCTTCGTCCACATGCAAAAAGGCGCCAAATGGCCCGGTCTGGAGCAGACCCTGCAAGCCCACTGGGACACCATCCAGCAATACCGCTACGTCTGGCTGCCCGACGACGATCTGCTGTGCGTGCCCGAGCAGGTGTCGCGCATGTTCGCCATCTGCGACGACCTGCAGCTCGACCTGGCCCAGCCCGCGCTGACGCCCGATTCGTACTTCACGCACGTGATCACGCTGCAGCACAGCGAATTCCAGGTGCGCTTCACCAACTTCGTCGAGATCATGGCGCCGGTGCTGTCCGTCGACATGCTGGCGCGCGTCTACCCCACCCTGGCCGGCAACATCAGCGGCTACGGGCTGGACGCCGTCTGGCCGCACTACTCGAAGCTGGGCAAGGTGGCGATCATCGACGACACCCCCGTCAAGCACACCCGCCCGGTTGGCGGCCCCAACTACGCCTTCAGCGAGAAGGCCGGCCTGGCGCCCGCGCACGAAGACTGGCTGGCCAGCGCCACCTACGGCGTCGAGAAGCCGGCGGACTTCCACATCAACTACGCCGGCCTGCTGCAGTCGGGCGACCCCATCGTGATCGGCGACTCCGCTGGCGAGATCGACACCATGCTGCGCTCGCTGATGAGCTCGTGCAACGGCAAGAAGATCAGCGCACTGCAACTCACGCGCTACCTGTCGAACCACTTCACCTACTGGGCCGGTGGCGAGATGGGCCATTCGCGCTACCCCCGCGCCATCTTGCGCGTGGTGCTCAACCAGGCGCTCAAGCATGTGGGCATCCGCTTCCCGGCGCCGCCCGAGCCCGAGCAGACCCCCAACAAGTACGGCAGCTCGGTGATGGGCGAAACGTCCTGATCCCTTGAGTCCACCCACGCGCAGAGGCCCCACGTGATCTACCTGCCCCATCAACGAGCCGTATTCGTCCACAACCCCAAGTGCGCGGGCTCGTCGTTGGTGGCCGCGCTGGATCAGGCCTTTCCGGAGCGCACCCGCCTGTGGGGGCGCTTCTACCTGCCGCAGCAAGACCTGGTGCGCGACATCTCGCACCTGCGCCTCGACGAAATGCGCCAGTTCCTGCCGGCCGAGCAATGCCCGGTGGAGCTGACCTTCGGCGTGGTGCGCGACCCCTACACCCGCTTTGCCTCGGCCTTCAAGCACTTCAAGAAGCACAGCGGCTGCGACCCGCGCCTGACGGTCGAGCAGTTCATGGAGCAGCACTTCAACCACAACACGCTGCGCACCGACTGGCGCTTCGTGCACTTCGCGCCGCAGTACACGTTCTTCTTCCGGTCGAACTGGTGCTGCGCCGATCTGCTGGGCCGCTTCGAGGCGCTCGACGCATTCGCCGACACCCTGTCTGCCCGGCTGGGCAAGGCCGTGAAGCTCGGCAACGAGAACGTGGGCGAGGCTTATGCCGTCGAGCTGAGCGACGACGCCGTTGCCACGATCAACCACTACTACGCCAACGACTTCGCCTACTTCGGCTACGCCCTGCGCACCCCGTCGCCTGGCGCTCGCGTGCTGGGCGATCAAGGCCTGTATCGCCAGTTCGAAGCGCTTTGGCCGGTTGAACGCGGCCTGGAAATCAGCGCCAAGACGCTGCGCGGCACGCCTGCGGCCGACCAGCCCGCATCCGCCGAGACCTCGCAAAGCCTGCGTGCCGCCTGAACCCCATCTCGTCTCATGATCTATCTGCCCAACCAACGCGCGGTCTTCATCCACAACCCCAAGTGCGCCGGCACCTCGCTGGTGATCGCCCTGGAGCGCATGTTCGAAGAAGACCAGCGTCGCAAGTTCTGGGGCCGCTCGTATCTGCCTGAACACGACGCCGTGCGCGATCTCGCCCACATCAAGGTCAGCGAGTTGCGCGCCTTCTTGCCCACCGAGCCGGTGGACTTCACCTTCGGCCTGGTGCGCGACCCGTATGAGCGTTTCGTCTCGGCGCTGAAGCACTTTCGCACCTACAGCGGCCGCGACGACAAGATCTCGCCCGAGGCCTTCGCCGAGCGCTACCTGAACCACGCCCTGATTCGCAACGACTGGCGCCTGGTGCACTTTGCCCCGCAATACACCTTCTTCTTCGCCGGGCAGCGCTGCGTGGTCGACCTGGTCGGACGGATGGAAGAAATGGATCGCTTCCTGACGGCGCTGTCCCAGCGCCTGGGCTGCGACATCTATCTCGCCAAAGAGAACGTGGGCACGAATGACGTGGTCGAGCTGAGCGACGACCTGATCGCCACCATCAACCACTTCTACGCCCGCGACTTCGCCTACTTCGGCTACCCAATGCGCACGCCGGCCCCGGGTGCCCGCATCCTGGGCGACCGCGACGCGTACCACTCGTTCGAAGCGCTGTGGCCCGAGGAGCGGGCACTCGAAGCCAAGGCACTCACCAAGATCGACTGAGCGTCGCGAGTCGCAGCGTCGCGACTCGTCAACCCCACCAGAAAAAAACGGCCCACTCGTCACCGAGGGGCCGTTTTGTTTTGGGGGCTTGGGGCTTGCCGCAGGGCCGCGGCAAGCCGGTCCGATCAGTGCGCCGCGGCAGGCTGGGCGCCCGTGCTGATGGCGCGCAGACGGGTCACTTCAGCCAGCGTCATCTTGGCCAGCTCGGGGTTCTGGTGAGCGAAGCGTTCGCCGCGTTCGCCGGCGGCCAGCTCTTCGTGCAGGCGCAGCGCGTCGGCATGCAGGCCCACGCCAGCCAGGCACAAGGCCAGCGTGAACTGGCTCATGTCGTGTTGCGGTTGCAGGGCCAGCACCTTGCGCGACAGCGCAATGGCGCGCAGCAACTCGCCGTCCTGCACCGCCATCGCGGCGAGGTCGCCCAGCACTTCGCAGTCGGGCTGCTCGCCGAGCCTGGTGCTGATTTCGATGGCGTTTTCGAGCAGGCGGCGAGCCTCCTGCTGGCGGCCTTCGGCGCTGGCCTTGAAAGCCTGGGTGCGCAGCAAGTCGATTTCGGGTTTGGTTTTCGTGGACGGGGTCATGCTCGTTCTCCGAGGCTGATGTCAAGATTGATGCAGTGGTTCGGCCACCAGCGCCTGCGGCGGCAAGCCGGCCTTCCAGCGCGCGGTCATGCGGTCGAACAGCGCGCCCAGCTCTCGAGTGAAGCGCGGGGTGTCGAACAGCGGCAAGTCCATGCGCCGGGTTTCGAGGTGGGCCCGCACGGCTTGCAAGGCCGCGCGGTCGCCGAACAGCGCGACGGCCATTTCTTCGTAGCGCTCGGGGGTGTCGCACACCAGGTCGGGCAGCTCCACGGCATGCAGCAGGCTGGCCGCCACGCGGGCCGAGAACGAGCGGCCTTTCAGCGCCAGCACGGGCAGGCCCATCCAGAGCGCGTCGTTGCAGGTGGTATGGGCGCCGTAGGGGAAGGTGTCAAGGAAGAGATCAGCCTGCGGCAGCCGCGCCATGTGCTGCTGGGGCGACACGAAGGGCGCGAAGATCAGGCGGTCCGGGTCGACCCCGCGTTGCTGAGCGGCCTCGCGCAGGCGGGCCTGCACGTCGGCTTGCGGCACCAGCAGCCAGAGGACGCTGCCGGGGGTGCGCTGCAGGATGCGGCACCACGCGTCGAACATCTCTTCGGTGAGCTTGTAGCTCTGGTTGAAGCAGGCGAACACGAAGGCGTCTTCGGGCAGGCCGCACTCGGCGCGGCTCAGCTTGGCCGGGCGCTCGCGCAGGCGGTCGGTCGGCTCGTAGCACACGGGCAGTTGCGCGATGTGCTCGCTGAAGTCGGCCTGGTGCTCGAGCGGCGTGAGCGTGGGGTCGCCCACGATGTAGTCCATGAAGTCGGACCCGGTGGTGCTCGGGTAGGCCAGCCACAGCACCTGCACCGGCGCCGGGCGCAGCGCGAACAGGCCCATGCGCGAGCCTTGCGTGAAGCCGTTGAAGTCGACCAGGATGGTGATGCCATCTTGCCGCACCATCTCGGCCTGCTCGATGAGGCTGACCTCGGCCGTTTCGACCACCTTGTCGGCCAGCGCCACCATGCGCTGGCGCAGCGGCGTGCCGTCGTCCTTGCCGTGCGAATACAGCACGATCTCGAAGCGTTCGCGGTCGAGCAGCTCCAGCACCTGCACGAGCAGGATGCTGGTGGCGTGGGTGCGGAAGTCGCTCGACACCAGGCCGATGCGGGTGCGGCCGTTCACGTTGATCGCCGGGTAGGCGGCGGGGCCAACCACCGAGCGCTCCCACAGCGGGCGGTAGTCCGCCACGTTGGGCAGCGCGCGCATGTAGCGGGCGATGCGGCTGGAGTCGAGCGCGGCGGCCCAGCGGTGCAGCGCGGCGTCGTCGTTCATCGACAGCAGGCAGAAGGGGCTGAACGGCTCTTCGTTCTCGCCGTTGCCGATCAGCTCGCGGGCTTTTTCGAGACGCGCCAGGTCTTGCTTGAAGCCGGGCCAGTCGCACGACCAGCCCGCGTAGTGCGCGGCGTACACGGCCGCGGCAAACGAGTTGGGGTGCAGCATGACGATGGTGCGGTAGCACTCGGCGGCGTCGGCGTAGCGGCCCAGGCGCGCCAGGGCCATGCCGAGCTGGCTGTAGGCCTCCTGGTCGGCGGGCTTCATGCTGAGCACCTGCAGGAAGGCCACGGCGGCGTCCTGCCAGTTGGCCAGCTCCATGTGGGCAGCACCCGTCAGCAGGTGATGCTGGGCGTCGCGCGGCGTGGCGGGGTCGAGCGCCAGCAGGGTCTGCAGCATCTCGGTGTAGCGGCTGTTCAGGCGCAGCAGTTCGGCCGCGAGGTGGCAGGCGAGCACGTTGCGGCGGTCGAGCTCGAAAGCCCGACGGGCGCCGTCCATCGACTCATCGACCAGGCCCAGCTTGTGCGTCACGCTGGCGAGGTTGAGCCAGTAGAGCGATTCCTTGGGGTCGTCTTGCACGGCCTGGCGCAGCAGCTTGGCGGCGTCCGCCAGACGGCCTTCGCGCGAGCGTTGCACGCCTTGCTGCCAGGCCTGGTGGGCCGCGCGCTGCTTGGGCGTTTGCTTGCCGGAGCCGGGCGCCGGGGTGCCCTTGGCGGCATTCGGCGCGGGGGGCTGGGCGATGCGGAGCGTGGTCATGAGCGGCGGCTTTCAAGGGGTGACGCGGGGGCGGACGATCCACCACGGCGAACTGAGCATCACTCTAGAAGTCAGCGCCGCCGGCCAAGCCTGCGAGAAAACGGGCAATTCGCGTGCAATTCGCCGTCTATTCATCGGCGGCTCGCGCACGCGGGGTCGCCACCCGCGACGAGAGCCGCCACAATCGCCATCCGGCCTGCAGGGCCGGCTGCCGCAGCGCAGGACTTTTCAACCACGGAGGAACATGCATGAGCACAGTCACCAAGGTCGGGCTGGGTGCCCTGATCGTCGTAGCCGGATACGCGGGCGCCACAGTGGTCGTGGGCAACCGCGTCAAGAGTGGCCTGGAAGGCAGCACCGAGACGCTCACCAGGCAACTGCCCTTTGCCAAGGTGCTGGAGCAGAAGTACGACAAGGGGCTGTTCAGCTCGACCCGCACCACCAAGCTGCAACTCGGCTGCATCAAGATGCCGCCCGACGAGAACGGTCAGCCGCGTCCCCGCGAGCCCATCGTCATCACCTGGCGCGACCGCATCCAGCACGGCCCGCTGCCCGGCTTCAAGGGCGTGGGCGCGGCGGCGGTGGACACTGAATTCGTGATGTCCGACAGCGTGCAGAAAAACCTCGCCGAGCTGTTCGGCAAAGAAAAACCGCTGACCATCCACACCCTGGTGGGTTGGGACGGCAGCACCAAGACGCTGATCGCCAGCCCCAAGGCCACGCTCAAAGACCCGAAGCAAGGCGAGCTGGTCTGGTCGGGCCTGACCGGCACCGTCACCCGCTCGGCCCGGGCTGACGGCCCCGGCTCGGCCGATTTCACGTTCCCGAGCCTGCAAGTCAAGACCCTGCAGCCCGGCAACCAGATGAGTTTCAACCAGGCTCACGTGCACTTCGAGGGCAACTCGAGCCCCGACAGCATCTGGGTGGGCACCGGCAAGGGCGACGCGGAGCTGGCGTCCATCGAGATGGAATTCGCCCCGCAGCATGGCGAAAACGGCGGCAAGCCGATCAAGGGCACCATCTCGAACATCAAGTACCACGCCGAGACCGCGGTCGACAAGGGCTTCCTGACCTCGAAGGGCACCTTCAGCGGCGCGGCCAAGATCGGCGACGTCACGGTCAA
>NZ_JAYSBZ010000006.1:0-72965 GCF_041915145.1 Aquabacterium sp. | reverse complement strand
CGTGCTGGCGGCCATCGGCTGGCACCTGTTCGTCGGCTCCGACTCGGGCCGCCTGGCGTGGGACCGCACCAAGCTGCGCCTGCCCATTGCCGGCGAGCTCATTCAAAAAGGCGTGCTGGCGCAAGCCACGCGCAGCCTGTCGCTGGTGTTTCGCAGCGGCGTGCCGGTGGTACAGGGGCTGACGCTGTCGGCACAGGTGGTTGACAACGTCTATGTGGGGCAGGCGCTGGCTGCCATGCGCAGCCAGGTGGAGCGGGGCGACTCGCTCTTGTCGGCCAGCCAGCGCAGCGGCGTGTTCACCCCGCTGGTGCTGCAGATGATCATGGTGGGCGAGGAGTCGGGCTCGCTCGGCGAAATGCTCGACGAGATCGGCCAGATGTACCAGCGCGACATGGAATACGGCCTCAAGACGCTGTCGCAAAAGATCGAGCCCATCTTGCTCGTGGTGCTGGGCGCCATGGTGCTGGTGCTGGCCCTGGGCGTGTTCTTGCCGATGTGGGACCTGGGCAAGGCGGCGCTCCACTGAGCGGCCCCTCGGTGGCACGGCAGGTGCCCCCTTGAAAAGCCTCGAAAGGGGGTGTGCCGCGGGGCTTTTCACGCCTTTACTCAAAAAATTGGGTAACAGAATTTAAGTAAGGGCCCGAGCAGTCGATATCCCCGACGTAAAGCCTTGTGGTTGGCGTGAACCTGGTCACGCAGCGGCGGCGCGCGGCGCCACTTTTTGGAGAATTCACATGAAACGAACAGCTCAACGCGGCTTCACGATGATCGAACTGATCGTCGTCATCGTGATCCTGGGCATCTTGGCCAGCGTGGCGCTGCCTCGTCTGACCAATATGCAGCGCGACGCGCGCATCGCAAAGCTGAACGCGGCGCGCGGCTCGGTGGCGGCGGCTGCGGCGATGGTGCATGGCGCGGCGCTGGCGCGTGCGGGTCAAGGCAACAACACCTGCTCGAATGGCGCGGTTGCGAATGCGACTGCCGCTGGCGGCGGCACGGTTTGCGTCGAAACCGGCCGTATCGCTATCGTCAACTCGTATCCGCAAGCACTTGCCACAACGGCAGCGAACGGCGGGATCATCTCGGCCGCAGGCCTTGTCCCTCCCGGTGCAGCGGCCAACACGGAAGGCTACAACATCATTAACGGTGGAGCAGGTGCTGGTGCCGTGGTGACCGTGCAGGTCATCGGCGGGGTAAACCAGGCAACGTGCTTCTTTACCTACACGGCGCCGGCAGTTCCCAATGGCGCCGCTGTGGTGAGTGGCAATATTCCGGCCAACATCGCAGGGTGCTGAATCCCCGTGACTGGAATCAATCATGAGATCGGCTTGCCAACGTGGATTCACCGCGGTTGAGCTGATCGTCGTCATCGTCGTGATGGGTATCGTGGCGGCGTTGGCGGCGCCCAGCCTCGTGCAATGGAACTCCATTGACGAGCTGGGCTTTCGTGCTGATCTGCGGGCCATGCTGCGGCATGCCCAACGTTTGGCCGTGACGCAGAACCGCGATGTGTGCGTGCTGCTGTCGCCGGCTGCCGGCGCGGCCCAGGCGCTCTACGGCGCCGGCAACGTCTGCGACGCGACCGCGCCCGTGGCCGATCCGACGGACGGCCAGCCTTACACGATTCAGGCACCCAAAGGGCTCGCCTTGGTCGCGCAGCAGGTCTACTTCACCAAGGGCACTGGCGCGCTGTGGCCCACGCCGGCCGGCAACCCCAGTCGGCAAGGGCTCACGATCGGCTCGCTGCCCGCTCCGGCTCTGTGGGTGCACAGCGAAACGGGCTTCGTCGACTGCAACACCGGCTCGGCGCTGGTGTGCTGAGAGTTCGGAGGTCTCATGACTGACTTCCGGTCTCATCAACGCGCGATGCTGCGAGGCTTCACGCTCATCGAAGTGCTGGTGGTGATCGTGGTCATCGGCGTGGCGGCGGTCACGCTCACCACGCTGTCGATGCGCGGCAGCACGCAGTCGGCGCAGGCCTTGCACGAGCAGCAGACGCACGCCTTGGCTGTGGCGTTGCTCGACGAGGCCGAGTCGATGCCGTTCACCTACTGCCAGCCCCCCGAGACGGCCAACAGCGTGGCGGCTTGCACCGTTCCTGAGGCGGTGGGGCCCGAAGGCGGCGAAGTGCGCCTGAGCGCCACGCCGCTCAACAACGTCAACGACTACAACGGCCTGGTGCTGGCGGGTGGCACCTTGCGCGACGTGGCCAACCAGTTGCTCAGCGCCAATCTGATTCAGCTCACCAATTGCACGGCGAGTTTCACGGTGCAGCCAATCGCGCTGGGCACGATCACCGTGGCTTCGGGCGACGCGCTGCAGGTGTCGGTGCTGGTGCGGTGTCCAGACTACAACGTGCAGTCGCAGGTCGACGGCATCAGGGTTCGCTATGCACCGAATCAGGTCGCGTACTGACGTCGCCGCGCGGCTGCGGCAGGCCGGCTTCACGCTGGTCGAGATGATCATCAGCCTGGCGCTGATGGGCATCGTCGCGATGGTGATGATCCCGCTGCTGCAGATGCCGATGAACGGCTACATCGACGCCCAGCGCCGCAGCGAGCTGCAGGCGCAGATGGACCTCATTCGCGTCAAGCTCACCAACGATCTGGCCAACGCCTTGCCCGGCAGCGTGCGGGTGACGCAGGTCGGCGCCAATTCGTACCTGGAATTCATCGAGGTCAAGGGGGTGGCGCGGTATCGCACCTCTAACACAGGCGGGCCCGGTTATTGCACACCCGCTTGTGGTGCAACCGACAAGTTGAGCACCAGTTGCGCGGAGAACTGCTTCACCACGCTGGGCCCGTTCAACCCCTACGGCACCGGGACGGGCGCCGTGGTGCCTCAGCGGGGCGACTACGTGGCGGTGCTACCGAGCGCAGGGTCCATCTCGCCGCCGGCCTACGTGACGACCAACAACTCGCCTACCGTCCTGCTGACGGCTGTGTCTCCCCCACAGGCAAATGGCAGCGTCGGCCTGCGCTTTAACGGGCACACATTCCAGGCCGACGACCCCAACAAGCGTGTCTACCTGCTCAAGTGGGCCGTCAGCTACGTGTGCACCGCCGGTACCGCCGCCAACACGGGCACGCTGACCAAGCGCTGGCGGTACGGCATGGCCTTGAATCAGACCACCGTGTTCGGTGCTGCCGTGAACAACGCCACCTTGTCCACCCGTATTGCACCAGGCGCCGCGCCGGGCGCCAACCCGTGTCGCTTCTATGTGTCGCCGACTCCGGGGCCGGCCTTGGTCGCGCCGCAGAATCTGCGGCAGACCGTGTCGCTGCAGATCAACCTGGCCACGATGTCGGGCGCGGGCGTGGTGACCGAGCAGACGCAGGCCGACATGCAATTCGCGGTGCGGGAGCCTTGACGATGATGCGGCGAGCCATGCAACGCAGCCAGACGCAACGTGGCGTGTCCGCCGTGCTGCTGGTGGCGATGATCGTCTTCCTGGCCATGCTGACCACGTTCACGCTGCACTTCGTGGGCGCCACGCAAGGGGCGCAGACCAAGAGCGTGGCCCTGGCCCGCGTCAGGCAGGCCGCGCGCACGGGCCTGGAGTGGCAGCGCTTCAAGCTGCTCAACGGGGCGTCGCCGGCCGATGCCGTCACGGTCTGCCCGGGCACGGCCAATCTGGTCGTGCCGCTGAGCAGCGGCAACGTCACCGTGACGCTGGTTTGCAATCGCACGCCCACGGCGGCGACGGTGCACACCGACAACGTTGCCACGTACACCTACGCCTACACCGCCACGGCTTGCTGGCCCGGCCCCACTGCAGCGAGCTGCCCCGAGCCCGATGGGAACAAGGGCACCGATTACGTCGAATACAAGTTGTCGGGCCAGGCGGCATGCTCCACCAGCGGCGCGGCCAGCACCTGCACCTGGTGATCCGCCGCACGGCGTTGCTCGCGTAAACCCCTGCCCAGGCGCGCTCCGCCGCTCTAGCGCAAGGCCGTCCGCCGGTGCTACGCTGCGCTCATCCCCCGAACTCGCAGGTGCCGGTGCATGTCTATCGCCACGGTCAAGCAGTCCTACGTTGGGCGTTTTGCTTTCGCGTATCTGGCCTACACCCTGTTCGGTGTCGTGTGCCTGTTCTTCGCTCATCGGGTCGATCACATCTCGCCGCTGTTTCTTCCGGCGGGCATCGCGTTGGCGGCGATGCTGGTGTGGGGCGTGTCGATGTGGCCGGCCGTGGCGCTGGGTTGCGGCACGGTGGCCATGTTGGCGCGGTTGCTCGAGTACGGCGCAGTGTCGTCCAACGCCTGGGTGTTCGGGCTGGTGTGCGGCCTGGGCGGGGCGGCGCAGGCCTGGCTGGGCGTGGTGCTGGTGCGGCGCTTCGTGTCGCGGCCGCTCACGCTTGAGGAGCCTCGCGACATCCTCTGGTTCTTGCTGCTTGGCGGGCCGGTGGCGTGCCTGTTCAACAGTGCCTTGGCGGCGGGGGCGATCGAGTGGCTGCGGTTGTCCCCCGAGGCGGGCCCGTGGGGGGTGTTTCTCACGTGGTGGTGCGGCGACACCCTCGGCGTGCTGATCGCCGCGCCGGTCATGCTCACGGTCATGGGGGAGCCCGCCATCGCCTGGCGGCATCGGCGCCGCACGGTGGCGCTGCCCATGGTGTTCACGACGATCATGATGGCGCTGGCGCTGCTGCAGGTGCGCCAGTGGGACGTCAGCCGCATGAGCGCCGTGTTCGAGCGCGACGCGGCTTCGTCTTTCAGCGAACTGCGCATGCGAATGCAACGCTACGTCGACGCGGTCGAGGCGATCAACGGGGTCTATGCGGCGTCGGACGATGTGACGCGCGACGAGTTTCACCGCGCCGTCGAGCCCTGGATGGCCGACATGCCGGGCCTGCAGGCGCTGGCCTGGGCCGAGCCGGTGGCGCGCGCCGATCGCGCGCGCTACGAGGCCGCTCAGCAGCGCGAGGGCGCGGTCGGGTTCAGGGTCTTCGATGTGCCGGGGCGTCGCGAGCCCGCGGGTGACGAGTGGGTGGTTGTGCGCTACGCCGAGCCGATGGCGCACAACCAGACGGTGCTCGGGCTCAACGGCCGTTCGATGCCCTTCGTGCAGCCCACCATCGATCGCGCGCTCACGTCGAGCCAGACGGTGATGTCGGCTCCGTTCCCGTTTCTGGCGGTGCGGCAGCCTCAATACGGCGTGGTGATGGTGCGGGCGATCTACAAGCGCCGCCCTCCGCCGCTGCCGGCAACCTTGGCCGACGTGTCGGGCTTCGTGTATGCCGCCGTACGCATGGACGACGCCGTGGCCAACTTGCTGGCCGGGGTGCCGCCTTACCTGGCTGCCTGCCTGGTGGATGCCGACCCGTCGCTGGCTTCGGCGCGGGTCAATCTGATCGACCGGCCCGAATGCCATTCCGACGCCTACGAGCGGTCGGCCTTGCATCAGACCCGCACCTTGTCCTTGATGGGGCGCTCCTGGCAGATGCGGTTGTGGGCGCGCGACCGGGTGCCGGTGGTTGCCGAGGGCTACCACTGGCTGCTGGGCGTGGCCGGGGTGGCCTTCTCGGCGTCGATGGGGCTGCTGCTGCTGTCCATGACCGGGCGCACCCGGCGCATCGAGGTGGCCGTGAAAGACCGCACCGCGCGGCTCGAATTCGAGATCGCCGAACGCCATCACACCGAGCAGGCCCTGCGCGAGAGCGAGCAGCGCTTCAGGGCCATTTTCGACAGCGTGCCGATCGGCGTGGTCTACACCGATCTCGGCGGCACCATCCGCCAGGCCAACCCGGGCTTTTGCCAGTTGACCGGCTACCCCGAGCCAAGCCTGGTGGGCATGTCGCTGGACATGCTGGCGCACCCCGATGACCGCGAGCTCGACGGCGGCCTGCGCGAGCAGTTGTTGCGCGGCGAGACCTCGGTGGTCACCCGGCGACAGCGCTATCTCACGCGATCGGGGCAAACCCGCCAGGTGCAGTTGAGCATGCGCCTGTTGCACAACGGCGCGGTGCACCCGCTAGGCCTCGTGGGCGTCGTCGAAGACGTGACCGAGCGCGCGCGGCTGCAAGAGGCCGAGCGCGCTCGCGAGGCGGCCGAGGCATCGAACCGCGCCAAGAGCGAATTCCTCTCGCGCATGAGCCACGAGCTGCGCACGCCGCTCAACGCGATGCTCGGCTTCGCCCAGTTGCTCGATCTCGATGCCCAGGAGCAGCTGTCGCCCGGGCAGAAGGAGCGTGTCGGCCAGATCCAGCGCGCCGGCTGGCATCTGCTCGAAATGATCAACGACGTGCTCGATCTCTCGCGCATCGATGCCGGCACGTTCCGGCTCGACCCGCGCCCGCTGGTCGTGGCGGATCTGGTTGACAGCGCCTGCCAGCTTGTCGAGCAGCAGGCGCGACGCCGCAACGTGCGCGTCACCTGTTCGCGCGAGGGGTTGGCGGTGCCGCTGGTGCTCGCCGATGCCACCCGCGCCCGGCAGATCCTCACCAACCTGCTGTCCAACGCCGTCAAGTACAACCGCGAAGGCGGCTCGGTGGCGGTGCGGGCGCAGGTGAATTCGAGCACCGAGCTGGCCATCGAGGTGAGCGACACCGGCCTGGGCATGACGCCGGCCCAGCTGCGCGAGCTCTTCCAGCCGTTCAACCGACTGGGGCGCGAGCGCAGCGCCACCGAAGGCACCGGCATCGGCCTGGTCATCAGCCGGCGTCTGGCCGAACTGATGGGCGGCTCGCTCACGGTGCGCAGCGAAGCCGGGCAGGGGTCGACCTTCGTGCTGACCTTGCCGCTGGCCGCCAGCGCGGCCATCGATGCGCCCGAGCCCGAGTCGCCCTACGCGCTGGCGCAGGCCGTCTACCACCGCCGGCGCGTCATCTACATCGAAGACAACGAGGCCAACGCCAGCGTGATGGCCGGGGTGTTCACGCAGCGCCCGCAAATCGACTTCGAGATCTGCAGCAATGCCGCCGAAGGGCTGGCGGCCATCGACCGCAACCTGCCCGATCTCATCTTGCTCGACATGCACCTGCCCGACTTCTCGGGCATGGACGTGCTGATGCGGCTCAAGTCCGACGCGCAAACCGCCGGCGTGCCGGTGGTGATGGTGTCCGCCGACGTGCTGGCCGACCAGATCCAGGAGGCGCTGGCCCTGGGCGCGGCGCAATACCTCACCAAGCCCATCGACGTGGCCGAGGTGCTCGCCGTGGTCGATCAGCTGCTCGAGCAGATCGAAACCGTGAGTTGACCCTGGTGGCTCACAGGCCGGCGCCGGGCCGCGCGCTGTCACAGGGCGCTCTCTATAATCAAAAACTTTGCCAAATCAAGCACTTAACCTGTACGCGGGTGGTGCTTGCGGCGGTTGATCCTGCCTCTGCTGCAGGCGCTCAGCCCGGCCGTTGCGCAACGACCCGAACCACACGAGAGAGCACCCCGCATGAAAGCCGCCGAGATTCGCGCCACCTTCCTCAAGTTCTTCGAGTCCAAGGGGCACACCATCGTGGCCTCCAGCCCCGTGGTGCCGGGCGACGACCCCACGCTGCTGTTCACCAACGCTGGCATGAACCAGTTCAAGGACGTCTTCCTCGGCTTCGACAAGCGCGCCTACACGCGCGCCACCACGGCCCAGAAGTGCATCCGCGCCGGCGGCAAGCACAACGATCTCGACAACGTCGGCTACACCGCGCGCCATCACACCTTCTTCGAGATGCTGGGCAACTTCTCGTTTGGCGACTACTTCAAGCACGACGCCATCCAGTACGCCTGGGAGCTGCTGACGAAGGTCTACAAGCTGCCGCAAGAAAAGCTCTGGGTCACCGTCTACGCTGAAGACGACGAGGCCTACGAGATCTGGAACAAGACGGTGGGCGTGCCCGCCGAGCGCATCGTGCGTATCGGTGACAACAAGGGTGCGCGCTATGCAAGCGACAACTTCTGGATGATGGGCGACACCGGCCCCTGCGGCCCCTGCACCGAGATCTTCTACGACCACGGCCCCGACGTGGCCGGCGGCCCCCCGGGCAGCCCCGATGAAGACGGCGACCGCTACATCGAGATCTGGAACAACGTGTTCATGCAGTTCAACCGCGACGAAGCGGGCGTGATGCACAAGCTGCCCAAGCCCTCGGTGGATACGGGCATGGGCCTGGAGCGCATCACCGCCGTGCTGCAGCACGTGCACAGCAACTACGAGATCGACCTGTTCGTGAACCTGCTGGCCGCGTCGAAAGCCGCAGTCGATGCAGCCGGTGCGGCGGGCTCGGGAACCGATGCCTCTGGCACCGGGTGCGACAAGGACAGCCCGAGCCTGAAGGTCATCGCCGACCACATCCGCGCCTGCTCGTTCACGGTGGCCGACGGCGTGATCCCGAGCAACGCCGGTCGCGGCTATGTGCTGCGCCGCATCGCGCGCCGCGCCATCCGCCATGGCTACAAGCTCGGCGCACGCGGTGCGTTCTTCCACAAGCTGGTGGCCGCGCTCGTCACAGAAATGGGCGACGCCTACCCCGAGCTGCGCCAGAACGAGAAGCGCATCACCGAAGTCCTGAAGACCGAGGAAGAGCGCTTCCTGCAGACCATCGCCCACGGTATGGACATCCTCGAGGCCGCGCTGGCTGGCGGCGCCAAGGTGGTCGATGGCGAGACCGCCTTCAAGCTGCACGACACCTTCGGCTTCCCGCTCGACCTCACGGCCGACGTCTGCCGCGAGCGCGGCGTGACGGTCGATGAAGCTGGCTTCAACAAGGCGATGGCGCACCAGAAAGAACAGGCCCGTGCCGCCGGCAAGTTCAAGATGGCCGCCGGCCTCGAATACTCGGGCGCGGCCACAGCCTTCCACGGCTACGAGCACCTCGTGTGCGAGCACTCGAAGGTCACGGCGATCTACGTCGATGGCCAGCCGGTGCAGGTCGCACGCTCGGGCGACGACGCCGTGATCGTGCTCGACCACACGCCGTTCTACGCCGAGAGCGGCGGTCAGGCGGGTGATACCGGCGAGCTGCGCAACGGCACCAGCCGCTTCATCGTCGAAGACACGCAGAAGATTCAGGCCGACGTGTTCGGCCACCATGGCTCGGTGGCTGAGGGCGAGATCAAGATCGGCGACCAGTTCGTCGCGAAGGTCGATGCCGACCAGCGCGCCCAGACCGTGCGCAACCACAGCGCCACGCACTTGATGCACAAGGCGCTGCGCGAAGTGCTCGGCGCCCACGTGCAGCAGAAGGGCTCGCAGGTCACGGCCGATCGCACCCGCTTCGACTTCGCCCACAACGCGCCGCTGACGGCCGAAGAAATCCGCGAGGTCGAAGAGCTGGTCAACGCCGAGATCCTGGCCAATGCCGACGCGCAGGCCCAGGTGATGGCGCTCGACGACGCGCAAAAGAGCGGCGCCATGATGCTGTTCGGCGAGAAGTATGGCGAGACGGTGCGCGTGCAGACCATCGGCTCCAGCAAAGAGCTGTGCGGCGGCACACACGTCAAGCGCACCGGCGACATCGGCCTGTTCAAGATCGTGGCCGAAGGCGGCGTGGCAGCAGGCATCCGCCGTGTCGAGGCGGTGACGGGCGGCCATGCGCTGGCCTATCTGCAATCGCTCGAATCGACGGTGAACGGCCTGGCCGGCACGCTCAAGGCGCACCCGGGCGAACTCGGCAACCGTGTCAACCAGGTGCTGGATCAGGTCCGCGCGCTTGAAAAAGAACTCGCCCAGCTCAAGGGCAAGCTGGCCTCGGCCCTGGGCGACGAGTTGGTCGCCCAGGCGGTGGATGTGAAAGGCATCAAGGTGCTGGCCGCCACGCTCGACGGCGCCGACGCCGCCACGCTGCGCAACACCATGGACCAGCTCAAGAACAAGCTCAAGACCGCCGCCATCGTGCTGGCTGCCGTTGACGGCGGCAAGGTGCAGATCGCTGCGGGCGTCACCGCCGATTCGATTGGCAAGGTAAAGGCCGGCGAGCTCGTCAACTTCGTCGCCCAGCAAGTCGGCGGCAAGGGCGGCGGCAAGCCCGACATGGCCATGGCCGGCGGCACCGACGCGTCCAAGCTCGGCGCGGCTCTCGCTAGCGTGCAAGGCTGGGTGGCCGAGCGCCTGTAAGCGCTGCGGTGTCTGTGCAGTTCGCCAAAGGCCGACCATGACCGAACGACTCGATCTCCAAGGCCGCCACATCGTGCTCGGCCTCACGGGCGGCATCGCCTGCTACAAGTCCGCCGAGCTGTTGCGCCTGCTGGTGAAAGCCGGCGCCACCGTGCAGGTCGTTATGACCGCCGCGGCCGAGCAGTTCATCACCCCGGTGACGATGCAGGCGCTGTCCAACCGCAACGTCTACTCTAGCCAGTGGGACGCGCGCGAGCCTAATGCGATGGCGCACATCAACCTCTCGCGCGAGGCCGATGCCGTGCTGATCGCGCCGGCCAGCGCCGACTTCATCGCCAAGCTGGCGCAAGGTCGGGCCGACGAGTTGCTCAGCCTGCTGTGCCTGGCGCGCCCGGCTGAAACCTGCCCGCTGCTGCTGGCCCCGGCGATGAACCGCGAGATGTGGGCCCACCCCGCCACGCAGCGCAACGTGGCGCAGGTGGTGGCCGATGGCGCGCGCATCCTCGGCCCCGGCACGGGCGACCAGGCCTGCGGCGAGGTGGGTGACGGCCGCATGCTCGAGCCGGCCGAATTGCTCGAAGACGTGATCGCGTTCTTCCAGCCCAAGAGCCTGGCGGGCAAGCGCTTGCTCTTCACCGCCGGCCCCACGTTCGAGTCCATCGACCCGGTGCGCGGCATCACCAACCACAGCAGCGGCAAGATGGGTTTCGCGCTGGCGCGCGCGGCAGCCGAGGCAGGCGCCGACGTGACGCTGATCGCCGGCCCGGTGCACCTGCCCACGCCGCGAGGCGTCAAGCGATTCAACGTGCAGTCGGCCCAGCAGATGTTCGACGCGGTCGTGCCCCAGGCTACGCAGTACGACGCCTTCGTCGCCACCGCCGCCGTGGCCGACTGGCGCCCGGCGAGCTTGAGCGAACACAAGATCAAGAAAGAAGGCAAGAAGGTTGCGCCGACTTTCGAGCTGACCGAAAACCCCGACATCCTCGCCGCCGTCGCTGCCTTGCCCCAGCCACCTTATTGCGTGGGCTTCGCCGCCGAGAGCGAGAACCTGCTCGAACACGCGCGTGCCAAGCTGCAACGCAAGCGCGTGCCGATGATCGTCGGCAACCTCGGGCCCGCCACCTTCGGCAGCGACGACAACTCGCTGTTGCTCGTCGATGCGCAAGGCCACCGCGCCTTGCCCGAAGACGGCTCACGCGTCGACAAACTCACGCTCGCGCGCGCCCTGGTGCGCGAGATCGCCCAGCGTCTTTCTTCTCAAACAGCATGACCCCGATCGACCTACAGGTGCTCGACCCCCGCATGGCCGAGCAGTTGCCCGCCTACGCCACGCCGGGCAGTGCCGGCCTCGACCTGCGCGCCGCGCTGGACGCACCGCTGGTGTTGCAGCCGGGGCAGACCCTGCTCATTCCCACGGGGCTGGCGATTCACATCGGCGACCCGGGCTTGGCGGCGATGATCCTGCCGCGCTCGGGGCTGGGTCACAAGCACGGCATCGTGCTGGGCAATCTGGTGGGCTTGATCGATTCGGACTACCAGGGGCAGCTCATGGTGAGCTGCTGGAACCGAGGCCGCGAGGCTTTTACGGTGCAGCCGATGGAGCGCATCGCGCAGCTCGTGATCGTGCCGGTGGTGCAGGCGCAGTTCCGCGTGGTCGAGAGCTTTGAGGCGAGCGATCGCGGCGCAGGCGGTTTCGGTTCGACCGGACGCGGCTGAAGCCATTGAACCGGCCGGACTCCGCCGCAGGGCGGTCCGGCCAGGGCCGCATCGGTCAATGTAGGTGCTTGGCTGCCGGCGCGGTGTGCAGCACCGTCACGACCGACTCCGCCACCGAGCCTCGCTCAATTTCGTCATCGGTGGCTGCGCGCACGCCGTGCACCTTGATGTCCAGCCGAATGGCAATGCCGGCCAGCGGGTGGTTGCCGTCGAGCACCACGTGGTGCTCGTAGACCTCGGTGACCGTGTAGATCGCGTCTTTCGGCAGGTCGGGCGTGGTCGAGCCCTCGGGCGGGCCGTCGAACTGCATGCCGGGTTCCACGCCATCCGGAAAGATCTCGCGCGCTTCGAAAAACACCAGGTCGGCGTCGTACTCGCCGAACGCGTGCTCGGGCTCCAGGTGGATTTGAAGGTCGTCGCCCATGGTCAAGCCTTCGAGGGCTTCTTCGACCTTGGCAAACAGATCTTGCCCGCCAAAGTAGAACTCGACCGGCGCTTCCAACTCGTCGATCAACTGGCCTTGGGTGTCTTCAAGTCGCCAAGTCAAGCTGACGACGCAGGGTTTGGAAATCAACATTCGCGCATCATCGCATGACGCATTGCATGCAAGGCCGTGGCGCGGCCTTCACAATGCGGGCCATGAGCACTTCACCCTTGAAAATCGATCAGCCGACCGCGCTGCTGGGGGGGCTCAGCGCCGCCCAGTTCATGCGCCGCCATTGGCACAAAAAGCCGTTGTTGGTTCGCCAGGCTCTGCCAGGAGCGCAATCTCCGGCAACCCGCGCCGAGCTTTTCGCGCTGGCCGCGCAAGACGACGTCGAGTCGCGCCTGATCGTGCGCGAAACACTGCGGCCCGACAGCGACTGGACCCTGCGCCGCGGCCCCATCCCGCGCCGCGCGCTGCCCAAGCTCGATCGGCCGGGGTGGACGCTGCTGGTGCAGGGGCTCGATCTGCATCTTGAAAGCGCCCGCGCGCTGCTGGAGCCCTTCCGCTTCGTGCCCGATGCCCGGCTCGACGACTTGATGATTTCGTACGCCACCGATGGTGGCGGCGTCGGCCCGCACTTCGATTCGTACGACGTCTTCTTGCTGCAGGTGCATGGCAAGCGCCGCTGGCGCATCGGCCGCCTGCCCAACCCGGAGCTGCGGCCCGACGTGCCGCTGAAGATCCTCACCAACTTCGAGCCCGAGCACGAATGGGTGCTGGAGCCTGGCGACATGCTCTATCTGCCACCAGGTTGGGCGCACGATGGCATTGCCGAGGGCGAGTGCATGACGTGCTCGGTGGGCTTTCGTTCGCCGTCGCGCACCGAGCTGGCCCGCGAGGTGCTGGTGCGCCTGCTCGAGGCGGCCGAGACGCCTGATGGCGACCCGATTTACCGTGACCCGAAGCAAGACGCCACCACCGAGCCCGGTCGCATGCCGGCGCACTATCAGGCGTTTGCCGCCGAGGCCGTCGCCAAGCTTCTGCAATGCGATCCACATGCTGTCGACAAGGCGCTCGGCGAGTATCTCTCCGAGCCGAAGGAGGGGGTGTGGTTCTCGCCCATCGAGGTGTCGCTCCATGGCCAAGGCCTGCGGCTCGATCGGCGCACACGCATGATGTACGACGATCGGCACATCTACGTCAACGGCGAATCGTGGCGGGCGGCGGGGGCCGATGCCCGCTTGATGAAAAAACTGGCGGACCGCCGCGAACTGACTCCGCAAGACTGGCAGAGAGCCAGCCCGGATGCGCAAGAATTGCTCACCCAATGGGCCGAGGATGGCTGGCTGCACCCGGTGTAGGCCGCCGCTGATCACGACCCATCGGGATCCTTCAACGGAGCGTCAACACCATGAGCGACACTGCATCGAATCTTCCGGCCGAAGGGCGCTTCGAGGGGCTGCCCGCCTTTCAGCAGGCCGTGCGTGAGGCGCTGGCCGCCGCAGCGCATGACCAGCATCGTGAGTTGGTGCTTTGCGACCAGGATTTCGCCCATTGGCCGCTTGGCGAACGGGCGGTGGTTGAAAGTTTCAACCAGTGGGCGCTGGCTTCTCGCAATGGGCGCTGCGTGTTGTTGGCGGCGCACTTCGATGCGTTTTTTCGGGCGCATCCGCGCTGGGTTGAGTGGCGCCAGCTGTGGTCGCATCGCGTGGTGTGTTTGCAGGCACCGGACGAGTTCGCTGCCGATGTGCCATGTTCGGTGTTGGTGCCGGGTGCGTTGTCGGTCGAGATGTTCGACCCGGATCACTATCGAGGCATGGTCAGTCGCGATCCCTTGCGTTGGCGAGCATTGCAAGAGAAAATTGATGCGATTTCACAACGCTCAAGCGAGACCTTCCCCCCGACCACACTCGGATTATGAGGGGAAGCCCGGCCCCACGTATAATGGCCGGCTAGGCATGGAAATGCTCGAGCGTTCCAAGTCTTTATGGGACTCGTGCTAACCCTCAGGGTTCCATCAATTACCGGTAATTGTTTGACACTTTAAAGAGGACATAAGGATGAAAAAGTCGCTTCTGTTGGCTTCCGTGATCGCTGCTATGGCTCTGGTCGCCTGTGAAAAGAAAGAAGAAGCTCCGGCTGCTCCCGCTTCGGAAGCTTCGGCTGCTGCTCCTGCCGCTTCGGAAGCTTCGGCTCCCGCCGCTGCTGCTTCGGAAGCTTCGGCTCCCGCTGCAGACGCTTCGGCTGCTGCTCCTGCCGCTTCGGAAGCTGCTTCGAAGTAATCGATTCCTCTGGAACGATGCAAAAAGCCGCCTCAGGGCGGCTTTTTTGTTTCTGCGGGGTGTGGCGCGAAGCGCTGCGGCCCGGCAACAAAAAAGCCTGGACGATATGACTTGTCCAGGCTTTTTGCTGTGGCGTCTCGCTGAGGCTTACTTCAATTCGTCAACCAGCAAGCGTGCAATGCGCTGGGCTGCATCGGAGTTGTCAGCCTGCCCCTGGTTGTTCACGACCGACACCGTCGTGACGCTGGTGGCGCGAGTCAGTGCGATGCGATAGCGCTGTTGATCGGCTGTGATCGGCTTGGCGCCAAACAGGCGAGCAAAGAAGCCCGGATCACCCTGACCCACCTTGGTCGGGTCGACGTAGCGAACGAAGTACATGCCCTGCGTGCGATCGCGGTCTTCAACGGTGAACCCGCCACGATCGAGCGCCAGGCCCACGCGACGCCATGCGCGGTCATAGTCGTCGTCAACCTGCAGCGAGGTGGACGAGCCGGCCGCTAGGCGCGCGCGGGGCGCCGCAGCCGGGGCAGTCGCCACCGATTGCACGGCAGCTCCGGTGGTTTGCGGCGTGGCAGTCTGTCCGCCCAGCGCCAGCATCAGGCGACCCAGCATTTCGGCTTCAAGGCTGGGGTCGTTGGGGCGTGTCTCCCAGTGCGTGGAGCCGGCGACGCCATTGCTGACGACTTCAGCAACGCCGCTATGGCTGATGAAGATGTCGGTGCCCTGCGCGGTGCGTTCGATCCGGGTACGGAAGCGATCGCGTTCGCCGGTATCGGACAAGCTGTTGATCAGGCCGCCGAGAGTGTTTCGCACCACATCCTTGGGCAGCTTCGCGCGGTTTTCAGACCATTCGGTTTCAAGAATGCCCAGTTCGGACTGGTCGATCGAATACTTGAAGCCTTGCTCCAGCCAGAAGGCGTGCACGAGGGGCCATACCTGATCGGCGGGTAGGGTGGAGGCGATCCAGCGCTGGTTGCCGCCACGTTCAATGCGGGCCGAGCCGCTGGTGCGGGCCGCCAGCTGGGTGGCAGCGGCGGTGGCATTTTTCGTCTTGCCGGCATTGGTGGATTGCATGCTGCTGGCGCTGACCACGCCGCTGCTGTTTTGATAGCGCGAGGTGCCGAGCTGCGAAAGATCCGGTGGCACATCGAGCGGGGCGGTTTGCGTGCCACCGTTGCGGTAATCGATGTTGCTCGACGACAAGGAGCTGCTGTTCCAGGTGCAGGCCGCCAGCGAGGCGCAACCCAGCAGTGCGGCCAGGCGGCCGGCTTGGGCGATGGCGGTGAGGGCGAACGCGCGGTGTGGTGAGGTGGAGGGCATCGGTTCGTGTGCGGTGAAGAGGTTCTGAACGGCTCAGGGGACGTCAGAGGACGCCGGCTTCGCGCAGGGCTTGCTCGACCACGGCCTGGTTGGGGCCGGACAACTCGGTCAGCGGCAGGCGCAGCGTGCCGCCAGCCTTGCCCATGCGCTTGAGAGCCCATTTGACCGGGATGGGGTTGGGCTCGACAAACAAATGCTTGTGCAGCGGCAGCAGCTGCATGTGCAACTCGGTGGCGCGCTTGACGTCTTTGGCCATGGCCGCCTTGCAGAGTTCGTGCATGCCACGCGGCGCCACGTTAGTGGTGACGCTGACGTTGCCGTGGCCGCCCATCAGCATCAGGGCGACGGCGGTCGGGTCGTCGCCCGAGTAGATGCCGAAACCGGCGGGGGCTTCCTTGATCAGCCAGATGGCGCGGTCCAGGTTGCCGGTGGCTTCTTTGACGCCGATGATGCCGGGCAGCTTGGCCAGGCGCAGCACGGTTTCGTGGGCCATGTCGGCCACAGTGCGGCCGGGCACGTTGTAGAGCATCACCGGCAGGTCCACCGCCTCGGCGATGGTCTTGAAGTGCTGGTAGATGCCTTCTTGAGTCGGCTTGTTGTAGTAGGGCACGACCTGCAGCGTGCAGTCGGCGCCGACCTTCTTGGCAAAGCGCGTGAGCTCGATGGCTTCGGCGGTGGAGTTGGCACCGGCGCCGGCCATCACGGGCACGCGCCCGGCGGTCTGCTCGACGGCGACGCGGATGATCTCGCAGTGCTCTTCGACGTTGACCGTGGGCGACTCGCCCGTGGTGCCGACCACGCCGATGCAGTCGGTGCCTTCGGCGATGTGCCAGTCGATCAGTTTGCGCAGGGTGGGGTAATCGACGCTGCCATCTTCATGCAGGGGCGTGATGAGCGCGACGATGCTGCCAAGGATAGGTTTCATGCTGGGCCTCTTGAATCGATCATTCTACCCAGGCCGGTGGGGCCATTCGGGCAGCTTTGCGGGCTCGTCGTCAGCCTGCAAAGCGGCGGCGCGGCGGGCTGCCAGGCGCTGCACCACACGGTCGGGCTGACTCAGCCGTCCGCTCTCGTAGCCCAGCACTTGCAAATCGGTTCCGACCGCGTCGAGCAACTCGCCCGGGCGCAGCAAAAAGTCAGGGCGGCTCGGGCGGCCGAAGCGCTCGTTGCCCGATGCAAAGGTTTCGTAAAGCAGCACGCCCCCCGGCGCGACGGCCTGGATCAGCGTGGGCAGCAGCGGGCGCCACAAGTAGTTGGTGACGATCACCGCGTCGAAGCACTCGCCATCGAAGGGCCAGGGGCCGTTTTCGATGTCGGCCACCACGACGCGGGCGCCATTTTTCAGGGATTCGACGGCTGCGGCGTCCCGATCGACGCCCGTCAGCCGCAGATCGGCCTGTTGCTGCGCCAACCAGCGCAGGTGGCGGCCGTTGCCGCAGGCCACGTCCAGCACGCGGGCGCCGGTCGGGATCAGGTGGGCCCAGCGAACGATCCAGTCTGACGGTGGGTTGGTCATTGCGGCGGGTGGACCTCGGCGCTCAGCGCGGCCAGGGCCATGCGATCGACGAAGCTCGGCGCCAGCAACTTGAGCCAACGGCTGAGCTTGCCCTTGAGCGTCATCACCACGTCGCGCTGGCGCCGCTCGGCGCCCTCGAGGATCAATTGCGCGCAGGTCTCGACCGACATCGCGCCGCGCTCATCGAGCGAGCTGGTGCCGAGCGGCTGCCCGTGGGCGTTGAAGCCCCGGCTGCGGATCTCGGTGGTCACCACCCCGGGGTAGGCCACGGTGACGCTCACCCCGTGTTGCGACAGCTCGACGCGCAGCGCCTCGAAGAAGCCGTTCATCGCGAACTTGCTGGTGCTGTAGGCCGTGCGCCCCGGCACGCCCACCAGCCCGGCCAGGCTGGACACGGCCACGATGCGGCCCCGGCTGGCTTTGAGGTAGGGCAGCGCGGCGTGCGTGCACCAGATGCTGCCCCACAGGTTGATTCGCATCAGCTGCTCGTACCAGCCCAGGTCGGTGACCTCGTCGAGCAGGGCGTGCGCCGAGATGCCGGCGTTGTTGATGAGCAGGTCGATGCGCCCGTAGGCCTTGACGGTGGCGTCGATCAGCGCGCGGCAGGCCGCCTGCTCGGCCACGTCGGTGGGCTGCACCAGCACGTGCGCGCCGTGGCTGCGGCAGCTGGCGGCCACGTGTTCGAGCTTGTCGGCGCTGCGGGCGGCCAGCACCAGGGCGATCTGGTTGCGGCCGGTCTCGGCGAGCTGCCGGGCCATTTCGGCACCGATGCCGTCTGACGCGCCGGTGATGATGACGACTTGCATGGTGGCACTCACCGAAAAAAAGGTGGGACTCGGCTGGAGCCGCTGAGGGGGTGCTTCAGAAGCACGCCCACAGGCGCGTGGCGAGATCCAGCATCAACCCCGGTTGCAGGTAGGCCGCGAACGTCAGGCCCAGCACCAGCAGGGCGGCCGCGATCAGGGCCGGCTTGCGCCAGCGGGGCGGGCCGATCATGCCGCAGCGCCGGCGGGCCGGGCGAGGGCGGTTTCCCGCACCGGCTGATTGATGCATGCCGCGAACACGCCCAGCGCCACCGCGATCCACCACATCAGGCGGTAGCTGCCGGTGGCGTCGTACAGCCGCCCGCCCAGCCACACACCCATGAACGAGCCGACCTGGTGCGACAGGAACACCAGCCCGCCCAGCATCGACAAATGCTGCACCCCGAACACCTGCGCCACGATGGCGTTGGTGGGCGGCACGGTGGACAGCCACAAGAAACCCATCACCGCCGCGAACACGCTGACGGTGAGCGGCGAGATCGGCGTGAGCACGAAGATCGTGATGACCACGGCGCGCAGCAGGTAAATGGTCGACAAGATGTGCCGCTTGGCAAGCTTCTGTCCCAGCGAGCCGGCCGCGTAGGTGCCGAAGACGTTGAACAGGCCGATCAGCGCCAGCGCGGTGCTGGCCACCTGCGGCGCCAGGCCCTGATCCTTCAGATAGCTGGGCATGTGCACCGCGATGAAAACCACCTGAAAGCCGCAGACGAAGTAGCCTGCCATCAGCAGCAGAAAGCTCGGCGTGGCGAAAGCCTCGCGCAGTGCCGCACCCACCGTCTGACCGGCAGCGCCGTGGCGCGCGGCGTGCAGGCCAGGCTCGCGCAGGCCCCAGGCCAGCGGCACGATGATCAGCGCGGCCAGCCCCAGCGTGACCAGCGCGTTCTGCCAGCCCAAGTGGCCGATCAGCGCGCTTTCGACCGGCACCATCAGGAACTGGCCGAACGACCCCGCCGCGGCGGCCAGACCCATCGCCCAGCTGCGCTTCGCCGGCGCCACGTTTCGGCCGATCACGCCGTAGACCACGGCGTAGGTGGTGCCCGATTGCGCCACGCCGATCAGCACGCCCGTGGTGGTGGCAAAGGCCAGGTTGGACGTCGAGAAGGCCATGCCCGCCAGGCCCAGCGCGTACAGCACGCTGCCTGTGAGCAGCACGCGAAACGCGCCCCAGCGGTCGGCCAGCATGCCCGCCAGCGGCCCGGCCAGGCCCCAGACGAGGTTTTGCAGCGCCATTGCGAAGGCGTAGTGCTCGCGCGTCCAGCCGCGCTCCATCGTGATGGGCGCCAGCCACAGCCCGAAGCCGTGGCGAATGCCCATCGACAAGGTGACGACCAGCCCGCCGCACAGCAGCACCTGGAGCAGGGGCAGCGCGGCGGGGCGCGGAGCTGAGTGGGGGGCGGCAGACATCGTCGGACTCTAACCAGCCGCGTCGCCAAGTGTGCGTGTGTGGACTTGTGCACACGGGGGGCAAACGGGGGGCGGACAGGGTGCCTCGCCCGCATCCCTAGAATTCGCCCCCATGGCTACCAAACCGACCGACAAACCTGCCGCCTACGGCGAAGCCTCGATCCGCGTGCTCAAGGGCCTGGAGCCCGTCAAGCAGCGGCCGGGCATGTACACCCGCACCGACAACCCGCTGCACATCGTGCAGGAGGTGATCGACAACGCTGCCGACGAAGCCCTGGCCGGCCACGGCAAGAAGATCGCCGTGACGCTGCACACCGACGGCTCGGTGAGCGTGGACGACGAAGGCCGCGGCATTCCGTTCGGCCTGCACCCCGAAGAAGGCGTGCCGGTGGTCGAGATCGTGTTCACCCGGCTGCATGCCGGCGGCAAGTTCGACAAAGGCTCGGGCGGCGCCTACAGCTTCTCGGGCGGCCTGCACGGCGTGGGCGTGAGCGTGACCAACGCGCTGGCCAAGCGACTGCAGGTGAGCGTGTGGCGCGAAGGCCAGCAGGCCACCTTGACCTTCAGCGGCGGCGACGTGATCGAGCCGCTCGTGGTGGCCAAGTCGCCATCGGGCAGCCGCAAGAGCGGCACCAGCGCCCGCGTGTGGCCCGATGCCAAATACTTCGAGAGCGCCGAGCTGCCGAAGAACGAGCTGATCCACCTGCTGCGCAGCAAAGCCGTGCTGATGCCGGGCGTGACGGTGACGTTGACTACCGAGAAGACCGGTGAGACGCAGACCTGGCTCTACAAGGGCGGCCTGCGCGACTACCTGAGCCAGACGCTCACGGCCGACCCGGTGATCCCGCTCTTCGAGGGCGAGCATTACGCCGAAGCGGGCGAGACCGAGAACTTCGCCGAAGGCGAGGGCGCGGCATGGGCCGTGGCCTTCACCGAAGACGGCGCGCCGGTGCGCGAGAGCTACGTCAACCTGATCCCGACGGTAGCGGGCGGCACGCACGAGTCCGGCCTGAAAGACGGTTTGTTCAATGCGGTGAAGAGCTTCATCGAGCTGCACGCGCTGTTGCCCAAGGGCGTGAAGCTGATGCCCGAAGACGTGTTCTCGCGCGCCAGCTTCGTGCTGAGCGCCAAGGTGCTCGATCCGCAGTTTCAAGGTCAGACCAAGGAGCGGCTCAACAGCCGCGACGCGCTGCGCTTGGTCGCTACCTACGTGAAGCCCGCGCTCGAACTCTGGCTGCACCAGCACGTGGACTACGGCAAGAAGCTTGCCGAGCTGGCCATCAAGCAGGCCCAGACGCGCCAGCGCGCCAGCCAGAAGGTCGAGAAGAAAAAGGGCTCGGGCGTGGCCGTGCTGCCCGGCAAGCTCACCGATTGCGAGAGCCGCGACGTGAGCATCAACGAGCTGTTTCTGGTCGAGGGCGATTCGGCCGGCGGCAGCGCGAAGATGGGTCGCGACAAGGAATATCAAGCCATCCTGCCCTTGCGCGGCAAGGTGCTGAACTCATGGGAAGTCGAACGCGACCGCCTCTTCGCCAACAACGAGATCCACGACATCTCAGTGGCCATCGGCGTGGACCCGCACGGCCCGAACGATGAGCCCGATCTGAGTGGCCTGCGCTACGGCAAGATCTGCATCCTGAGCGACGCGGACGTTGACGGCTCGCACATCCAGGTGTTGCTGCTGACGCTGTTCTTCCGGCACTTTCCGAAGCTCATCGAGCGCGGCAACATCTTCGTGGCGCGGCCGCCGTTGTTCCGGGTGGATGCGCCCGCGCGCGGCAAGAAGCCGGCGGCCAAGCTGTACGCGCTGGACGAAGGCGAGCAACTGGCCATCCTCGACAAGCTGCGCAAGGAGGGTTGCCGCGAGGGCAGCTGGACGATCAGCCGCTTCAAGGGCCTGGGCGAGATGAACGCCGAGCAGTTGTGGGACACCACCCTCAACCCCGACACGCGCCGCCTGCTGCCCGTGGCCTACGGCGACATCGACTTCGGCGCAACCGAGGTCTCGTTCAACAAGCTGATGGGCAAGGGCGAAGCCGCGTCACGCCGCGAGCTGATGGAACTGCACGGCGATTCGGTCGAGATCGACGTTTAAGCGCGGTGGTTGCTGCGGGCGGCTACCGCCCCCAGCAGACCCAGGCCAGCAAGCATCAGAGTCCAGGTTTCAGGCTCCGGCACGGCAGGCGCCGAGTAGGCCGCGCTGTAGTCGAACCCCGAGTTGGACGTGACCGAGGTCAGCGCCACGGGGTTGCCAAACCAGTCGGTGGCCGTGACGCCGCCCCAGGCCAGCGTGTGGCTGTAGTCGGCCGTGATGGCGTTTTGCGAAAGCTGCACGGTGTCGCACAGCCCGCCTGTGGCCGGGCAGGGGGCAAAGCTGCCGCCGTTGTCGGTGCGCACTTTCATCCAGTACAGCAAGGTGCTGGCCTGGCCGGAGTAGACCGTGAACGAGAAGGGGATGTCTACGGCAGTGCCGGGCACCCAGCCGTAGGTGTAGTGCCCCGTGGCGTCTTTCACCGTGCCATTGCTGTCGCCGATCCACTCCGCGGCTGAGCTGCGCGGATTGAGGCCGGTGCCACCCACGTGAATTTCGGCGTAGCCCGTGCCCGTGATGTTGCCGGTCAGCTTGAGCGTGCCGGAAATGATCAGCATGTTCTGATACACCGACTGGCTTGTAGTGAACGTGGCCAGGTCTTCGAATTCAGCTGTGGCAATGGCGCTGGCGCTGGCGCCGACATTGGTGCCGGGCTGTGCGACGGCTTGGGCCTCGGTGCCCGCAGACACTTTCAGCACGCCCGCTTCGGCTCGCGAGAAACCAAAGCCGCTGGCAAAGCCGTAACCATCGTGGTTGGTGCCGGTATTGGCGCCGCCTGCCACTTGCACGGGGCTGGGCAAGGTGGTGGAGCCGGAGTACTGGTAGGAGCTTTGCAGATCACTGGCGCCAGGGACGGTGACGGCGCCCTGGTTGGGAGCGGTCACGGCCTTGAGGCTCACGCCGTAGCTCGCGAAGTTGTGCGGAGTGGCTGACGCCAGGGCCGGGATGGCTGCGAGGCCACCGATACTCAAAACGCGGGCGACTGAGCGCCAGAGCGCGGGGGCTTGAACTGCAACCATGACTGCTTCCCTGGTGAGGTTGACGACTGCGTCGATTAAAAAAGAGGCAGCGGGTTACGTCCATCCCTAACGAGCGCCGATATTCGGTGCCAATGCGGTGCAATTTTGCGTCGCTCTACGTCTTGGGTGTAGGTGGGGGCAGCGCCTGCCATGGTGCGTCTAAACTTCCAGCCCCGACCGGGTTACCCGAGAAAAACACTCCCACCGATGTCCCAGCAAACGCTTGAACTCCATTCGTCCGGTTCCGATGGCGGCGATTCGCTTTCGTTGTCGCAATACGCCGAGCGCGCCTATCTCGAATACGCGCTGAGCGTGGTGAAGGGGCGCGCGCTGCCCGACGTGTGCGACGGCCAGAAGCCCGTGCAGCGGCGCATTCTCTACAGCATGCAGCGCATGGGCTTGTCGTTCAACACGGCAAGCGGCCCCAAGCCCGTCAAGAGCGCCCGCGTGGTGGGCGATGTGCTCGGCAAATACCACCCGCACGGCGACACGGCGGCGTATGACGCCATGGTGCGCATGGCGCAGGACTTCGCGCTGCGCTACCCGCTGATTGACGGCCAGGGCAACTTCGGCTCACGCGACGGCGACGGCGCGGCGGCCATGCGTTACACCGAGGCGCGCCTGGCGCCGATCACGCGTTTGCTGCTTGACGAGATCGACGAAGGCACCGTCGACTTCGCCCCCAACTACGACGGCACCGAGCAAGAGCCCAAGCTGCTGCCGGCGCGTCTGCCCTTCGTGCTGCTCAACGGCGCCAGCGGCATCGCCGTGGGGCTGGCCACCGAAGTGCCCAGCCACAACCTCGCCGAGGTGGCGACCGCGGCCGTGGCGCTGATCAAGAACGACAAGCTGAGCGACGACGAACTGCACGGCCTGATCCCCGGCCCCGATTACCCTGGCGGCGGGCAGATCATCTCCAGCCATGCCGACATTCGCGAGGCCTACCGCACCGGGCGCGGCTCGCTCAAGGTGCGCGCACGCTGGAAGATCGAAGACCTGGCGCGCGGCCAGTGGCAACTGGTGGTGACCGAGCTGCCGCCGGGCACCTCGTGCCAGAAGGTGCTCGAAGAAATCGAGGAGCTGACCAACCCGAAGATCAAGGCGGGCAAGAAGGCGCTCAGCGCCGATCAGTTGCAGCTCAAGACGACGGTGCTGAGCGTGCTCGACGCGGCGCGCGACGAATCGAACAAAGATGCCGCTGTGCGCCTGGTGTTCGAGCCCAAGACCAGCAAGATCGACCAGCAGGAGCTCATCCACACCTTGCTGGCGCACACCAGCCTGGAGTGCTCCGCCCCCATCAACCTGACGATGATCGGCGCCGATGGCCGGCCGACGCAAAAGAGCTTGCGCCAGGTGCTGACCGAGTGGGTCGGCTTCAGACTGCAGACGGTGCAGCGCCGCACGCAGCACCGGCTCGACAAGGTGCTCGACCGCATCCACATCCTCGAAGGCCGGCAGTTGGTGCTGCTCAACATCGACGAGGTGATCCACATCATCCGCAACAGCGACGAGCCCAAGGCCGCGCTGATCGAGCGCTTCAAGCTCAGCGAGCGGCAGGCCGAGGACATTCTTGAAATCCGCTTGCGCCAGTTGGCACGGCTCGAGGCGATCAAGATCGAGCAGGAACTGGCCGAGAAGCGCGCCGAGCAGGCCAAGCTCGAAGAGATTTTGGGGAGCCCGACCGCGCTCAAGCGCACGGTCATCAAAGAAATCGAAACCGACGCCAAGCAGTTCGGCGACGCGCGCCGCACGGTGATCCAGGAAGAAAAGAAGGCGGTCGTCGAGGTGAAGGTGATCGACGAGCCGGTGACGGTCGTGGTGAGCCTCAAGGGCTGGGTGCGCGCGCGCCAGGGCCACGGGCACGATGCGGCGGCGTTTGCCTTCAAGGCGGGCGATGGGCTGTACGGCACGTTCGAATGCCGCACCGTGGACCCGCTCATCGTGTTCGGCAGCAACGGGCGCGTTTACAGCGTGCCGGTGAGCAGCCTGCCGGGCGCGCGGGGTGATGGCCAGCCCATCACCACGATGGTCGACCTCGAGTCCGGCACGCAGCCGCTGCATTACCTGGCCGGCGCGGCCGACACCACGCTGCTGCTGGCCAACACCGGCGGCTTCGGCTTGCTGGCGAAGCTGGGCGATCTGGTGTCACGCCAGAAGGGCGGCAAGAGCTTCTTGACGCTCGACGCGCAAGACAAGCTGCTGCTGCCCGTGGTGGTGGCGCCCACGCACAAGCACGTGGCCTGCCTGGCGCTGGGTGGGCGGCTGCTGGTGTTCGGGCTCGATGAGCTCAAGCTGCAACCCAACGGCGGGCGCGGCCTGACCCTGATGGACGTGGACGCCAAAGACCCGCTCGTCTCGGTGGCCACGGTGGCCGACGGCGTGCGCGTGGTCGGGTCAGGCCGGGGCGGCAAGCCCAAGGAAGAAGACGTCAAGCACTCGGCGTTCGCGGCTCACATGGGCAAGCGCGCCCGCAAGGGCAAGGCGGTCGAAGGCTTGCAAAAGGTGATGCGGCTGTTGCCGCTGGGCTGATCTGATCGTGCCGGGGTGACCGGGCTGGCCGCTGCGCCAGTCGGGTCACGCCTGGCGGATCGGGTTCAGGGCAGGATGGCGCCCAGCGCCTTGAATTGCTGTCCTTGATCGGGGCCGGCGATGTCGGCCACGCTCTGGCCGGCGTTGGCACTCTTGAACCCGGCCGCTTGCAGCTTGGCCACCAGCGCCTCAGGCGCCTGCCCGACCAGCGGCGCCACGCTCGTCAGCGGAGCATGCAACACGACCTGGGTGGCGCGTTTGCCCGGGTGGCCGCCTTCTTCGTCTTCCTTGATGAAGAACGATGCCGCCAGGATGGCCGCGAAGACGCCGATCACCACGAGCGCAGTCGGACGCGCCAAGTGGCGCTTGAAGGCGGTCCAGTTGGCGGTAACGTGCGTGCCCACGCCGATCACCATGGCCCAACCCAGCCACTCGTGGGCCTCCTTGTTGAGTCCGGTGTCGAGATGGAAAAACATCAGGAGGCCGGTGACAGCCATCAGCAAAAAAGCGCCGATGGTCAGCGGGGTGGCCCAGTCGCGGGAAATGGTCATGAGGTGCTTACGTCAGGTTGGTCAGTCTGTGTCGGGCAAACAGGCTTGATGCAGCATTGGCCCGTGCCAACTTCACAGTGTGCGACTGACATGTTGCTGACGTTTTGCCGGCGCGCAAAGTCGCCAAGCAAAAAGCCGCGACGAGGCGCGGCTTTTTTGGCGGAAGCTGGGGCTCAGGTGCCGCGCTGGAGCCGCGAAAACAACTCGGCGGCTTCGTTGCGCACGCTTTCCATGATGCGGTCGTCGCTGAGGACGACGTATTCCTGCATGGCGAGCGAGAGGCGGTGGAGTTCGTCGCGGAGTTCAAACAGGGCCGATTGAAGGTCTTGCAGACGACCCTTCATTTGGTTGGGGGTGTGCTCGTCTGACATCTCGGCTCCTTCTCTACGCGTACAACTCAATTGCGATAGGGCACTCTAGCGGCGCGCCGCACGTGGGCCAACCCTGATTCAGGGGGGCGGAGCTTTGTAAAGGCGCTGTTTACCAAGAGGGGCCAAGTCGTGTGGGCATATCGGTGACGGAGCGGCACGAATCCACCCTCTCGGCACAATGCCGAGCCCAGATTTGGCCAATACGCTTACCCCTGTCGAGGTCGCAACATGATCACCGTTCACCACTTGCAAAACTCCCGCTCGCAGCGCGTGCTGTGGCTGCTCGAAGAGTTGGGCCTGCCCTACGAAGTGAAGCGCTACGAGCGCGACGCGCAGACGCTGCTGGCGCCGCCGGAGTTGTTCAAGGTGCACCCGCTGGGCAAGTCTCCTGTGATCACGGATGAGGGGCTGACGGTCGCGGAGTCCGGGGCGATCATCGAATACCTGATGGATCGGCATGCCGAGGGGGTGCTGCGGCCGGCCGGCGGTACCCCTGAGCGTCTGCATTACACCTATTGGCTGCACTATGCGGAAGGCAGTCTGATGCCCTTGCTGGTGATGACTTTGGTGTTTCGGCGCATTCCGTTGAGTCCGATGCCGTTCTTCGTCAAGCCGATTGCCAAGGCACTTTGTCAGAAAGTAGCGGCCACCTTCTTGAAGCCGCAGATCGAGCGCCACCTGAAGTTCATTGAGCAGCACTTGGCCCAGCATGAGTGGTTTGCCGGCAGCGTGCTCACGGCGGCTGACGTGCAGATGAGCTTTCCGGTCGAGGCCGCGTTGGCTCGTGGGGCCAAGCCGGGGCAGTATCCGAAGATGGAGTCATGGCTCAAGCGGGTGCAGGCGCGCGAGGCCTATCAGCGGGCGCTGGCCACCGGTGGGCCCTACGAAATCTTGTGAGGTCGCGCGGGCCGGACGCCGACGCTAGCCGCGCGCCCTGACCACCGTCACCGAGCAATCGGCCTGGGCCACCACCTGCGACGACACACTGCCCAGGTAGCGTCGCAGTGCCGAGTTGCCGCGCGCGCCCATCACGATGTGGTCCACGCGGTTCTTGCTGGCGAAATCGACGATGGCGGCGGCGGGGTCGGGGGCTTCGAGCACGTGGAAGGTCAGCCGGTTTTCTTCGAGGTTGAGCTTTTGCGCCAATGAGCGCGCCCAGTGCTTGAGCTCGACGAGCTTCTTGACGTGCACGCTGTTGCCCTGGCTGTCGGTGAGCTGGTCCATGCCGATGCGGGCGGTTTTCATGATGGTGACGCAGGCCAGGCGCGCGCCGGGTTCCATTTGCAGGATGCGCCGCACCGTGCCGCGCAGCTGACGCAGCAGTTCAGCCTCGCCCTCGGTATCGACGGCGGCCATGATGATGGGGCTGCGCTCGACCTGCTCGCTGGTCGTGGCCTGGCTGGGCTCGGAGCCGAGCGCGAAGAACCAGCGCTTGAGCGTCTTGACGCTGCCGGAGGTGCGGATGCGCTCGGCGCGCTTGGTCAGCGTCACCTGACCGGGGTGCTGCAGGTCGAGCGCCAGCTGAGCGGCGCTCTGGTAGCGCGCTTCGGGCTTCACTTCGAGGCAGTGCAGGATGATTTCTTGCAACCACCACGGCACTTCTTCGTTCACGGCGCGCGGCGGCACGGGCTCGACGTACAGCCGCTTGCGCAGCCCGCTGACGCTGCCCGGGTTGCCGAAGGGCCGCTCGCCGGTGGCCAGGTAGTACAGCATCACGCCCAGCGCGAACAGGTCGCTGCGCGGGTCGTTGCGCACGAACTGCACCTGCTCGGGCGAGATGTAGGGCCCGGTGCCCATGGGCAGCGAGAACTCCTCTTCGAGCAGGTCGGGCAGGTGCTCGTGGCGCGACAGGCCGAAGTCCACCAGCACCGCCTCGCCAGTGGGGCGGAAGAGGATGTTGCTGGGCTTGATGTCGAGGTGCACCACATGCTGGCGGTGCAGGTCGTCGAGGGCCTGGGCGACGCGGGCGCCGATGTCGGCCACTTCGTCGGCGGGCAGCGGGGTTTCGTCGAGACGCTCGCGCAGCGTTTGCCCCGGCAGGTGTTCCATCACGATGAAAGGCTGACGAGTGAAGTCGCCCTTGGCGACGTACTTGGGGACGTGCACGCCGCCGAGCATCGGCATGATCATGCGCTCGACCTCGAAGCCGACGATGCTGGTCGGGTCCTCGCCGCCCTTGATGCGCGGCACTTTCATGATCAAGGGCAGATCAGGTTCGCCCTCGACCGGTGGCGCGACGCGGCGCACCCGCCAGATGGCCGCCATGCCGCCCTGGTGGATGCGTTCTTCGAGCTCGAAGCCGTCGATGACCTGGCCGACCTGCAGCGGGCCCGGCAGCTGGATTTCGTCCAGGCTGCCCGGCTGGGTTTCGCCAAGTTGGCTGGGGATTTGCGAGGGCGGATCTTGATTCATGAGTCAGCGAGGCTGATGCGGCTCAGTGGCCGTGTTTGAGGCGCTCGGCCAGCGGCGGGGGCAGACCGGCAGCCAGGATCTTGGCGGCGGCGGCGTCGGTGTCGTAGGGGACGCGGTGGAAGGTCAGCACCTCGTTGGCCTCGTCGAAGATGGCATAGCAGGCGGCCGGGTTGCCGTCGCGCGGCTGCCCCGCCGAGCCCGGGATGGCGAGCCAGCGCCGCAGCGGTGACAGCGGGATCGGGATGCCCGGAGCGGGTTGGAAGTCGCCCGCCTTCGAGGTCAGCGAGAGGTGATACAGCTTGGGCTCGTGCATGTGGCCGCAGAAGGTGTAGCGCGCCGAGGTGGCTTGCAGACTGCGGATGGCTTCGAGCCGACCGTCGATGTAGGCCCAGCCGGACGGTGCGAAGGCGTTGGCGTGCACGAACAGGGTGCTGCCGGACTCCTGCATCAGCGGCAGTTCGTCGAGAAAGCGCAACTGCTCGGCGTCGAGCTGGTCGCGCGTCCATTGCACGGCGGCGTTGGCGTCTTCGCGCATGGCGGGTTGCGGCCCGCGCACCGTGGCCTCGTCGTGATTGCCCTTGACGGCAAACGCGCCCGCCGCGACGAACTCGCGCAGGCGATCGACCACCCACGCCGGGTCGGCGCCATAGCCCACGTAGTCGCCCAGAAAGGCGTATTGATCGATGTGTTGTTGTGCGGCGTGCGCCAAGACCGCTTCAAGCGCCTCGCGGTTGGCATGCAGATCGGTCAGCAGGGCAAGTTTCATGTCTCGTTTCTACCTCGACGCGGCACGGGGCTGGGAGAGGGCTAGCCAGCGGTGTCACGACTTGCCATTAGAGTGTGCGCCGCAGTGTTGTCATCAATCAGTCGATACGAATTCGTGAGTTTCATGACCAGTTGGTTCTCGGGTTTTCAGCCGTATTACGAAACGGCCCAGTTGGGGTGGTACTTCGCGTTCACCGCGTATTGGGGCAGCTACGTGCTGGTGCCCGCGCTGCTGTGGGCTGGGTGGCGTGGGTGGCGTCAATGGCCTGCGCGGCGCTGGCTGGCGCGCAGCCTGATCGTGGCGCTGTGGCTGGGCACGTCCTGGTTCGTCTACGCGCGTTTCGTCGAGCCGGCCCGCATCACCGTGCAGCAGACCCGGTTGGCGGTGGGCGTGCCGACGCGCATCGCGCTGGTGTCCGACCTGCATCTGGGGCTTTTCAAGGGGCCGGCCTACCTGGAGCGCGTGGTGGACGAGCTGAACCGTCTCGATGTGGACGCCGTGCTCATTGCCGGCGACCACAACTACCGCCCGAGCCAGACGCTGGACGAGTTGCTGGCGCCCTGGAAGCGCTGCAAGCACCCGGTCTACTCGGTGCCCGGCAACCACGACGAAGAGCGCCCCGGCCCGCCGCTGCAGGCGGCCTTGCGGGCGGCATTGCAGCGCAACGGCGTGCACACGGTCGAATATGAGCATGTCGATATGGGCGGCTACTACCTCGTGGGTATCGGCGACCACCTCGCGCGCCGCGACGGCATCGGCGCGCTGATGGCCACCCCCACCGACAAGCCCCGCGTGCTGCTGTTTCACAACCCGCTGACGATCTGGCACGTGCCCAAGGGGGCCGCAGCGCTGGCGCTGGCGGGGCACACCCACGGCGGGCAGATTCGCCTGCCCTACATCACCCCGCGCATGCTGGGCGAATTCGACAAGGGCTTCTATCCCCATACCACGGTGCCGCTGTTCATCACCTCCGGCCTGGGCGAAAGCCACCTGCCGCTGCGCTGGGGCGTGCCGCCCGTGATCGACGTGCTCGACCTGCGCTGAGCCCCGGTCGCCCGAAGGCGGGTCGATGGCAGCGGGGTAGCCGGCTTTTAGTCGGTGATTGAGCGCTCGATCAGTTCGATCTTGTAGTCGTCGGGGTCGGTGATGAAGGCGATCACCGTGGTGCCGCCTTTCACCGGGCCGGCTTCGCGGGTGATCGATCCACCGAGTTCGGCGGCCTTGGCGCGCACCGCGTTGCAGGTGGCCGCCACGTCGGGCACCGAGATGGCGATGTGCCCGTAGGCCGTGCCCAGCTCGTAGCGTTCGACGCCGTAGTTGTAGGTCAGCTCCAGCTCGGCGTGCTCGGGGTTGCGACCGTAGCCCAGAAAGGCCAGCGTGTATTGCTGCTCGGGGCGGTCGGTGGTGCGCAGCAATTGCATGCCCAGCACCTGGCTGTAGAACTCGATCGAGCGTTGCAGGTTGCCGACGCGCAGCATGGTGTGCAGGATTCTCATGGGGTGATCCGTCAAAGTGGGTGGGCGGTTTGCGTGGCGGGCAGTCTGCCACCGCTTGAGATGCCTCGGTTGCCGTGGGGGCTCGCCGCGCAGGCCCGTCAGAGCCCGTAATCCGACCCCTCGTGGCCGTTCGACGTGGCCACCATGGCCTGCTCGATCGACTCCCGGCTCAGGCGCTCCGAGATCAGCTCGGCAAAGGCGAACACGAAGTTGCGCAGATAGGCGCCGCGCTTGAAGGCGATGCGCGCCACGTTGCGGCCGAACAGATGCCCCACCGGGCGCGACACCAGCTCGCCGCCGGGCACCATGAGAGGGTCGTCGCGCACGGCCATCTCGGCCACCAGGCCGATGCCCATGCCGAGTCGCACGTAGGTCTTGATCACGTCGGCGTCGAACGCCTCGAGCACGAAGTTGGGCTCCAGATGCCGCTGCGTGAAGGCCTGGTCGAGCCGGGTGCGGCCAGCGAAGGCGGGGTGATACGAGATCAGCGGCTCGCGCGCGAGGTCTTCGAGCGTGACGCGTGGATGTTGCGTGAGAGGGTGGTCGGCGCGCAGCACCAGCACGTGTTCCCACTCGTAGCAGGGCAGGGTCACCAGATCGGGGTAGCCGCTGAGCGATTCGGTGGCCAGGCCAACTTCGGCGCGTTCGGTGAGCACCATTTGCGCCACGGTTTCAGGCGTGCCCTGGTGCAGGCTGATGGCGACCTTCGGGAATCGCTTGCGCAACGCCGCCACCGGGTTGGGCAGCACGTAGCGCGCCTGGTTGTGCGTGGTGGCGATCGACAGCGTGCCCGCCTCTTGCTTGGAGAACTCCTGCCCGATGCGCTTGAGGTTGCCCACCTCGCGCAAGATCACCTCGATCGACTGCATCACCTCCAGGCCGGGCTCGGTGATGCGCTTGAGCCGCTTGCCGTGGCGCACGAAGATGTCCACCCCCAGCTCCTCCTCGAGCTCCAGGATGGCCTTGGATATGCCGGGCTGCGAGGTGTGCAGCGCCTTGGCCGTTTCGGTGAGGTTGAGATTGCGGCGCGCGGCCTCTTGAACGAACCGAAACTGGTGCAGGTTCATGGGTGCCCAGGCAGGTGGATGGGATGGGCGATTATGGGCGGCGACGCGGGAGCGGCCAGCGCCCAGGCGGCCTCGGCCATGGCGCGGGTCACGCTCTCGACTTCGCCAATCGCCGGTGCCAGCTGCCATTGCACGGTGGGGTGGCGCTGGCGCAGGGTTTCGACCAGCGTCGGCAGGTCTTTGCGCACGTGGCCGCCAGCACCCAGAAAGAGCGGCACCACGGTCACGCGGGTGCAGCCCTGGGCGGCTAGCGCGTCGCCGGCATCCGGCAGGTTGGGGCTCATGAATTCGAGAAAAGCCAGTTGCACCGCCACACCGGGTGCACGAGCGCGCAAGGTGGCGGCGACGGCTTCGAAGGGGCCGGCCCAGGCAGGGTCGCGGGCACCGTGGGCGAAGAGGATGATGGCGTCGGACATGGCGAGGTCGGTTTTGGGGGGGATTCGCTAGCTCAGCGATAGCGCACCAGCCACGTGAACGCGGCCAGCGACAACAGCATGTAGACCAGGCTGGGCATCGCGGCGGCCAGCCAGGGCATCCAGCCTTGCAGCAAGCCCAGATGGCTGGACACATTGTTGACCAGCACGAAGCTGATGCCCAGCATGATGCCGATGAACACCCGCAGGCTGATGCCGCCGCTGCGGGCATGCAGGTAGGCGAACGGCAGGGCCAGGCTCATCATCACCAGGCAGGCCAGGGGGTAGAGCGCCTTCTTCCAGAACTGAATCTCGTAGAGCTGCCCCGCCTGCTCGTGGGCCGACAGGTGGTTCTTGTAGGCGTAGAGCGCGCGCGTCGACATCGTCTTGAGCGGCAGCACGGCCGCCGCCACCACGCTGGCGGTGAGCTTGCTGTGCCAGGCGAGGGTGGTAAGTTGCTCGTCGACAGCCTTGCCCTGGTCGCTGCCGGCATCGTGCACGAAGCGGTTGCGGCGCACGCCCTGCATCAGCCAGTTGCCGTTGCCTTCCACGGTGGCGCGTTCGGCGCGGGTGCGGGCCAGCAGGTGCCCGCGGTCGTCGAACTCATAGATGACGATGTCGTTGAACTCGTTGGTGTCGCTGGCGCGGCCCACGTTGACGGCGTAGGTGCGCTCACCTTCAGGCGTGCGCAACGAGTCGCGCAGCCAGGCGCCACCACGCAAGGCCGCGCCTTCGTGAAACTGCGCGTGCAGCACGCTGCCTTGCTGCTCGGCCAGCGGCACCAGGGTGTCGCCGATCACGAAGGTCAGCAGGCCGGCGGCCACGCCCAGGGTGGCGAGCAACGACAGGGCCCGCACGGGGCCGAGCCCGCCCGTGCGCAGAATCGTGAATTCGGACGACTGCGCGAACTGCGCCATGGCGTAGGTGGCACCGATCAACAGCGCGATCGGAAACAGATCGTACAAATGCCCGGGCAGCGCCAGCAGGCATTGCAGCACCGCATGCTGCAGGCGGTAGCCATTGCGCCCCACGTCCTGCAGTTCTTCGACCAGGTCGATGAAATAGAACAGCGCCAGGAAGGCGACCGCCACGAAGACCACGGCCTGGATGATTTCGGTATAGAGCAGTCGGCGAACGGTGCGCATGGTGTGCGGGTGCGATAAACGGAGGGGGCGGCGCTGCGGTCAGCGCGCCAGACGCAGGCGCGGCCACGAGGCCGAACCACCGTCGCGCCACCAGATCCAGAGCAGCGCCAGCGTGAAGATGATGCCGTGAACGCTCACCAGCGTCGGGGCCGCGCGGAACTTGCCCGATGCCACCCAGGCCTGGCTCAGGTTGAGCAGGTTGAAGTAGACGACAAAGGCCAGCAGCGCGGAGATCAGGTTCCAGTTGCCGCCACGGCGCGGGTTGCCGGCCGCCAGGCACACGCCGAGCAGCAGCAAGTTGAGCGTGGTGAAGACCTGCCCGACGCGCCAGACCAGTTCGCCGCGCGCCACGTTGGTGTCGTCGGTCAGCAGGTCGAAGGTGGTGCGGGCCGCCGGCGGGCGCTCGCCCAGGCCAGTCTGGGTGCCGTCGCCCGCCGCGATGCGGGCTTCGTCGAAGCGCGAGACCAGCTTCTCTTGCGTCTTGTCGTTGATCACCACGCGCTGGCCGCGGTCGAGCACCAGCAGGCGCTTGCCTTGTTCGTAGACGATGTGGCCAGACTGCGCGGTGGTGACAGACTCTTCGCCCTTGTCGCGCGACAGGATGAACACATTGCGGCCGAGCTGCGACTGCTGCGTTTCGCGGTCGATGAAGAACACGCGGTTGCCGCTGCGCGAGGTTTGAAACTGCCCGGCGGCCACGCGCGACAGGTCGGAACGCCGCTCGTAGCGGTCTTTCAATTCGGCGCTTTGCGACTGCGCCCAAGGCCGCACCAGCGCCACCACGGCCAGCATGCCGAAGAACACGGGCCAGCTCAGACGCAGCACCGGCCGGACGAAATCGCGCAGCCTCACGCCGCTGGCGAACCACACCACCATCTCGCTCTCGCGGTACATGCGGCTGAGCGCCGACACCACCGAGACGAACAGCGACAGGTTGAGCAGCATGGGCAGCTGCGCGATCACCGTGTAGCCCAGCAGCAGCGTCACGTCGCTCGCGGCGACCGAGCCCTTGGCGGCCAAGCCCAGCATGCGGATCAACAGCATTGTCAGCACGATGGTGAGCAGCACCACCAGGGTGGCGCCGAAGCTGCGAGCCAGCTCTTTGCGAACGGAGGAATCGAATAACATCGCCGAGGAATTGACCTTGCTTGACCTCAACAAGCGGCGCACTCGTCGTGAGTCGTGCGCCCCGATCAAGGTGCCCAATCAGGAAACCGCCGAATTATGGACTTCCGCCACCAAACCATTGCTCCTGAAGACCTTGCGCAACTCGATACCGACGCCCTGTTGGTGTTGGTGAGCGCCGAGGCCCCCGATTTCAAAGGCGTGCCGCTGCCGGCCGCGCTCAAGACCGTGTTGCTCGATGCCCTCAAGGAAGGCGACGTGGCCGCCAAGGCCGGGCGCGTGCTCTACCTGCATCGTCCCGCCGGGGTGCAAGCCGACCGCGTGGTCATCGCGGTGGCGGCCAATGCGTCGCCCAAGGCATTTCGCGCGGCGGTGGCCAAGGGCTTGTCCAGCTTGAAAGAGACCGGGGCCAAGCATGTGCATGTGGCGTCGGTCGGACTCGGCCCGTGGACGGCCGCGCAAGCCGAGGCGCTGGCCACGGCCGTGGGCGATGCCCTCTACGTTTACACGCACACCAAGCCGAGCGCTCCGAAGGCGGTCGATTGGCGTCGGGTGTCCGTGGCCGCGCCTCTGGCCGATGGCGACGCGGTGCATGCCGGTCTGCTACGCGGTCGGGCCATCGCGGCCGGCGTGACGCTGGCTCGCGAGCAGGCCAACCGTCCGGCCAACCATTGCACGCCGCGTCTGCTGGCCGAGGTAGCCCGCCAGCTGGGCAAGGATCAGCATTTCAAGGTCGAGGTGCTCGACCGCGCTGCCATCGAAAAACTCGGCATGGGTTCGTTCCTGTCGGTGGCGCAGGGTTCTGATGAGCCGCCGCGCTTCATCATCCTGCGCTACGAAGGGGCAGCCAAGAGCCAGGCGCCCATCGTGCTGGTGGGCAAGGGCGTCACGTTCGACACCGGTGGCATCTCGCTCAAGCCGGGCGCCGAGATGGACGAGATGAAGTTCGACATGGGCGGCGCGGCCAGCGTGCTGGGCACCTTCCGTGCCGTTGCCGAACTGCGCCCCAAGGTCAACCTGATCGGGCTGATCCCGGCCACCGAGAACATGCCCAGCGGTCGCGCCACCAAGCCGGGCGATGTGGTCACCAGCATGTCGGGCCAGACCATCGAGGTGCTCAACACCGATGCCGAAGGGCGCCTGATCTTGTGTGATGCACTGACCTACGCCGAGCGCTTCAAGCCGGCCGCGGTGGTCGACATCGCCACGCTCACCGGCGCGTGCATCATCGCGCTGGGGCACATCCATTCGGGCTTGTTCAGCCCCGATGACGAACTCGCCGGAGCTCTGCTGAAGGCGGGGCAGGAGTCGCTCGACACCGCCTGGCGCATGCCGCTCGACGATGAATACGAAGAGGGGCTGAAGAGCAATTTCGCCGACATGGGCAACATCGCCGGGCGCTCGGCGGGCTCGGTCACGGCGGCGAGCTTCTTGAAGAAATTCACCAAGGCCTACCGCTGGGCGCACCTCGACATTGCCGGCACGGCCTGGAAGTCGGGCGCGGCCAAGGGCGGTACGGGGCGGCCGGTGCCTTTGCTCACGCACTTCGTGCTGTCGCAGGCCGATGCTGGCAAGCCTGCGCAGCGGGCGGCGTCGAGCAAAGCCGGCAAGACCACCAAGGCCGCGGCCAAACCTGCAGCCAAGAAGGCGGCAAGCAGCCGCGCCCGCGCCTGACGGGGGGCGGAAGTTTCGTCGTTCATCGCATGACCGCTGTCGCTTTTCATTTCAACGTGCCCGACAAGCTGGGCTACACCTGCCGCTTGCTGCGCAAGGTCTACCGCAGCGGCAAGCGCGCGGTGGTGGTCGGCGAGCCGACGCAACTCGATCAGCTCACCCGCCGCCTGTGGGAGTTCGATCCGCAAGACTTCATCCCGCATGTGCGACTCAAGTCGACCGAGGTTACCGAGCGCATGCGGCCCACGCCGCTGTGGCTGGCTGACCAGGCCCGCGCGGCGCCCGATTGCGACGTGCTGATCAACTTGGGCGGCACGTCGCCCGAGGGCGGCGAAGCCTTCGAGCGCCTGATCGAGATCGTGTCCACCGACGAGGCCGACCGCCAGCGGGCTCGCGGCCGCTGGAAGCAATACGCGGCCGAGGGGTGGTCGATCGAGAAATTCGAGGTGCCGGCATGAGCAGCACTCGCATGCCGCCGCGCTTTGTGCCGACCCTCACCGAGGTAGTCGAGTTTCGCGACGCGCTGGTGGTCGGCGATCTGGTGCCCGAGCTACCCGAGCCGCAGACGCCACCCCCGGTAGTTCTCGCAGTTGACCGGATCGAATCGCCTTTGAGCGGGCCGGCGACGATCGGGCTGCCTGCCGAACCCGCTTTGCATCTGGTGGCCGAAGCTGCGCCGGCCGAGTCGCCTGCAGAACCGGCGGCGCGGTTCGAGCCCCAGCCGACCGTTGCGGCTGTTGTCACCGAAGATGTTCCGGCTTTCTTGCTGGCTGCGTCGGGTGGCGCGGTGGTCAACGCGGCCGAACCATCGGCTCTGCCTGCCCAGGCGGCAGGCGCCGCGCCGATGCTCGACGCCGACCACGAAGAGCAGATCGTCCACAACGTGCTGGCCGAATTGCAGCGTCGCACCGATCTGATGCTCGAATATCGCCTGCGCGAAGCGCTCAATCCGATTCTGGCGCGACTGTGCGACACGCTCATCAAGGAAGCCCGAGAGGACCTCGCCGCAACGCTGCGCGACGTGGTCGCGCGAGCGGTGGCGCAAGAGCTGGGCCGGCATCGACCCAAGTGAGCCGGGCGCATCGAGGCGCGTCGGCACCTTCACATTCATCCACGAGGAACAACATGGCATCGACTCGACTGAAAAGCATGCGCGGCCCCCTGGTGCTCGCCTGTCTGACCTTGCTGGGGGCGGAGGCATCGGCGCAGGAGGTGGTCAAGATCGGCCACGTGGCGCCGCTGTCCGGCCCCCAGGCGAGCTTTGGCAAAGACAACGAGAACGGCGCCCGCATGGCTGTTGAAGATCTGAACGCCCAGGGCGTGACGATCGGTGGCAAGAAGATCAAGCTCGAGCTCGTCGCCGAAGACGACGCGGCCGACCCCAAGCAGGGCACGGCTGCGGCGCAAAAGCTGTGCGACGCCAAGGTCAACGGCGTGGTCGGGCATCTCAACTCCGGCACCACCATCCCGGCGGCCAAGATCTACAACAAATGCGGCGTGCCGCAGGTCACCCCGTCGGCCACCAACCCCGAGTTGACCCAGCTCGGCTACAAAACCGTTTTCCGTCTGCTGGCCAACGACAACGCGCTCGGGGCCGGGCTGGCCAACCACGCTGCCAAGCAACTCAAACTCAAGCGCATCGCCATCATCGACGACCGCACCGCTTACGGCACGGGCATCGCCGAGGTCTTCAAGAAGACGGCCTTGGCCAACGGTGTCGAGATCGTTGATCAACAGGCCACCAACGACAAGGCCACCGATTTCATGTCCATCCTGACCGCCATCAAGGGCAAGAAGCCGGACGGCATCTTCTTCGGCGGCATGGGCCCGCAAGCCGGCCCGATGCTGCGCCAGATGCAGCAACTGGGGCTGGGCAAGGTCTACCTGTTCGGCGGCGACGGCGTGTGCACGGCCGAGCTGCCCAAGCTCGCGGCCAACGTCAAGACCATTGAAAACGTGGTGTGCGCGGTTGGCGGCGCGGCGCTCGACAAGCGCGCGCAGGGCGTCGAGTGGAAGAAGCGCTACGACGCCAAGTACCCCGGCCAGTTCCAGATCTACTCGGCCTACGCGTACGACGCCACGATGGTGCTGGTCGACGCCATGAAGCGTGCCAAGTCCACCAACCCGGCGGTGTACGCCGCCAAGCTGTTCGACACCGACTACGAAGGCGTGTCGGCCCACGTTCAGTTCGAGCCAAATGGCGAGCTGAAGAACCCGGCGATGACGCTGTACGTGTATCGCGGCGGCGTGCGCGTATCGACCAACTGAATCGCTGTCGCCACTCAGGCTGGGCTACAATCGCCGGCTCCGGAGAGATGGATGAGCGGTTTAAGTCGCACGCCTGGAAAGCGTGTGTGGGTTAATAGCCCACCGCGGGTTCGAATCCCGCTCTCTCCGCCACTTTGAAGTCCGGCGCAATCCGGCAAAGTCCAAAAGCCCTAGAGACCAACGCTCTAGGGCTTTTTCCATTCCAGCGGTGTCCGCGGGCAACCGCATGTAATCGGGAGCAAGGGGGGGGGGGCTGCGCGGACAAACGGACTGGCAACGCGCTTCCGGCTTTGTTGCCTAGATCAACGTTGCTTGCATCGGTGTATCGGTGAGTAGCCGCGACCAGTCCAAGACATTCAGGATGCCGGTCTTGATCGGGCGCTTCTCGTCCCAGAAGATCAGCGATGACAAAAGCCCTCTTGCTTGCTCGCTTTCGAGCGCGGTCAGTGTCTGGCGAGCTTCGTCCTCGGTGTCGAAGGACAGGTAATACACCGTGTCATCGAACATCACGGGCCGACCGTCAATCGGTGCAACGAGCCGGAATCTGATGGCCTTGTATAGACCGCAGATGGCTATGCGCCACGGTCTGAAAGCGTAGTCGCCTACCCCGAAGATCGAGAAGCGTGGGTTCTTTGCGTAGATCGTGCTGCCGCGTGCGTCGAGTTGCTCCGCGTGCGCTTCCAGATAAGCCCAGGTCTTGGGCGCAAGCTCCCTGATGGAACTCGTATCCGCGCCCACCGTGCGCTGCGTGATCAATACAAACTTGCTGCGCCACTCCTTGTTGCCGCCGATATCGGAGCCCTTCATCAGCGGGAACAAACAGGTTTCTTCGAGCTGGACGATCTCACCCAGACCGTTCTCGTAGCCGGTCGCGCAGCGGGTGAATTCCATCACCGCCGAGGTGTCGTGTTTCACGCCTGAACGCCATTTCTGCGGACTCTGGCCGATGAGGAAGGAGCAGGCCTCGAACGTGTTCAGGTCGCTGACCGTGAGCCCATGGCGGTGACCTACCTTCCGGCCCTGGTGATCCTCAAGGCTGGAGAACACCGCGTAGTCATACGAGGGCACGGCCGCAGGATCAAGACGGATCACCAGCAGGCAGGCGTCCACGGATGCTCCGAAGTGCTTCTTCGCGTCGATCTCCACGATCCGCGCGCCGGCGATGGGCATTTGCTGCCGTTCTGCGTGCGCCAAGACCTTCCTCGCAACGGCAGTCTTGATCAACATCGCCACGTCGCCACCACGAGGCGCGAGCCAGCGCAATACGTCCAGAAGCATCCACTCCGAGATGTCGAAGTTCGCCTTCCCACTGATCGCATCGAACCCATTGAAGCCGAGGAAGTTGGACTTCTCGGGTAGGTTCGTTCCACCGATGGCGCCTTGTGTTGCGCTCGTGACCCACGGGAAGTTGCCAACGATCAGCAGCCGGCCTGGAAGCGTCTTCGTTTGTTCCTTCCAGTCGATCGAGAAGAAGTCTGCGTGTTCAAGTTGGATGCGAGATTCATGCGGGCTGGCACTGAGTCTGCCGCGCAGCGTGTCAAGGTGCGCCTCGTTAACCTCGTAGCCCAACACTTGTCGAGCATCGTTGAACGCATGCGCAGCAGCCAGCACGAAAGCGCCAACGCCGCAGGTCGGTTCGATGACGACATCTGGCCTCAGCCCGAGCGCGCGCAAGTGATTGCAGACCTGCAAGGCCAGGGCGTCCGGTGTCTGGAAGTCACCGAACTCGATACGCCGCTTCTTCTCAATGCTCATACGGAAAGCGGCGGGCTCTTGTAGATTGAACGAAGGCCGGACTCGCCCCCTGCCTTCTCGATGGCGCGACCGTATTGCAGCCGCCATTGCAGGGCGTTGGAGATCGTCAAATAGCCTTGCTCAGGCTTGTTCCGAAGGATTTCCTCGGCCAGGTTTTTCAATTCGATGTCGTCAACGGGAAGGTTCTTTTCGGACATGAAGGCCATCAAGTCTTCCTCGTTGCCCTCGTTGTCCACGATCTGGCGCAGGCCGCGAGTCATCTGGAAGTCTGCCGTGCGCTGCTGCTCCACGAAGACCGTGTCGGTCATACGCAGCGTTGCCGAGCGGGTCGACGAATCGTCCGCTTTGCCGTACACGAAAACGATCAGGCCATAGCCTGGGCCGTAGATTTTCTGGCTTGCCATCCGTCACGCCGAACAATGCCGGTTCGGCGTGTTTGCTTTCCAAGTCTGAGAAGGCCTGCGCTTCCATGCACAGCAGATCAATTGTCAGCGCGAGTTTTGTCATATTCCCTGAAATACGGGGCTGCATCGCAGCGAATCTGTCAATCTACCGCATGTTCGACCGCGTTGCCTGGCCGCCCTTGCGAGATCGACCGACGATGGCAAGATGTCTTCTCCATCATCAAACCGAAAGGGTGGCTCCATGGCTGTCGGAAACACGGATCAGATTGCCGAGTGGAACGGCGTGCTGGGGCAGCGATGGGCCGAGTTGCAGAGCGAGACCGCAGGCATCGTGGCGCCGTTCGGCGCGGCGGCGCTGCAACTGGCGGCGCCTCGGCCTGGCGAGCGGGTTGTCGATGTGGGGTGCGGTTGCGGCGACACGTCGATCGAGCTGGCTCGCAGCGTGGCACCTGCGGGGCGCGTGCTCGGTGTGGATGTATCTCAGCCGATGTTGCAGGTGGCAAAGGCGCGGGCGGAGCTGGCCGGTCTGGCGCACTTGTCCTTCAGCGAGGCCGACGCATCGGACGCCGAGTTGCCGGCCGACGTGGATCTGCTGTTTTCGCGTTTCGGCGTGATGTTCTTTGCCGAGCCTGCCGTGGCGTTCGGACACCTGCGACGGGCCTTGCGCTCGGGCGGGCGTTGCGTGTTCGTCTGCTGGCGGGCGCCACGCGACAACAACTGGGTGATGACGCCGTTGTCGGCGGCGCGGCAGGCTTTGGGCATCACCCCGGCGCCGACCGACCCTCATGCGCCCGGGCCCTTTTCGTTTGCCGACGAGAACCGGCTGCGGTCGATCTTGTCGGACGCTGGCTTTTCGCAGATCGAAGTGCAGCGGTTCGATGCGCCTGTGTACCTGGGGGCATCGCCTCGGCTGGCGGCCGAGAACGCTGTGCGCGTGGGCCCGACCGGACGCCTGGTGCGCGAGGTGGGGGAGCATTGCCTGCCGGAGGTGCGCGATGCCGTCGAGCGGGCCCTGGCGGCGTGCGCGCCATCGGGTGGCCGCGTCGAGTTGGGTGGCTCGACCTGGTTGGTTTCAGCGCGCAATCCGTAGCGGATCGAGAGGCTGCGCCATGGCAGACGATCAAACGACGGCCCTGACGCGGGCGGCGCGGCTTGTGGCTGCGCTGCAGGCTCGGTGGGGTGCCGCCGTGATCGAGACGCACATCTCATGGGTGTTGCTCGACGGGCAGCGAGCCTGGAAGATCAAGAAACCCGTGCGCTTGCCGTTTCTCGATGCCACCGATCTGGCCGTGCGCCGGCATTGGTGCGAGGAGGAGCTGCGTTTGAACAGTCGCCTGGCCCCCGGCTTGTATCTCGACGTGGTGCCGATCGGCGGCACGCCCGCCGAGCCTTGCGTGGGTGGCAGCGGGCCGGTCATCGAATATGCCCTGCGGATGCGACAGTTCGCGCCCGGGGCTTTGCTGGTGGAGCGGCTGCGTGCCGGGCAATTGCAGCCCATCGAACTCGATCAGCTGGCGTGTCGCCTGGCAGCATTTCATCGGCACGCCGCCGTGGCGGCCGCCGAAACGCCTTACGGTGAACCCGTCGTTATCGAGCGGGCCGCCATGCAAGCGCTCGAAAACCTTGCGCGCCTGACCAGCGATCCGGCTTGTGATCGCCTGCGCGTCTGGCTGCACGAGCAAGCCGCTGCCCTGCGTCCGCTCTGGGCGCAACGCAAGGCGCAGGGCAAGGTGGTGGAAGGGCACGGCGATCTGCACCTCGCCAACACGGTGTGGCTGGACGGCGAAATCACCGCCTTCGACTGCATCGAGTTCGACCCCGCCTTGCGCTGGATCGACGTGCAAAACGACATCGCCTTCACGATGATGGACCTGTTGGCGCATCGCAGAGAAGGTTGGGCTTGGCGATTCCTGTCGGCCTATCTCGACGACAGCGGCGACCACGCGGGTGTGCCGACCCTGCGCTTCTACCTCGTCTACCGTGCCCTGGTGCGCGCGCTGGTGGGGCGCATGCAAGAGCAGGGCGGCGGCGCGGCAGCCGCCGGCCCCGACTACTGGGGGCTGGCCCGGCGCCTGATCGAGCCGCCCGACCCGCGCCTGCTCATCACCCACGGCGTATCGGGTTCAGGCAAGAGCCGCTGGGCGGCGGGCCTGATCGAGCAGGCTCAGGCGGTGCGCCTGCGGTCTGACGTTGAGCGCAAGCGACTCGCCGGCTTGCCCGCCGACGCCGACTCGTTCGCGCTGGTGCCGGGCGGCATCTACCAGCCGGACATGACCCGGCGTACCTACGCGCATCTGCGCCAGCAAGCCGAGCTGGCCTTGCGCAGCGGTTGGCGCGTGATCGTGGATGCAGCCTTCTTGCGGCGGCACGAGCGCGACGAATTTCGTGCCCTGGCGCGCGAGCTCGGTGTACCGTTCGCGGTGCTGCATTGCCATGCGCCGCCCGCTGTGTTGACCGAGCGGGTGCAAGCGCGCCGTGCTCGGGGCGATGACCCGTCCGAAGCCGATGTGGCGGTGTTGCGGCGTCAACTGGCCGAGGGCGAATCGCTGCAAGCCGACGAGTGGCCCGACGTGCTCGACGCGAACACCAGCGAACCGAACGAGGCTGGCCGCCTTGAGCAGCTGGCCGCGAAATGGCTGGCCGCTCCGAGGCCGGATGCCCATTCGGACAGGAGCAAGTGATGGCGACATTCGACGTGTGCAACGGCGATGCCGACGGCTTGTGCGCGGCGATGCAATGGCGCCTGCATCGACACCGAAGCGACCAGGGCGGCGGCCCGCCGGTCACCCTGGTGACCGGTCTCAAGCGCGACATCGAGCTGCTGAAGCATGTGCCGGCGCAGCGTGGCGACGAGGTCAACGTGTTCGACATCTCGATGCTGCGCAACCACGCCGAGTTGCAACGCCTGCTCGCCGCTGGTGTGCGGGTGCGCTACTTCGATCACCATCAGGCGCCCGACAAGGTCAGCCACCCCTTGCTCGAAGCCCACGTCGATCGGGCCAGCGACGTCTGCACCAGCTTGCTGGTCGATCGCCATCTCGGAGGCGCCTTTCGGGCCTGGGCCCTGGTCGGCGCCTACGGTGACAACCTGACCCGCGTGGCCGACCAACTGGCGGCGGTGTCCGGCTTCAGCGCGGACGATTGTCAGCAATTGCGGCGCCTTGGCGAGGTGATCAATTACAACGCCTACGGCGACAGCGATGCCGATGTGTGCATCGCTCCGGCTTGGCTGTTCAAACTGATGCTGCCGCACCGCGACCCGCGCGACTTGCTGGCCAGCGAAGGCATCGTCGACGAGATCGATGAACTGCGCCAGGCCGACCTGCGGCAGGCCATGGGTTGGACGCCGGCTTGGCAAGGCCCGCAAGGGCGGGTGCTGGTGCTGCCGGATGCACCATGGGCACGCCGAGTGCTGGGGTGTCTGGCCAACGAATTGGCCAATGCCCAGCCCGGCCAGGCCCACGCGGTCTTGAAGGCGCAGGCCGCTGGCGAGCCTGCCGTGGCAGGGGGCGTGCACGCGAGCGCCGGCGCGAGCTACGCGGTCAGCGTGCGCGCCCCGCTCAGTGCTCCGATGGGGTCGGACAAACTGTGTAGCGCATTTGGCGGCGGTGGCCGGGCGCGTGCCGCCGGTATCGACGAGTTGCCCGTCGCCGATCTGAACCGCTTCATCGCGGCATTTGCCGCCATGCGTTGGGGCGAGCCGGGTTGACTCGCCCGTCGCCGCTCAGCGCGGCAGCATGAAGGTGGTCTTCTCGCGCAGCGTGTAGGCCTGCTCGGCCCCGGCCGCTTGCTGCTCGATCACGAAATGCACCTCGTGCGCGCCAGGCTTTTCAGTGCCGGCGGTCTCGGGCGGCACCCGCAGCGCCACCGACACCCAATGCGATTCGACCGGCGCAATGTCCACCGCCACCGGCGTGCTCAGCTTCAAGCCGCTCAGACCCTCGGCCGACACGGTGTAGTGCTGCGCCTTCTCGGACGCGTTCATGATCTGCAGGCGATAGATGTTCTCGATGTAGCCATCGTCGACCTGACGGGCGAGCGTCCCCCGATCGCGAATCACATCAACGCGGAACGGCGGGCGGGTAAAGATGCTGTAGCCCGCCACGACGCAAATGGCCAGCAGGATCGAGCCGTACACCAGCACGCGTGGGCGGAACACGCGGCGCAAGAGCTGACCGCGCGTGAGGTGTCGCTCCAGCCCGTTTTCGGTGTCGTAGCGGATGAGCCCCTTTGGGTAGTTCATCTTGCTCATCACGTCATCGCACACGTCCACGCAGGCCGCGCAGCCGATGCATTCGTATTGCAGCCCCTTGCGGATGTCGATGCCGGTTGGGCAGACCTGCACGCACAGGTTGCAGTCGATGCACGAGCCCAGCCCCATCTGCTTCGGATCAGCCTTCTTCGAGCGGGACCCTCGCGGCTCGCCCCGCTCGGTGTCATAGCTGACGATGAGCGTGTCGCGGTCGAACATGGCGCTCTGGAAGCGGGCGTAAGGGCACATGTACTTGCAGACCTGCTCGCGCATGTAGCCGGCGTTCAGGTAGGTGAACGCGCCGTAGAACAGCACCCAGAAGATTTCCCATGTGCCCAGATCCAGCGCCTGCACCTCGTTTGCCAGCGTGCGGATGGGCGTGAAGTAGCCGACGAACGTGAAACCCGTCCACAAGGCAATCAGGGCCCAGGTGGCGTGCTTGCCGCCCGTGCGCCCGATACGCGCAAGGCTCCAGGGGCTGGCGTCGAGCTTCATGCGGGCGGCACGGTCCCCTTGGAATTTGCGTTCCACCCACATGAAGATTTCGGAATAGACGGTTTGCGGGCAGGCGTAGCCGCACCACAGCCGTCCGGCCACAGCCGTGAATAAGAACAGCGCATACGCCGAAATCACCAGCAGGGCGGTCAGGTAGATGAAGTCCTGCGGGTAGAACACCACGCCAAAAATATAAAAGCGGCGAGCCCCCAGGTCGAACAAGACGGCTTGCCGACCGTTCCATGCGAGCCATGGCAGCCCGTAGAAAACGAGTTGCGTCAACCACACGATCGCCCAGCGCCACGATACGAAGCGACCCTTCACGGCGCGCGGGTAGATCTTCTGCTGCGACTGGTACAGCGACACGAACTGCGCGGTGTCCTCGTTCGACGATGGGCGGGCTGGGGTGGTCATTTGCTTGCTCGGGTTGACTTTCCGACGAGGTGCAAGGGTGATCGGATTGACAAACAATATATATAAAAATATATTGTGTTTCAATGAAGTCTGAGCGTTTCACTCCTGCATTGAATGCCCTGCCGGCGCCTGATCTGGCGGCATTGCAATCGTCTGCTGAAAAGGCCTGCGCCTTGCTGAAGGTGTTGGCGCACCCTGATCGGCTGGTGTTGTTGTGTCGTCTGGCGCAAGGCGAGTTCTGCGTGGGTGATTTGCAGGCTGATCTGGGTATTCAACAGCCCACCCTGTCGCAACAACTTGGGGTGTTGCGACAGGCGGGCTTGGTGGATACCCGTCGCGAAGGCAAAAACATTTACTACCGCTTGACCAGTGAAGATGCGGCAGCGGTGATGCGGGTGCTGCACAGCCGCATGTGCGGCGTGGCCATGGGCGGAAAGCAGGCGGCTCGCTGAAACGGCGGCCGCCAACCAGTTGTTGATCAGCAGGAGAACGGCATGAAAGTGAACGTTGGCGGCTTGGATCGTATCGCCCGTATCGGCGTGGGGGCCGCGCTGGTGGCCTTGGCGGCAACCGGAGTGGTGGGGCTGTGGGGATGGCTGGGGCTCGTCCCCTTGGCCACCGGGCTCGCGGGATGGTGCCCGGCTTATCTGCCGTTTGGCTTGTCGACCTGCAAGACCAAGTAGTGGCAAAACGCCAGAAACAAGACTGCCCGGCATCGACAGATCGATGGCCGGGCAGCAGGTCGTGCGGTTCAGGCAGGCATCACGCCTGCTTCAAGCTGCGCGTCAACTGATTCAGTTGGCGCCCGACGCAGCAGGTGCGGCATCAGCCTTGGTCTTGGCGCGGGTCACGGTCGACAAATTGGTGGCCATGCGCTTGGTGCTGGTCACGCCGACCTTGTCGCCAGCCTTGAAAGCCTTGAAGCCGGCGTCATCGGCCACCTTCACGCGCATCGTGCCGGTAGGGCCGGACAGCACCACGATGTGATCGATCGGATTCGCGATCACCACGGTGTTGACGGCGCCCGACGCGGCGCCAGGGGTCAGGGTCAGGCTATCGGTATAGCGCACCAGCGTCAGGGAACCGACCTTGAACTTGTCCAGGTTCTTCACGCTGTCGCCCACTTCGATCACCGTTTGCTGCCCTTTCGGGAAGTCGATCGTGATCTGGCGAGCAGCCGTGTCCACCGCGACCAGACGCGACGTGACCTTGGCTTGATGGACACCACTGATTTCGGCGCTGGCGGCAGCCGACGCGGCGGGGGCTGCGGGCTCGGCGGCTTGAACGGAGACGGTGCAAACAGACAGAGCAGACGCGACGAGGGCCAGAGCGGTGAGTTTGAGTTGGCGCAAGATGAACTCCTGTTGGCGGTTGCAAAACGAATGGGGCAGGCGAACTCCTGCCTGGTTTTCTAATTTAGCAGGCTCGTCGCATCATGGCTTGACATATCGTGGCTTGAGGGGGGCCGAGTGGTCGTGCTTGTTGCGTTCTAGGCAAATGGAGCCGAAGCGTCGCATGACGCGTGTTGGCCCTTGGCGACGTGTTCGATCTGAAGTGTCGATTTCGTCACATCCGAGTCTCGCCGCGCATCGGGAGACGACTCAAGAGCTCAAGCACTTTGATCGAAAAACGCGGAGTCGGCCAGGCGTCAGCGTGGCTATCGGTATCGGCGCGCAGCCGCCTCGTCCGCGAAGGGATCCGCATCATGCTCAAGCCCGCCTTGTTTGCCCTGGGGTCGCTGGGCGCGCTTTCGGCTATTCCAGCCGTTGCCGCATCCAGCGAGTCGGACGCCGCCACCGCGCCTTTGCAATATCGCGTGACGGTGCTCCATCGTGGCGTGGCGATGCTCGAAGGCGAGGGGCGCGTTGGTGCAGGCAACCCTCTCGAGTTGCGGCAATTCGTGCTGTCGCGAGACAACGCCGGAAGAGGTCAATCGTTTGTCGACAGCGGCGTCAGCGTTGTTCTAATCCAGGTGCATCGCGACGCGGGCGTCGTCGAGTCGAGCGTGAATCTCGACGTGGCCGGGCAGCACTTCGATGCGCCGGTCAGTCTCAAATCGGGTGACGAAATCACGGCCAGGCTCGGCAGTTACCTCGTCAAGATCGAAGCCTCCGAGGTTCAACCCAAGGAGGCTCCGCTGCTACCGGAAGACTTCGCGTATCTGGCGCCCTCGCTCAGCGTCGAAAGCTTGTCGCTGCCCAACGTGGCGTTTGATCGCGGGGCTTATCAGGTTGCCAACGCCGTGCTGGAGCGTGCACCGGGTGCCCAAGCCAGCGCGATGCTGGTGGCGCCCAAGAATGTGGCTCGCGTGGCTGATGCCGCGCAGTTGCTTGCTCAGCGGTGAAGCTTGATTGACCGGACGCCCGGTCAATATTCGCCGCCGTAGCTGCCCGGCGCGAGGTTCTCGAACTTCGTGTTGGGCTTCAAGAAGGCCAGCTTCACCGTGCCCACCGGGCCGTTACGCTGCTTGCCGATGATGATCTCGGCGATGCCTTCTTCCTTGCTCTCTTTGTTGTAGTACTCGTCGCGGTAGATGAACATGATGACGTCGGCATCCTGTTCGATGGCGCCCGATTCGCGCAAATCGCTCATCATCGGGCGCTTGTCCGGCCGGGTCTCGACGCTTCGGTTCAACTGCGAGAGCGCGATCACCGGGCATTGCAGCTCCTTGGCCAGTGCCTTGAGACCGCGCGAGATTTCGCCGATCACCGTGGCGCGGTTTTCTTCGTTGCTGCTGGAGCCGCTCATCAGCTGCAGGTAGTCGACGATGATCAGGCCCAGCGTGCCGCCGAAACGACGCGCCAAGCGGCGCGAGCGAGCGCGCAACTCGTTGGGTGAGAGTGCGGGCGTTTCGTCGATGAAAATGTTGGCCGACTTGAGTCGTTCCACCGCGTCGCTCAGTCGCCCCCATTCTTCGTCTTGCAGCGCGCCGGTGCGCAGTCGCTGCTGATTGATGCGGCCCAGCGAGCCGACCATCCGCAGGGCCAGTTGCGAGGCGCCCATTTCCATCGAGAACACCGCCACGGGCAGGCCTTCGTTCACTGCGACGTTCTCGCCGATGTTCAGCGCGAACGCAGTCTTGCCCATCGACGGCCGAGCGGCCAGGATGATCAGGTCGCCCTTTTGCAGCCCCGCCGTCATGCGGTCCATGTCGAAGAAACCGGTGCGCACGCCGGTGACTTCCTCGGCGCCGTTGTCGGCGAGTTCCTGCACGCGGTCGAGCAATTGCACGACCAGCGAGTCCATGCCGAAAAAGCCCTGCTTGTTGCGGCTGCCTTCCTCGCCGATCTTGAAGATGCTGGCCTCGGCCTCGTCAAGAATCTGCGACACCGTGCGGCCTTCAGGGTTGAAGGCGTTGGTTGCGATCTCGTCGCTGGCCGACACCAGCTTGCGCAGCACGGCGCGCTCGCGCACGATTTCGGCGTAGCGGCGGATATTGGCCGCGCTCGGCACGCTCTGCGCCAAGGCGTTCAGATAAGCCAGGCCACCGGCATCTTCGGCTTTTCCGAGGTTCTGCAAATGCTCGAACACCGTGATCACGTCGGCCGGCTTGCTGGCGTTGATCAGCCCCGCGATCGACGTGAAGATCAGTCGGTGCTCGTGACGATAAAAGTCGCTCTCGATCAGAAGATCGCTGGCGCGATCCCAGGCGCTGTTGTCAAGCAGCAAACCGCCCAAAACGCTGCATTCACCCTCGATCGAGTGCGGTGGTACCCGCAGGCGAGCGATGTCGTCGGCGCCAAAGCCGATATTGCCAGGCGATGAAAGGGGAGTGGGGAACAGGGCAGCCATCAAGCGATGATAGGTGTGGATGCCGCACGAGGCTGTGGGCAACCTTGTGGACAGACCGTGGAGATGCTGGGTAAATGTGGGGACAACTTGTGCAGCAGCAAGTCTCCGTCCAGAAACGACAAAGCCGGCCTGAGCCGGCTTTGTTGAGTCGCTTGCGACCCGTTGATCCGCAGGCAGATCAGTCGGTCTCGCCGACCACGTTGATCGTCACGTCGACGACCACGTCGGTGTGCAAAGCCAGCGAAACGCTGTGATCGCCCGTGATCTTCAAAGGACCGACCGGCAGACGCACCTGGTGCTTGGCCACCTCGAAGCCTGCAGCCTTGAGGGCTTCAGAAATGTCGAAGTTGGTGACCGAACCGAACAGGCGGCCGTCCACGCCAGCCTTTTGCGTGACCGAAACAGTCTTGCCGCTGAGCTTTTCGCCCAGAGCTTGAGCGGCGGCCAGCTTTTCGGCCTGGGCCTTTTCGAGCTCGGCGCGGCGTGCCTCGAATTCCTTGATGGCAGCCTCGGTGGCGCGACGGGCCTGGCGCGTGGGGATCAGGAAGTTACGTGCGTAGCCGTCTTTGACCTTGACCACGTCGCCCAGATTGCCGAGGTTGGCAACTTTTTCGAGCAGGATGATTTGCATGTTGGTGTCTCCGCTTAGGCCTTGTGCTGGTCGCTGTATGGCAGCATGGCCAGGAAGCGTGCACGCTTGATGGCGACCGACAGTTGACGTTGATAGATCGCGCGGGTGCCGGTGAGGCGAGCCGGGATGATCTTGCCGTTTTCAGCGATGAAATCGCGCAGCGTGTCGATGTCCTTGTAGTCGATTTCTTCAACGCCAGCGACGGTGAAGCGGCAGAAGCGCTTGCGGCGGAACAGCAGCGATTGCGTGTTGCGCTTGGTCTTGCGATCTTTCGAAAACTTGCCGTTTTTGGAACGGGGAGCAGGCATGTTGACCTCTCAATGAATCGTTGGTTGGGCTCGTTGGCTGGGCTCAGGACGTTGCCGTGGGGGCCGCAGGCGCGGAGCGTTCAAACTCGGTGATGTGAAACAAGGTGCCTTTGCCATTGCGCTGGGCGCTGAGAAAGCCTGCGAAACCCGCCGAGTCTCCGACTGCCAATTTGGCCAACTGATCGGCGATGAGGCCGATGCCGATGGCACGCAGTTCGAGGGACACTTTGCGAACCTGACTGTTTTCAGTGATCTCGGACTGATGTTGCAGCGTGAGATCGACGGCTGGCAGACCCGCAGGGGTGTATCGCGTTGCTTTGCGCTCGACGATCTGCGCGGACAGAACCAGTCGGTTCATCGGCGCGCTCGGTCGTTGAGGTGCTCAGCAGCAAATGGCGCGAGCCACTCGCCTTAGGCAGTAGCTTCTTGCTGGGCCTTGCGGGCTTCTTCGCGCTCAACGGCCTTCAGGATGATCGACGGGCCGGTTTCAGCCTTCGACTTCTGGACGGTCAGGTGACGCAGCACGGCATCGTTGAAGCGGAAGCCGGTTTCCAGCTCGGCGAGCGTCTCTTTCGAGCACTCGATGTTCAGCAGCAGGTAGTGAGCCTTGGCGAGCTTGTTGATCAGGTAAGCCAGTTGACGGCGGCCCCAATCTTCAATACGGTGAACCTTGCCACCACCGGTGGTGATCAGGCTCTTGTAACGCTCCAGCATGGCCGGAACCTGCTCGCTTTGATCCGGGTGGATCAGCAGCACGATTTCATAGTGACGCATAGAAGACTCCTTGTGGATTCCATGATGTGGAAGCTGCTGTGAAGCGTCGGACTCAACAGCAGCAAGGCGTTGAATTCGCGGCTTCCGAAAGAAAACCGCTTACCCAACAAACGAAAAGCCCGCGATTATAGCGCGGACTTTGACTTTTTGCCTGACCCCGAATGCGCCCAGCTGCTGGCTAGTCGCGTGCCAACAGCTGGACGGGAGGTCAGGTCATTGGTTGGCCAGTCGTTGCCAGGTATCGACCACCGTGTCGGGGTTCAGCGAAATGGACACGATGCCCTCGGCGGTGAGCCACTCGGCGAAGTCGGGGTGGTCGCTGGGGCCCTGGCCGCAGATGCCGATGTACTTGCCCGTGGCGCGGCAGGCCGCGATGGCGCGCGAGATCAGCGCCTTGACAGCCGGGTCGCGCTCGTCGAAGTCCCGGGCCAGCAATTCGAGGCCGGAGTCGCGGTCCAGACCCAGGGTGAGCTGGGTGAGGTCGTTCGAGCCGATCGACATGCCGTCGAAGTGCTCCAGGAACTGCTCGGCCAGGATGGCGTTGCTCGGAACCTCGCACATCATGATGACGCGCAGACCGTTTTCGCCACGCTTCAGGCCGTGCGACGCCAGCATCTTGGTCACGCGCTCGGCTTGGCTCAGCGTCCGCACGAACGGCACCATGATCTCGACGTTGGTCAGGCCCATGTCGTGGCGCACGCGCTTGAGCGCCTGGCATTCCATCTCGAAGGCTTCGCCGAATTCGTGGCTGATGTAGCGCGACGCACCGCGGAATCCCAGCATCGGGTTTTCTTCCTCGGGCTCGTAGCGCGAGCCGCCGATCAGCTTGCGGTATTCGTTCGACTTGAAGTCGGACAGGCGCACGATCACCGGCTTGGGCCAGAACGCGGCGCCAATGGTGGCGATGCCTTCGGTCAGCTTGTCGACGTAGAAGGCGCGTGGCGAAGCGTGGCCGCGGGCGATGGATTCGACGGCTTTTTTCAGGTCGGCATCGACGTTGGGGTAGTCGAGGATGGCCTTGGGGTGGACGCCGATGTTGTTGTTGATGATGAATTCGAGCCGCGCCAAGCCCACGCCGCCGTTCGGGATCTGCGCGAAGTCGAAGGCCAGTTGCGGGTTGCCGACGTTCATCATGATCTTGACGCCGATGTGCGGCATCTCGCCGCGCTTGACCTCGGTGATCTCGGTTTCGAGCAGACCGTCGTAGATGTGGCCGGTGTCGCCTTCGGAGCAGGCCACGGTGACCAGCGCGCCGTCCTTCAGCACGCTGGTGGCGTTGCCGCAGCCGACGACCGCCGGAATACCCAACTCGCGCGCGATGATGGCCGCGTGGCAGGTGCGGCCGCCACGGTTGGTGACGATGGCGCTGGCGCGCTTCATCACGGGCTCCCAGTTCGGGTCGGTCATATCGGTGACCAGCACGTCGCCGGGCTGCACGGTGTCCATCTCGGCCAGCGAATGCACGATACGCACGGGGCCGGTGCCGATCTTCTGGCCAATGGCGCGGCCTTCGGCCAGCACGGTGCTTGCCTTTCCGGGATCGCCCTTGAGCTTGTAGCGCAGCTCGGATTTGCCTTGCGCCTGGCTCTTCACCGTCTCGGGTCGGGCCTGCAGGATGTAGAGGTGGCCGTCGATGCCGTCCTTGCCCCACTCGATGTCCATCGGGCGGCCGTAGTGTTTTTCGATGATGACAGCGTAGTGGGCCAGCTCGGTGACTTCGCCATCGGTGAGCGAGTAACGGTTGCGCTGCTCGGGGGCGGTGTTGACCGTCTTGACCAGTTTGCCGCTGGCGGCTTTTTCGTCCGGCGTGGCGAACTCCATCTTGATCAGCTTGGAGCCCAGCGCGCGGCGGATCACCGGGAACTTGCCCGCCGCCAGGGCCGGCTTGTGCACGTAGAACTCGTCGGGGTTGACGGCGCCTTGCACCACGGTTTCGCCCAGGCCGTAGCTGGACGTGATGAAGACCACGTCCTGGAAGCCCGATTCGGTATCGATGGTGAACATCACGCCGGCCGAGCCGAGGTCGGAGCGCACCATGCGCTGGATGCCCGCCGACAGCGCCACGCCCATGTGGGCGAAGCCCTTGTGGACGCGGTAGGAGATGGCGCGGTCGTTGTAGAGCGAGGCGAACACCTCGCGGATCTTGTGCAGCACGTCGTCGATGCCGACCACGTTCAGGAAGGTCTCTTGCTGGCCGGCGAACGAGGCGTCGGGCAGGTCTTCGGCGGTGGCCGACGAGCGCACGGCGAACGAGGCTTGCGGGTTGCCGGCGATGAGCTTGGCGAAGGCTTCGCGGATGGCGGCTTCCAAGTCGGCGGGGAAGGGCGCGTGCTCGACCCACGAGCGGATCTCGGCGCCAGCCTCGGCCAGGGCACGCACGTCGTCGGTATTGAGCGCGGCCAGGCGCGCGTTGATCTTGTCGGTCAGGCCGCCGTGCGCCAGAAACTGGCGAAATGCGTGGGCCGTGGTGGCAAAGCCGCCGGGCACGCGCACCCCCGAGGCGGCCAGTTGCGAAATCATTTCGCCAAGGCTGGCGTTCTTGCCGCCAACCGACTCGACGTCGGTCATGCGCAAATGTTCGAAGGGCACGACGAGTGCCTCTGGGTCGAAACGGTCAGACATGAAAGCTCCTGATGTAAAAAAACGGGCCGGTGCCTGGAGCGGGCGCTTTGGTTGTGCTTGTTGCGCAGCGCTCGGTCAACCGTTGATCGTGGTCATTCTAGGGAGTCTTGCCGCATCGGTGCGGGGCTGAATTGCCTATCATGTCCGGCTCGAACGACAACCCAGCAGCAGCGCGCCCACATGACCGATCGCACCGTGTTTTTTGTCTCGGACGGCACCGGCATCACCGCCGAAACCTTCGGAAATTCCATCCTGGCGCAGTTCTCGATCAAGCCGCGCCACGTGCGGAGGCCCTTTGTCGACACCGCTGACAAGGCCCATCAGGTCGTGCGCGAGATCAACGCTGCCGCCGAGCGCGAGGGCGTGCGCCCCATCGTCTTCACCACGCTGGTCGATGCCGAAGCGCTGGGCATCGTCGTCGATGGTTCGCGCGGCATGGTCTTCGATATGTTCAAGACCTTCGTCGAGCCGCTCGAAATCGAGTTCGGCATCAAGTCGAACCACCGCGTCGGGCGGTTCAGCGATCCGGCCAAGGACAACGAATACAACCAGCGCATCGAAGCCATCAACTTCGCGCTCGAGCACGACGACGGGCAGTCCAGCCGCAGCTTGGCCGAGGCTGACGTGGTGCTGATCGGCGTGAGCCGCAGCGGCAAGACGCCGACCTCGCTGTATCTGGCCATGCAGCACGGCGTGAAGGCGGCCAACGTGCCGCTGATACCGGAAGACTTTGATCGCGGTGTGCTGCCGTCGATGCTCAAGCCCTACAAGAAGAAGTGTTTTGGCCTGACCATCGCTCCTGACCGCCTGGCCGAGATTCGGCACGAGCGGCGGCCGAGCAGCAAATACGCCAGCCTCGAAAACTGTCGGGCAGAAGTGGCTGCGGCCGAATCGATGATGCGGCGCGAGGGTATCTCGTGGTTGTCGTCCACGCACAAGTCGATCGAAGAGATCGCCACCACGATCCTGCGTGACATCCGGCCGGATCGGCTGATGTATTGAGCAGTCTTGCCAACCGACGGGCGCGATCTTCCGGCGCATTGCCGCGAGTCGGTCGCGGATGAGGTGTTCCTCTATCCACCGCTCGGGTTTTGCTGGGTCAAGATGGAGCGCCACACTTCTGGAGCTACCGGCCATGCAAAAGAAAGTCGCCACGTCTGATTTGCGGGTGGGCATGTTCGTGCACGACCTCGGCTTGTCGTGGTGGCAGCATGATTTCGTGCTGCCACGGTTTCCGATCGACACCCAGGAGACGCTCGACCGGATCCTGCGCACCAAGGCCAGGTTCATCATGATCGACACGTCCAAGGGGGCGGATGTGGATGGTGCGGTTTCGGTGCAGCGCACCCAGCTTGCGGCATCCATCGACGATTGCCGAGGGCCGACGGGTTTTGGTGATCTCGATACGACCCTTCAACTGGCTCGGACGCAGGTGTCTATGGATGAAGAGCTGCGCGTGGCGCGCAAGCTCGTGCGCGAGGCCCGCACTGCTGTGCAGTCGGCCATGAAGGAAGCGCGCACAGGCAAGATCTCAGGCCTGCCCCAGATTCACGGTCTGGCGGAAAACATGGTCGAGTCGGCCAGCCGCAATGCGGGGGCGCTGCTGTCGCTGGTTGGGCTGAAAGAAAAAGACGACTACACCTTCATGCACTGCGTGGCGGTGGGCACGTTCATGATCGCGCTGGGCAAGCAACTGGGCATGTCGGACGACGAACTGGTCGATGCAGGCACCGCCGGGCTGTTGCACGACGTGGGCAAGTGCCTGGTGCCACTCGATGTGCTCAACAAGCCGGGGCGATTGACGGCGGTCGAATTCGATTTGATCCGCGAACACCCCTCGCGTGGCTACCGCATGCTGCGCGACGCCGGCTACCAGGACAGCGTGGCTCTGGAGGTGGTCTTGCACCATCACGAGCGACTCGACGGCAAGGGCTACCCCGACCAGCTCAAGGGTGACGAGGTGACGCGGCTGGCGCGCATGGGCGCGGTGGTCGATGTGTACGACGCCATGGGCTCGGACCGCTGCTATCGCAAGGCCGACCCGCCGACTTCGGTGCTCAAGCTGCTGTTGAGCGAGTGCGGGTCGCACTTCGACCCGGTGATCGTGCACTCGTTCATCAAGGCCGTGGGCATCTACCCCAACGGCTCGCTGGTGCGCCTGCATTCGGGCCGTCTGGCGGTGGTGATGGAGCAGCACCCCGAGCAGGCCCTGATGCCCAAGGTGCGGGTGTTCTACTCGACCAAGAGCAAGATGCCGGTGCCCACGCTCGACCTGGATCTGTCGGTCGAGCGGGGCGACCCCATCGTGGGTTATGAAGACCCTTACGAGTGGGGCTTCGATCTCACCAAGGTGAGCGGCATCACCTTCTGATCAGCGGCTTACTGCTGATCGGCCAGCTCGGACACCGGCACGCAAGAGCAGAACAGGTTGCGGTCGCCGTAGACGTTGTCCACGCGGCCTACCGGCGACCAGTACTTCTGCTTGCGCAAGGCCGCCACCGGGTAGGCCGCGTCTTCGCGGCTGTAGGCGTGCGACCAGTCGGCCTTGAGCAGGCTCTCGGCGGTATGCGGCGCGTTCTTCAGCGGGTTGTCGTCCTGCGGCCAGGCTTGCTGCTCGACCTTCGCAATCTCGCCACGGATGGCGATCATCGCGTCGCAGAAGCGGTCGAGCTCGGCCAGCGATTCGCTTTCGGTCGGCTCGACCATCAGCGTGCCTGCCACCGGGAAGCTCAGCGTCGGCGCGTGGAAGCCATAGTCGATCAGGCGCTTGGCCACGTCCTCCGCCGCCACGCCGCTGGCGTCCTTGAGGGGGCGCAGGTCGAGGATGCACTCGTGAGCCACGCCGCCACCCTTGACGCCGGCCACGCCGCCGCTGAAGTGGATGTCGTAGTGGTCGCTCAGGCGCGCCGCCACGTAGTTGGCGTTGAGGATGGCCACTTCGGTGGCGGCCTTCAGGCCGTCGGCACCCATCATTCGAACGTACATCCAGCTGATCGGCAGCACGGCCGCGTTGCCCAGCGGCGCAGCCGACACCGCGCCGACTTGCTGCTCGGCGCCGATGCCGGCCGAGCGGTGCGCCGGCAGGTAGGGCACGAGGTCTTCGACCACGCACACCGGGCCGACGCCGGGGCCGCCACCGCCGTGCGGGATGCAGAAGGTCTTGTGCAGGTTGAGGTGGCTCACGTCGCCGCCGAACTCGCCCGGCGCGGCCAGGCCGACCAACGCGTTCATATTGGCGCCGTCCACGTAGACGCGGCCGCCGTGCTGGTGCACCAGGGCGCACAGCTCTTTGACGCGGGTCTCGAACACGCCGTAGGTAGACGGATAGGTGATCATCACGGCGGCCAGCTTGCTGCTGTGCTGCTCGCACTTGGCGCGCAGGTCGTCGAGGTCGACGTTGCCCATCGCGTCACACTTCACGACCACCACTTGCATGCCCGCCATGTGGGCGCTGGCGGGGTTGGTGCCGTGTGCCGATTCGGGGATCAGGCAGATGGTGCGGTCACCCTGGCCGCGCGCTTCGTGGTAGGCCTTGATGACCAGCAGGCCGGCGTATTCGCCTTGCGAGCCGGCATTCGGTTGCAGGCTGATGCCGGCATAGCCCGTGGCCTGGCTGAGCCAGCCGCACAACTGCTCTTTGAGCAGGTCGTAGCCTTTGAGCTGGTCGCGCGGCGCGAACGGGTGCACGTTGGCGAACTCGGGCCAGGTGATGGGGATCATCTCGCTGGTCGCGTTCAGCTTCATCGTGCACGAGCCCAGCGGGATCATGCTGCGGTCGAGCGCCAGGTCTTTATCGGCCAGGGCGCGCAGGTAGCGCAGCATCTCGGTTTCGGAGTGGTGCGTGTTGAAGACCGGGTGCGTGAGGTAGGAGCTGGTGCGGCTCAGGGCGGCCGGGATCATCAGGGCCGCGCCTTGCGCCGCGGCGTCGAAGGCCGGGGCCGCCTTGCCACCGGAGAACACGCTCCAGAGCGTGGCCACGTCTTGCCGCGTGGTGGTTTCGTCAAGCGAGATGCCGATGGTGTCCGCGGTCGCGGCACGCAGGTTGAAGCCTTGGGCACGCGCGGCAGCCAGCAGCGCATCGCGGTGGTCGCCGACTTCGATCTGCAGCGTGTCGAAGGCGGTGTCGTGCAACAGCTTGCAGCCCAGTTGCCGCAGGCCGGCTGCCAGGATGGCGGTGTAGCTCGCCACGCGCTGCGCGATGCGCTTGAGCCCTTCGGGCCCGTGGTAGACCGCGTACATGCTCGCCACCACGGCCGGCAGCACCTGCGCCGTGCAGATGTTCGACGTGGCCTTCTCGCGGCGGATGTGCTGTTCGCGCGTCTGCAGGGCCAGGCGATAGGCCGGCGCGCCGTGCGTATCGACGCTTACGCCGACCAAGCGGCCGGGCATCGAGCGCTTGAATTCGTCTTTCGTCGCCATGTAGGCGGCGTGCGGGCCACCGTTGCCCATGGGCATGCCGAAGCGCTGCGTGGTGCCCACGGCAATGTCGGCGCCCAGCTCGCCCGGAGGCGTGAGCAGCGTCAGCGCCAGCAGGTCGGCGGCCACGATGGCCAGCGCGCCCTGCCCATGCACGGCCTCGATGATGGGGCGCAGATCGCGGATCTGACCGTTGACGCCCGGGTATTGCAGCAGCACGGCAAAGGCGTCGGCGCCCGTGATCTGGCTGGCGTGTTGCACCTCGACCGTGATGCCCAGCGGCTCGGCGCGGGTGCACACCACTTCGAGCGTCTGCGGCAGCACGTCGTGGGCGACGATGAAGCGCGTGCTCTTGCTCTTGCCGACGCGGGCGGCCAGCGTCATCGCTTCGGCAGCCGAGGTGGCTTCGTCGAGCATCGAGGCATTGGCGATGGCCAGGCCGGTGAGGTCGCACACCATGGTCTGGAAGTTGACCAGCGCTTCCATGCGGCCTTGCGAGATCTCGGCCTGGTAGGGCGTGTAGGCCGTGTACCAGGCGGGGTTCTCGAGGATGTTGCGCAGGATGACGCCCGGCGTGTGCGTGCCGTAGTAGCCCTGGCCGATGCAGCTCTTGAGCAACTGGTTTTGCGCCGCGATGCCCTTGAGCTCGGCCAGCGCCTGCGCCTCGGTGAGGGGGGCGGGCAGTTGCATCGGCTGCGGGCGAGCGATGGCCGCGGGCACGATGGCCTGCATCAGGGCTGCACGCGAGGCCGCGCCGATGGCGCTGAGCATGCGCTGCTCGTCCGCGGCGTTGGGGCCGATGTGACGAGCGATGAACTCTTGAGCGTTTTCAAGTGTGCTGAGCGAGGCGGAGACAGGCGTGGAGGCAGACATCGTGGCGAATCCTTGGGCACGACAAACGCGCGTGCCCGCTTGGTGACAGAGCTATTCAATGAGGAGGCTGAGCCCGGCTGGGCCGGGCGAGCCGGGCGCAGCGATCAGCTGTTCTTGACGAGGTCGTCGTAGGCGGTCGCGTCCATCAGACCGTCGAGCTCGGCGGCGTTCGACAGCTTGACCTTGAAGAACCAGCCGGCATTCAGCGGGTCGCTGTTGGCGAGCGACGGGTCGTCGCGCAGCGCTTCGTTGACGGCGGTGATTTCGCCCGACACCGGCGCGTACACGTCGGCAGCGGCCTTGACCGACTCGACCACGCCGGCGATGTCTTTCTGCGCGAAGGTCTTGCCCACCTCGGGCAGATCGACGAACACGACGTCGCCCAGGGCGTCTTGCGCGTGCACGGTGATGCCGACCGTGGCGGTACCGTCAGCTTCGACTTTGATCCACTCGTGGTCGGGGGTGTACTTGATCGTCATGGTGAGCTCCTGGGTCTGAAGATTGAAAACTTGAAATGCGCGGGACGAGGTCAGCCGCGGTAGTAGCGATTGGGTGTGAAAGGCAGGGCGGTCACACGCATCGGCACGCGCTTGTCGCGCACGATGGCGAACACGTCGGTGCCGATCGCGGCATGCGGCGTGGTGACGTAAGCCAAGGCGACGGGCTGGTTGACAGTGGGGCCGAGCGAGCCGCTGGTGACGACGCCGATCTCGGTGCCATCGGCACTGATCACCTGGGCGCCTTCGCGCACCGGCATGCGCTCGGCACTGATCAGGCCGACGCGCTTGCGAGCGGTGCCGTTGGCCAGCTGGGCGTCGATCACAGCGGCGCCGGGGTAACCGCCGGCACGCGCACCGCCAGCGCGGCGCACCTTCTGGATCGCCCAGGTCAGCGCGCCTTCGACGGGCGTGGTTTCAGTGGTGATGTCGTGGCCGTAGAGGCACAGGCCGGCCTCCAGGCGCAGCGTGTCGCGCGCGCCCAGACCGATCGGCTTCACTTCAGGCTGGGCCAGCAGCGCGCGGGCCAGCGCCTCGGCCTGCGCGGCCGGCACCGAGATCTCGAAGCCGTCTTCGCCGGTGTAGCCCGAACGGGTCAGGAAGGTATCGATACCGGCCAGGGTGAAGAAGCCGCCGGTCATGAAGGTGAGCTGGGCGACGTCGGCATTCAGGCGCGACAGTGCCGTCACCGCTTGCGGGCCTTGCAGCGCCAGCAGGGCCTGGTCGGGCAGCGGCTGCACGGTGCAGCGCGAGCCGATGTGCTGCTGCAGATGCGCGATGTCTTGCGCCTTGCACGCGGCGTTGACCACCACGAAGAGATCGTCGGGCCGGCGCGTGATCATCAGGTCGTCGAGGATGCCGCCTTGCTCGTTGGTGAACAACGCGTAGCGCTGCTTGAGCACGGGCAGGTCGACCACATCGACGGGCACCAGGCTCTCCAGCGCTGCGGACGCGTCGGTACCCTTGAGCAGCACCTGGCCCATGTGCGAGACGTCGAACAGGCCGGCGGCCGTGCGGGTGTGCTTGTGCTCGGCCAGGATGCCCGTGGCGTATTGCACGGGCATGTCGTAGCCGCCGAAGGGCACCATCTTGGCGCCGAGTTCGACGTGCAGGGCGTGGAGCGGGGTCTTGAGGAGCGCGGAGGAAGATTCTGTGGACACGGCGGAGGCTTTCAAGGGCAGGTTGCGAGCCGGATCGCGAGTCGACCCGTGGGCCGTCACACGATTCGCTGAGTTGCCCTCGCTGTCCGCTTTACCTGAGAGATTGACCCCGCGCCATCATTGACGAGCGCCGGGCTTGCCCCTTCGGTGGACCGCATCGGGTGCGGCCTCTCTCCAGTGAGGATCGCCTGATGAATCAGACGCTTGCCAGTCCTTTTGCCTGAGCGTTCGAGGCCGCTTGACAACGGTCTCTGCGCCTTCGGCGGCCTGCTGCAGGCTCTCTCCTGGCAAGGGGCGCAGTTTACTGCAGGCGGCCCGTTCAGGGGGCGATTTTTCGGGCAAGAAGTCGGGCTTGAGCGCTCGCGCAGGCACAAAAAAACGGAGCCAGGCAGGCTCCGTTTTTCGTGTCGGCTTGGGGCCGGGTCACATGCCCGCGTAGTTCGGGCCGCCGCCGCCTTCCGGCGTGACCCACACGATGTTCTGCGTCGGGTCCTTGATGTCGCAGGTCTTGCAGTGCACGCAGTTCTGGGCGTTGATCTGCAGGCGGTCGGTGTTGTCGTCGTTCTTGACGAATTCGTACACGCCGGCCGGGCAGTAGCGCTGTTCCGGGCCTGCAAACTTGGCCAGGTTGGTCTGCACCGGCACCGACGCGTTCTTGAGCGTCAAGTGAGCCGGTTGGTGCTCGGTGTGGTTGGTGTTGGACACAAACACCGAGCTCAAGCGATCAAAGGTGATCTTGCCGTCGGGCTTCGGATAGTCGATCTTGGCGCACTGCGAGGCGGGCAGCAGGCGGGTGTGATCGGCCTCGGTGCGGTGGATGGTCCAGGGGGCCTTCTTGATGCCCAACTTGGGCAGCAGCCAGTGTTCGATGCCGGTCATGATCATGCCGACGTACATGCCCTTCTTGAACCACTGCTTGAAGTTCTTGGACGTGTCGAGCTCGTCCTTCAGCCAGCTCTTTTCGAACGAGGCCGGGTAAGCGCTCAGCTCGTCGCCTTGACGGCCAGCGTTCAGTGCCTCGAACAGGGCATCAGCGCACAGCATGCCGGTCTTCATGGCGGCGTGCGAGCCCTTGATGCGGGCGGCGTTCAAGAAGCCGGCATCGCAGCCAACCAGGGCGCCCCCCGGGAACACGACCTTGGGCAGCGACAGGATGCCGCCAGCCGTGATGGCGCGGGCGCCATAGCTCAGGCGCTTGGCGCCTTCGAGGTATTGCTTGATGCTGGGGTGAGTCTTCCAGCGCTGCATTTCTTCAAACGGGCTCAACCAGGGGTTCTGGTAGTCCAGCCCCGTCACGAAGCCCAGGGTGACCTTGTTGTCTTCGAGGTGGTACAGGAAGCCACCACCGTAGGTCTGGGTGTCCATCGGCCAGCCAGCGGTGTGCACCACCAAGCCCGGCTTGGCCTTGGCGGGGTCGATTTCCCACAGTTCCTTGATGCCGATGGCGTAGCTCTGCGGGTCTTTGCCTTCGTCGAGCTTGAACTTGGAGATCAGCTGCTTGCCCAGGTGGCCACGCGCGCCTTCGGCGAAGATGGTGTACTTGCCCACCAGTTCCATGCCCAGCTGGAAGTCGCCAGTCGGCTCGCCGGACTTGTCGATGCCCATGTTGCCGGTGGCCACGCCACGCACGGCGCCCTTGTCGTCGTACAGCACCTCGGCCGCGGCAAAGCCCGGGAAGATTTCGACGCCCAAGGCCTCAGCCTGCTGACCCAGCCAGCGCACCACGTTGCCCAGGGCGACGACGTAATTGCCGTGGTTGTGGAAGTTGTTGGGAATCAGTGCCTGCGGGGTGGCGAACGAGCCGGTTTCGGTCAGTACCAATACTTCGTCGGCGGTGACGGGCTGGTTGAGCGGCGCGCCGAGCTCTTTCCAGTTCGGGAACAGCTCGTTCATGGCGATCGGGTCCATCACGGCGCCCGACAAGATGTGCGCGCCAGGTTCGGAGCCCTTTTCGAGCACGACGACGTTGATTTCCTTGCCAGCCTTCTCAGCCAATTGCTTCAGGCGGATGGCGGTGGTCAGGCCAGCGGGGCCCGCGCCGACGATCACCACGTCGTATTCCATCGACTCGCGGGGGCCGAACTGCTCAAGGATTTCCTGAGGCGTCATGCTGTTATTCCTTCGGGTATGCCAAAAAATCGGGGGCGCGGTTTGCGCAAACGCGCGATTTTATGCGTGTCTTGAGCCTTGGTCCCGGGGGCTACTCAAGACATGATCAGCGAAGACTTTTGCGGCATTTCAAAAGATCGTCGCCAAATCTTGCGTGCTATCTTGCCTGGCATCGTCATTCAAGTGCGGCATCTGCACGTTACGAGGAGCATCCCCGACATGAGCTACAGCATCGACCTTTCCGGCCGCGTGGCCCTGATCACCGGCGCGTCGAGCGGCCTGGGCCAGCAATTCGCCAAGACCTTGGCGCAAGCCGGCGCGGCCGTGGTGCTGGCCAGCCGCCGAATCGAGTTGTTGAAGACGCTGCGCGCCGAAATCGAAGCCTTTGGCGGCGACGCCCACGTGGTCGCGCTGGACGTGACCGACCATGACAGCATCAAGGCGGCGGTGGCGCACGCCGAAACCGAAGTCGGCCCGATCGACATCCTGATCAACAACTCCGGCGTGAGCACCACCCAGAAGCTGGTCGATGTGAGCCCCGAAGACTTCGACTACGTGTTCAACACCAACACCCGTGGCGCCTTCTTCGTGGCGCAGGAGGTGGGCAAGCGCATGCTGGCGCGGGCGCGTGGCGCGGCGCCGGGCACCTACACCGGCGGGCGCATCATCAACATCGCGTCGATGGCCGGGCTGCGGGTGCTGAGCCAGATCGGCGTCTACTGCATGAGCAAGGCCGCCGTGGTGCACATGACCAAGGCCATGGCGCTGGAGTGGGGGCGCTACGACATCAACGTCAACGCCATTTGCCCGGGCTACATCGACACCGAGATCAACCACCGTTACTGGCAGACCGAGCAGGGCCAGAAGCTGATCGAGATGCTGCCGCGCAAGCGCGTGGGGCAGCCGCAAGACCTGGATGCGCTGCTGGTGATTCTGTGCGCCAAGGAAAGCCATTTCATCAACGGCGCCGTGATTTCGGCCGACGACGGTTTTGGTGCGTAAACGTTTGAGCAGAGTACGGATTCATGCGTATTGATGTACCGGCCGAGAAAAAGCTGATTCACGAGTTGACGATGCCGATTGCCTGGGGCGACATGGACGCCCTCGGGCACGTCAACAACACGGTCTACTTCCGCTACATGGAGAACGCCCGCGTCGGCTGGTTGACGAGCCTGGGTGGCGGGCTCGATCCGCAGCAGGACGGCGCGGTGATCGTCAACACCTTCTGCAACTTCTACAAGCAGCTCACCTTCCCGGGCGAGCTGCGCGTGCAGCTGTATGCGGCCAACCCGGGGCGCAGCAGCATCGACACCTTCGTGACCATCGAGCGGCTCGACGAGCCTGGCGTGGTCTACGCCGCCGGCGGGGCCACGCTGGTGTGGGCGAACGTGGCCGAGGGCCGATCCGTGCCCTTGCCTGACGCAATTCGCCAGCAGGTCAGCGCCTGATCGGTGGCGTAAAACCGCTGCCGCGTCAGCTGCTTGCTGCCAAGGGTTTGCACCGACAGCGGGCGGCATCAAAGCTGCTTGCCTGTATGCGGGAAAGCGAGCTTTGCTGTGCTGCAACATCTGCTTTGCCAGGGCGTTCCCCCGGTGTACGCTGTCCGCTGGTTTACGAGCGGTGCCCATTGCCGATGGCGTTGCGGTGCGGGTTCGTGAGTGTTGGCGTGAAGCTCACGTCTTAAGGAGTTGCTTTCATGAACAAGATTTTCCCGAGCGCCACGGCGGCGCTGGAGGGGGTCGTCAAGGACGGCATGCTGATGGCCGTTGGCGGCTTTGGCCTGTGCGGCATCCCCGAGGCCCTGATCGACGCCTTGCAGGCCAGCGGGGTCAAGGATCTGACGGTCATCTCGAACAACGCCGGCGTGGACGGTTTCGGCCTGGGCAAGTTGCTCAACACGCGGCAGATCAAGAAGATGATCTCGAGCTATGTGGGCGAGAACAAGGAGTTCGAGCGGCAGTACCTGGCGGGTGAGCTGGAGCTCGAATTCACGCCGCAGGGCACGCTGGCCGAGAAGCTGCGCGCCGGCGGGGCGGGCATCCCGGCCTTCTTCACCAAGACGGGCGTGGGCACCATCGTGGCCGATGGCAAGGAGACTCGCGAGTTCGACGGCGAGGTCTACGTGATGGAGCGGGCGCTGCGCCCCGAAGTGGCGCTGGTCAAGGCGCATGTGGCCGACAAGTCGGGCAACCTGAAGTTCCGCCGCACGGCGCGCAACTTCAACCCGGCCGCCGCGATGGCCGGCAAGCTCACCATCGTGGAAGTGGAGCAGATCGTCGAGACGGGCACCTTCGACCCGGACGAGATCCATCTGCCGGGCATCTACGTGCACCGCATCGTGCACAACCCGACGCCCGAGAAGCGCATTGAAAAGCGCACCACGCAACAAAATCCGAAGGGAGTCTGACCATGGCCTGGACCCACGACGAAATGGCGGCACGCGCCGCGCAAGAGCTCCAGGACGGCTTCTACGTCAACCTGGGCATCGGCCTGCCGACGCTGGTGGCCAACCACGTGCGCTCGGAGATCGAGGTGTGGCTGCAAAGCGAAAACGGCATGCTGGGCATCGGCCCGTTCCCCGACGAGGCTGAGGTCGACGCCGACATGATCAACGCCGGCAAGCAGACCGTGACCTGCCTGCCGGGCTCGTCGATCTTCGGCAGCCACGACAGCTTCGCGATGATCCGCGGCGGCAAGATCAACCTATCGATCCTGGGGGCGATGCAGGTGTCCGAAAAAGGCGACCTGGCCAACTGGATGATCCCCGGCAAGATGGTCAAGGGCATGGGCGGCGCCATGGACCTGGTGGCTGGCGTGAAGCGCGTGGTCGTGCTGATGGAGCATGCCGCCAAGAACGGCGAACACAAGCTGCTGCAGAAGTGCTCGCTGCCGCTGACCGGACTGGGCGTTGTCGATCGCATCATCACCGAGCTGTGCGTGCTTGACGTGACGCCTGATGGTTTCAAGTGCGTTGAGCTGGCTCCCGGCGTGACAGCCGAAGAAATCCGCACCAAGACGGGCGCGCACGTGCACCTGTCGCACCTCACGGCTTGATTCGTGAGGGCTGACCGGGCACGCTGTGCATCGGTCGGCCGCGCGGCTCGCCGAGTTTCAATCGGCGGGCTGCGACAATCCCGGCCATGACGACATGGCTCTTGCTGGCGCTGGTTGCGCTCAATCTCATCGCGGTGATCTGGCTGGTTTTTCGTTCAGGCCAGAGCGGTGCCGCCACCCATCTTGATCAACTGACCCAGCAGCTCTCGGCGCTGCAAGCGGATCTGCGCGCTCGCACCGAGCAGCTCGACCGCGCCTTGCGCGACGAAGTGGCTCGCAGCGCGGCCGGCACGCGGCAGGAGCTGGGCTCTACCTTCGCCAACTTCCAGCAGACCTTGCTGGCCCAGCAGGGCGACGTGCTGCGCTCACAAAACGAACAGCTCGACAGCTTTCGGGTGCAATTGGCCTCGTTGCAGCAGGCACTGGCCGACACCTTGCGCCAGACCACTTCGGGTTTGACGGAGCAGTTGCGGCAGCTGTCCGAGGCCAATGAACGCCGCTTGGCCGAGGTGCGCCACACCGTTGATGTGCGGCTGCAATCGCTGCAGACCGACAACGAGAAGAAGCTCGAGCAGATGCGGCAGACGGTGGACGAAAAATTGCACGCCACGCTGGAGCAACGTCTGGGCGAGAGCTTCAAGCAGGTGGCCGAGCGGTTGGAGCAGGTGCACCGCGGCCTGGGCGAGATGCAGGGCCTGGCGCAAGGTGTGGGCGACCTCAAGCGCGTGCTGACCAACGTCAAGAGCCGAGGCGTGTTTGGCGAGGTGCAATTGGCGGCGCTGCTCGAGCAGGTGTTCACCATCGAGCAATATGCCGTCAATGTGGCGACGGTGCCGGGCAGCAATGAGCGGGTCGAATTCGCGATCAAGCTGCCGGGCCGCAACGACTCGGGCGAGCCGGTGTGGCTGCCGCTGGACGCCAAGTTCCCGCGTGAAGATTACGAACGCCTGCTTGATGCGCAAGACCGTGCCGACCGCGAGGGCGCCGAGGCAGCCGCCAAGGCGCTGGAGCAGCGCATCCGCGACGAGGCCAAGACCATTGCCGCCAAATACCTGGCGCCGCCGCACACCACCGACTTTGCCGTGCTCTTCGTGCCCACCGAAGGGCTTTACGCCGAGTTGCTGCGCCGTCCGGGTCTGGCAGAGGCGTTGCAGCGCGAGCATCGCGTGTCGCTGGCGGGGCCGACCACGCTGTTGGCCATGCTCAACAGCCTGCAGATGGGCTTCCGGACGCTGGCGCTCGAAAAACGCTCGTCCGAAGTCTGGAAGGTGCTGGGCGCCGTCAAGACCGAGTTCGGCAAGTTTGGCGACGTGCTGGCCAAGACCAAGAAGAAGCTCGACGAGGCCAGCAACAGCATCGAGCTGGCCGAGCGCCGCACGCGGGTGATGACGCGCGAGCTGCGCGTGGTCGAGGCGCTGCCGGCGGATGAGGCGCAGCGTTTGCTGCCGGATGCCGGGGGCGATGCCGCCGAGCCCGATCTGCCGGGCTGAGTAGCGAGGCACGAAGAGGCGAGGCGGGGGCAGTGCCTCAGCGCCGCGCTTTCATCAAGGTGCGAGCCTGCACGAATTCAAAGGCGAATTGGACGGACTCTTTGACGGAGCGCTCGTTCTCGAGTCGCTCGTTCTCGGTCAGGTAGAAGGCCAGATCCACTTCGTGGCGGATGTAGCGCGGCAAGAGGCGGTTGAGCGCCACGCAGGCCACATCGGGATATTGCTCAACAGCGATCAGCGGGTAGCGCGGCCCCGCCTCGGCCACGGCCTCAAAGACCGCTCGCTCGTGGTAGTTGCGAATCGAGCTGAAGTCGGGCGGCATGGCGGGGGTGGGTTTGCGGGTTCTGGTCATGGCTCAGGCACTATCGGCATTGTGGAGTCGAGATTGAGCCGCCCACCCCGTCGCGCTTACAAACGTTCCAGCACTCGCATGGAATAGTCGACGGCTTTGACATCTTTGGTGAGCTTGCCGATCGAGATGCGATCGACTCCCGTGGCGGCAATGTCGCGCAGCTGGTCGAGGGTGACGCCGCCCGAGACTTCGAGCAGCGCACGGCCTTGGGTGACGGCGACGGCCTCGCGCATCATCTCGTTCGTGAAGTTGTCGAGCAGCACGCTGGTGGCGCCAGCGGCCAGGGCTTCGTTCAACTCGGCCAGGGTTTCGACCTCGATTTGAATGTCCACGCCGGCGTCCAGCGCCTGGGCCGCGCGCAGGGCGGCGCTCACGCTACCGGCGGCGGTAATGTGGTTCTCTTTGATGAGGATGCCGTGGTAGAGCGCCAGCCGCTGGTTCTGCCCACCGCCCACGCGCACCGCGTATTTTTGAGCCAGCCGCAGTCCGGGGATGGTCTTGCGCGTGTCGAGCACGGCGCAGCCGCCCGGGTTGGGCGAGGCACCCGCGATGGCATCGACGTGGCGGCGCGTGAGCGTGGCCGTGGCCGAGAGCAACTGCAGGAAGTTGAGGGCCGGGCGCTCGGCCGCCAGCAGGGCGCGGGCATCGGCCTCGATTTCGCACACCGGCGTGTCGGCCTGCATCTTGTCGCCGTCGGCGTAGTGCCAGCTCACCTGGGCTTGCGCGTCGAGCGTGCGCAGGGTGGCGTCGAACCACTCGCGGCCGCACAGCACAGCGTCTTCGCGCACGATCACGCGGGCCTTGACGCGGCGGCCGGCCGGGGCGAGCAGGCCCGTCCAGTCGGCCACGCCGATGTCTTCAAACAGGGCGTCGCGGACGTTGCGGGCGCGGGCTTCTTCGAGGGTTTCGTTGTGATCAAACATCGCGGGTTCTCAGGTAAGCGGTGGGCCGGAGCTTCAACGCGATCAAGCCGCGCCGACGTTGGGCACGAAGCCCTGGGCGGGTTTGGCGATGGCGGCAGGGTTGCGCGCCACGAAGTCGAGCATGCGGTCGATGCAGCCCTTGGCTTGGGTGCGGGTGGGTTCGGGCACGGTGATTTCGCCCAGGCCTTTTTCGAGGCAGTCGATCACGCCTTGCAGGCCGTTCATGGCCATCCAGGGGCAGTGCGCGCAGCTCTTGCAGGTGGCGCTGTTGCCGGCGGTGGGCGCTTCGATCAGCGTCTTGCCGGGCGCCATCTGGCGCATGCGGTGCAGGATGCCGTTGTCGGTGGCGACGATGAAGGTCTGCGCGTTCATGTTGATGACCGCGTTGAGCATCTGCGAGGTGGAGCCGACCACGTCGGCCTGCTCGACCACGCTCTTGGGCGACTCGGGGTGCACCAGCACCTTGGCGTCGGGATGCTGCTTGCGCAGCAGGTCGAGCTCGAGGCCCTTGAACTCGTCGTGGACGATGCAGGCGCCGTTCCACATCAGCATGTCGGCGCCGGTCTGCTCCTGGATGTAGCGGCCCAGGTGGCGGTCGGGGGCCCACAGCACTTTCTTGCCCTCGGCCTTGAGGTGGCTGACGATGGCCAGCGCGCACGAGCTGGTCACCATCCAGTCGGCGCGGGCCTTCACGGCGGCGCTGGTGTTGGCGTAGACCACCACGGTGCGGTCGGGGTGGGCGTCGCAGAACTTGGCGAAGTCGTCGGCGGGGCAGCCCAGGTCGAGCGAGCAGGTCGCGTCGAGATCGGGCATCAGCACGCGTTTTTCGGGGCTCAGGATCTTGGCGCTCTCGCCCATGAAGCGCACGCCGGCCACGATCAGCGTCTGGGCGGCATGGTCGCGGCCGAAGCGGGCCATCTCGAGCGAGTCGGCCACGCAGCCGCCGGTCTCGAGCGCCAGGTCTTGCAGGTCGCCGTCCACGTAGTAGTGGGCCACCAGCACGGCTTGATGCTGCTTGAGCAGCGCCTTGATGCGCTCTTTGCGCTCGGCGCGCTGCGCGGGCGTCAGCGGCTCGGGTACCTTGGCCCAGGCGTGGGCCACGCAGGATTGGCCCGAGGCGTCTTGCAGGGCGAATTCGTATTCGACGCTGCCAGGGTGGCGCGGGTCGGATGAGGTGTCGGGGGAGGAAGGGGTGGGGGTCATGTCTGCGGCAGATCGTTCAAGGCACGAATGCTACCGGAGCCTCCGCGCGGCCGGCTTGATCGGGGGCGGATCAGTGCGTTGCGGGCGGGGCCTTGGGCAGCGTGAACACGAAGGTGGTGCCGTCGGCCTCGTTGCTGATGAACGAGACGTGTCCGCCCAGCAGGTCTTCGCCCAGCATTTTCATCGACGAGGTGCCCAGCCCGCGGCCAGGCTCGTGGTGCGTCGAGAAGTTGCGCTGAAACACCCGCAGCGCCAGCGTGGGCGGAATTGCCCGTGCGTTCCAGACGCTGAAGACGATGTCTTTGCCTTCGTCGCGGGCCTCGACACGCACGTGGCCAAGGGTGTCGGTGGCTTCAAGGGCGTTGATCAACATGTTGAGCAGCACCCGGCTCACGGCGGTGGTGTCGGTACGTATCGCCGCGTGGGGCATCGAGCCGACCTCCAACTGCTTGTTGGCGGCGGCGGGGTGCTTTTCGATCAGGGCCTGCACGTCGCCGAAGAGTTGATCGAAAAAGATATCTTCGCTGGCCGGCGAGTAGTGATCGATGCGACCGTCCACGATGGCGCGATGCAGTTTCAGCGTGCGCGATACGCCTTCGATCATGCGGTTGAGCGCGGCCACGCGCTGGCGGGCCTTGTCGGCATCGGCGGCGTTGAGTCCTTCGGGCACGGCGAGGCGCAAGCCGTTGAGCACGTTGCCCAGATCGTGCAGGATCACCCGCTCGGAGGCCGCCAGCCGTTGCTCTTCGGTGATGTCTCGCAGCAGCAGGGCCAAGAAGCGCTCGCCGCCGATCTCGAACGGACACGCGCGCACCGACAGGCACAGATCGGCGCGCGCGCCTTCGCGGTTGACTTGCATCACGCATTTGCGCTCGACCACGGCATTGCTGCTCAGCGCCGTGACGGTGGCGATGGCTTGCCCGCACGATGCGCAATGGCGCGTGGTGCCGCAGCCGGCGGGCGGCTCGCAGGCGTGCACGCAGCCCATCACTTCGCCCATGCGCAGGCTCAGCAGGGTGGCGGCGTCTTCGACACCCAGCGATTTGAGCAGTTGTTCGTTGACGCTGACGACTTGCCGCTGCTCGTTGACGATGGCCAGCAAGCCATCGACCGTGCGCAAGATGCCATCGGTTACCGGGCTGGTGGTGATGGCTCGCAGCTGGGCGAGCAAGGCGTCGGGCGAGGCGCGCTCGGCCGGTGCGAAGAAGGTGGTTTCGGACATGCTCGCCTCTCTGGGGTTCTTGCCGGAACATCATCCCTTGGGCGCAGCATGTCTGCCGAGCCGCCGCGCCACGCGGCCGTCGATGATAGGCACACGGCGCGCGGCTTGGCAATCGAGTCTTTTCGCTAGCGCACCTGCGGCGACGCGTGCGGCGCCAGCGGCGCGAACCGCGCCTGTTGCTCGCCTTGCCCGGCCAGCGTGATCCGCACCACGGCTTTCAGATCCGGGGTGGACGCGTACGCCGCCTGGCCGACGAGCTTGTTGTCGCCATCGGGCTTGAGCGGCGCGTTGCTCTTGGTCTTGCCCGACAGCAGGGTCACGCTGCCGGTGGCGCCCGCGGTCGAGGTCTTGTTGCCAGCGTGGTCGGTCACGTACACCGTGACGGCGTTGGCTTTGGCGGTGGGGCTGTCTTTCACCACGACCAGCTCGAAATGCTGCGCGCCGGCCATGCGCAGTTGCCCGCCGTGGGGGGCGGTTTGCGTGTCGAGGTAGGCGTCGTCATGGGCGTGCGCCAGCGGCGCGGCGAGCAGGGCGCAGGTCGTCCAGGCGGCCAGAGTCAGGGTGCGAAAGAGCTTCATCAGAGTGTCCTCGTTGCAAGGGTGTCAGTAACTGTTGCCGGCATGGCTGGCCAGAATGCGTTCCAGCGGGCGCCGGCCCCAGAGCCAGAACATCAGCGGGGTCAACAGGGTGTCGAGCACGGTGGAGCTGATCAGCCCGCCGAAGATCACCACCGCCACCGGGTGCAGGATCTCTTTGCCCGGCGCGTTGGCCGATTGCAGCAGCGGCACCAGTGCCAGGGCGGCCACCAGCGCGGTCATCAGCACCGGCGTGAGCCGCTCCAGCGAGCCGCGCACGATCATCGGCTGACCGAAGGTTTCGCCCTCCAGCGTGCAGAGGTTGATGTAGTGGCTGATCTTGAGGATGCCGTTGCGCGTGGCGATGCCGGTGAGCGTGATGAAGCCCACCAGTGCCGCGACCGACAGCGGCTGGTCGGTCAGCCACAGCGCCGCCACGCTGCCCACCAGGGCCAGCGGGATGTTGCCCATGATGATGGCCACCAGCGTGATCGAGCGATAGCGGCTGTAGAGCACCATGAAGATCAAGGACAGCGACACCGCGGCCAGCGCCGCCATCAGCCGCGTGGCTTGCTCCTGCGCCTGGAACTGGCCCTCGAGCGCGGTGAAGTAGCCCTCGGGCAGCGGTTGGCGGTTCATCTCGCCTCGGATGGCGCTCACCACCTGGGCCATGTCGCGTCCGTCGGTGTTGGCTGAGATCACGATGCGGCGGCGGGCGTTCTCGCGGCTGATCTGGTTGGGGCCCGTGCCTTCTTCGATCTGCGCGACTTGCGACAGCGGCACCGCACCGCCCGGGGTTTCGATCAGCAGATTGCGCAGCGCGGCCAGGTCGCGCCGGTCGTCGGGCAGGCGCACCACGAGATCGAAGCGGCGGTTGCCTTCCACCACTTGCGTGATGCGCTCGCCCTCGATCATGTCTTGCAGGCTGCGCAACAGCGCGCCGGGGGGCACGCCGAGTCGGGCAGCTTGACCATAGTCGAGGCGGATCTTGATTTGCGGGATGAGCACCTGCTTCTCGATCTGCAGATCGGCCACCCCCGGCACGCGGCCCAGGCGCGCTTGCAGATCGGCGGCGAGGCTGCGCAGGGTGTCGAGGTCATCGCCGTAGATCTTGAGGGCGATCTGGGCCCGCACGCCCGACAGCAGGTGGTCGAGCCGGTGCGAAATCGGCTGCCCGATGTTGGTGACG
>NZ_JAYSBZ010000005.1:0-73239 GCF_041915145.1 Aquabacterium sp. | reverse complement strand
TCAATCACAGGCTACAGACTGAATATTGGTGCGCCCACACCGCAGAATGCGGCGAGCGACCGCCAACATGGCGGTTGTGAAGTATCCCCTCATTCCCGAGCCGTACGCATGGCAATACCGCACGGCTCGAACAAGGGCTCAGCCCCCTTATGGTTTCAAATTGCAACAAGTCACTTGCCGCCCGCCCTTCTTTCGACGCGGCTACTGCTTCTTGAGCGAATCGCGAATCTCGCGCAGCAACACGATGTCTTCGGGTGGCGCAGCCGGAGCCGACGGCGCTGCGGGCGCCTCATTCTTCAGGCGGTTGATCTGCTTGATCATCAAGAAAATGATGAACGCCAAGATCACGAAGTTCAGCGCCACCGTGATGAAGTTGCCATAGGCGAAGACCGCCCCGGCCTTCTTGGCTTCGGCCAAGGTCGTCGCATGCTGCCCCGACAACTGCACGAAATAGTTCGAGAAATCCAGTCCGCCAACCGCCATGCCCACCAGCGGCATGATGAGATCGTTGACCACCGAATCGACGATCTTGCCGAACGCGCCGCCAATGATCACGCCCACCGCCAGATCAACCACGTTGCCCTTGACCGCGAACTCCTTGAACTCGCTGACGAAACTCATGCAAACCTCCTGTTTCGGCCGGTGAACGCAACCGACCGTCTACACAAATGAAACAGCGTCAAGTATTCCTCAGTTGAAGGGGATGTCAACGAACCCCGCCACTTCATGAGCTCCATCAATACCTCAGGACAACGCAGCGGCATGCCCTTTTTTTCTCCCAGTCGGCTCCGTTAGAATGGGCGGTTGACCTCAAACCAAGCCCGAGACCTCCCAGAGGAAATAAATGAGTAACCAGCAAGTAGACAAGAGCCGCCGCACCTGGATGATGGCGACCTGCGCAGCTGGCGGCGTTGGCGGCCTTGCCACAGCCGTGCCCTTCGTCAGCACCTTCCAACCTTCCGAGCGCGCCAAGGCGGCCGGTGCCGCTGTCGAAGCCGACATCAGCAACCTCAAGCCCGGCGAGAAAATGACCGTCGAATGGCGCGGCAAGCCGGTGTGGATCGTCCGTCGCACGCCCGAGATGCTGGACTCGCTCAAGAAGACCGATCCTCTGGTGGCCGACCCGCTGTCCGAGCGCAAGCCGTCTGAAATCACCCCGATGGAGTCGTGCCGCAACGAGTGGCGCTCCATCAAGAAAGAGATCCTCGTCGTGGTTGGCATCTGCACCCACCTGGGCTGCTCGCCGAGCGACAAGTTCGTCCCCGGGCCCCAGGCGTCGCTCCCCGATGACTGGACAGGCGGCTTCCTGTGCCCCTGCCACGGCTCCACCTTCGATCTGGCCGGCCGCGTGTTCAAGAACAAGCCCGCCCCCGACAACCTCGAAGTGCCGCCCTACACCTTCTTGTCCGAAACCAAGCTGCTCATTGGCGAAGCCAAGGCTTGATCGGTCAGCAAATCCAATTTAGGCATTCAAGAGGCACCACAACATGGCTGAATTCAAAGAAGCGCCCGCCGATGCGCCGCTGGGCGTCAAGTTCATGACCTGGGTCGACAACCGGTTCCCGGCGACCAAGATGTACAAGGAGCACATGTCGGAGTACTACGCTCCGAAGAACTTCAACTTCTGGTACTTCTTCGGCTCGCTGGCCATGCTGGTGCTGGTGATCCAGATCGTGACCGGCATCTTCCTGGTCATGAACTACAAACCCGACGCCGCCGTGGCGTTCGCGTCGGTCGAGTACATCATGCGCGACGTCCCCTGGGGCTGGCTGGTGCGCTACATGCACTCCACCGGCGCGTCGGCCTTCTTCATCGTCGTGTATCTGCACATGTTCCGCGGCCTGATCTACGGCTCGTATCGCAAGCCGCGCGAACTGGTCTGGATCTTCGGCTGCATGATCTTCCTGTGCCTGATGGCCGAAGCCTTCATGGGCTACCTGCTGCCCTGGGGCCAGATGTCGTACTGGGGAGCCCAGGTGATCATCAACCTGTTCGCCGCCGTGCCCTTCGTCGGCCCGGACTTGGCCATCCTGATCCGCGGCGACTACGTCGTGGGCGACGCCACCCTGAACCGCTTCTTCAGCTTCCACGTCATCGCCGTACCGCTGGTGCTGCTGGGCCTGGTCGTGGCGCACATCATCGCTCTGCACGAAGTGGGGTCGAACAACCCGGACGGTATCGAGATCAAGGCCAAGAAGGACGCCAACGGCATTCCGCTCGACGGCATTCCCTTCCACCCCTACTACTCGGTGCATGACCTGCTGGGCGTGGGCTTCTTCCTGATGGCCTTCACCGCAGTGCTGTTCTTCGCGCCCGAAGGTGGTGGCTACTTCCTGGAAGCCAACAACTTCATCCCGGCCGATCCGCTCCAGACCCCGCCGCACATTGCCCCGGTCTGGTACTTCACGCCGTTCTACTCGATGCTGCGCGCCACCACCGACGTCATGACCGTGGTGTTCTCGATCCTGGTCGCCGGCTGCATCGTGATCACGCTGTTGAGCGGCAAGGTCTCCAGCACCACCAAGACCGTGACCTTCCTGGGGGGCGGCCTCGCCATTGCCCTGCTGGGCGGCCTGAAAGCGCTGCTGGCAACGCTGGGCATGAACAGCGTGCTGTCGCTGCTGGCCCACACCCCCGTGCTCAACCTGCTGCTGGGCTTCGACGCGAAGTTCTGGGGCGTGGTCGTGATGGGCGGCGCCGTGGTGATCCTGTTCTTCCTGCCCTGGCTGGACAACAGCCCGGTCAAGTCGATCCGCTATCGCCCGAGCTGGCACAAGTATGTGTACTTGGTGTTCGTGATCTACTTCGTGGTGCTGGGCTACCTGGGCATTCAACCGCCCTCGACCATCGGCACCATCATTTCGCAAATCGGCACCTTGCTCTACTTCGGTTTCTTCCTGCTGATGCCCTGGTGGAGCCAGTTGGGTCAGTTCAAGCCCGTGCCTGATCGGGTCACCTTTTCTGCCCACTGATCTCGCGGGAGCACAACGATGAAAAAAATCCTCGCACTCCTGCTGACCGCACTGGTCAGCCTGACCGCAGCTCACGCCAATCAAGGCGGCCCGGCCTGGGACAAATTCCCGACCGAGAAGGTCAACGACATGGCCGCCCTGCAAAACGGCGCCAAGCTGTTCGTCAACTACTGCCTGAACTGCCACCAAGCATCGTTCATGCGCTACACGCGTCTGCGCGATCTGGGCCTGACCGACGTGCAGATCAAGCAAAACCTGCTGTTCGCCACAGACAAAGTCGGTGAGACGATGAAGGTGTCGCTCGATCCGAAGCAAGCGAAGGCCTGGTTCGGCACGGTGCCGCCCGATCTGACCTTGGTGGCGCGCTCGCGTGCCGGCCATGGCGGCACCGGCTCCGACTACCTCTACACCTATCTGCGCCAGTTCTACCGCGACGACTCGCGTCCGACCGGCTGGAACAACCTCGTGTTCCCCAACGTCGGCATGCCGCACGTGCTGTGGGAGTTGCAAGGTGAGCGCACCGCCAAGTTCGTCGAGAAGGAAGATCCGCACGAGCACGGCAAGAAGGTTCAAGAATTCGAAGGCTTCGAACAACTGACGCCCGGCACTTTGACGGAAGCCCAGTTCAACGACTCCATCGCGGATCTGGTCGCTTACATGCAGTGGATGTCCGAGCCGGTGCAGCAAGATCGCGTACGCATCGGCGTGGGCGTGATGCTGTTCCTGCTGGTCTTCACGTTCATCGCCTGGCGCTTGAACGCGGCCTACTGGAAAGACATCAAGTAAGCCGACATCGCTGACTGCACCCCGCAGTCAGCAAGTTGCGGAGTGGCGCCTGACCGGCCCACTCCGTTTGTGTTTTGTATGGATTCAAACGTCGGCATCTAGCTGGCGTGCTCACACAGGAGCCCCACACCATGATGGTGCTGTATTCCGGAACGACCTGCCCCTATTCGCACCGCTGCCGCTTCGTGCTGTTCGAGAAGGGCATGGACTTCGAAATCCGCGATGTCGACATCTTCGCCAAACCCGAAGACATCGCATTGATGAACCCGTACAACGAAGTGCCGATCCTGGTCGAGCGCGACCTGATCCTGTACGAATCGCACATCATCAACGAGTACATCGACGAGCGCTTCCCACACCCGCAGCTGATGCCGGGCGACCCGGTGGCGCGCGCTCGCGTCCGACTGTTCCTGCTGAATTTCGAGAAGGAGCTGTTCGCTCACGTGAACCTGCTCGAAGGACGCGGCGTCAAGGCCACCGACAAGCAGCTCGAAAAGGCCCGTTCGCAGATCCGCGACCGCCTGACGCAGCTCGCCCCGATCTTCTTGAAGAACAAGTACATGCTGGGCGACGACTTCTCGATGCTCGACGTGGCCATCGCTCCCCTGCTGTGGCGCCTCGACTACTACGGCATCGAACTGTCGAAGAATGCGTTGCCGCTGCTGAAGTACGCCGAGCGCATCTTCTCTCGCCCGGCCTACATCGAAGCGCTGACGCCGTCCGAAAAAGTGATGCGCAAGTAACCGCAGCCCGCTCCGCAACGATGGACTCTCCGGCAGCCCCCGAAGCTCAAGGCACCTCGACCCGGCCTTACCTGATCCGCGCCCTGCACGACTGGTGCACGGACAACGGTTTCACGCCGTATCTGGCCGTTTACGTGGACAACTCCGTCCAGGTGCCGGTCGAATACGTGAAGAACAACGAGATCGTGCTCAACGTGAGCTTCGAGGCCACCAGCGGTCTCAGCCTGGGTAACGAGACCATCGAGTTCCGCGCCCGCTTCGGCGGCGTGGCACGCGACATCATCGTGCCCATCGACCACGTCATCGCCATCTACGCGCGGGAAAACGGCCAGGGCATGGCCTTCCCGGTGCCGACCGAGTCGGGCGACGCCGACAACGATGAGGATGGAGAAAGCGGAGCTGACGAAGAGAGCGCCGGAGCACCAGGGTTGCGACTCGCCACCACGACGGACGGCGAATCGTCGGATGAGCAACCTGATCACCCGCCGCCCGGGCCACCTCCCGCAGGCAACCGACCGTCGCTCAAGCGCATCAAATAGATTTGCCCGCGCTGAAAGCCCGCACACGCCGGGCAGCCGCGCCGTAGAATGCGGGCCGTTCCATCACGTTGCCTGGCACTGCACCCTTCGAGGTCACAGCGCCGCCAAACAGGCCACGCCGGCTTAGCTCAGTTGGTAGAGCACCCGCCTTGTAAGCGGTAGGTCGTCAGTTCGAATCCGACAGCCGGCACCACCCCCTCCCTTCACTCCCGCTCGACGGCACACGCCAGTCAAAAATATGGCATTCGCATTCGCATGACCGCAGCGGGCCGGTTACGCGCTGTTGCGCTCGGACACCGCTCGCGGTGCACCATGGTCACCGGCCGGATTGAATCCGTATCCGTATTGCGCTAACCTGCCAGCCCCGCTGACGCAGGGCATCCTCCATCAAGGGCTGCCACTGTCGCAGTTTGGCGGCGACAGCGCTGGAGCGCACCATCAGCGTCCATCCGGTGTCATCAACAGGGCCCGCCGTCAACTGGCTGGACAAAGCCACCGGCAGCAGCGCGCGCACGATTTGCAACCGCTCGTTGGACTCGGCGATGCGCCGCTGCAGACTCTGCAGCACATCGGAATGCGACAGTGCATCCGCCAGGGTGTGCGGGTCGGGAATCGAGCGGTCGGGGCGGGTCATGTCAGGAGTTTATCGATGCAGATCTTGATCACGAACTCGGGGCCGGGCCGCACGCGGGCGCTGTCGTTCAGCGGCTGGCAGTTGGCCGGCATCGGCACGGCTCTCGGTTTGGCGATGTTGCTGCTCTCGGGCGTGGTCTATCACTTCGTCCTGCTCAAGGCCGCGCGCGAACGCTGGCCCGTGGTCAGCCAGATCGTCAGCTTCGTGGTGCGCGACGAGTTTGCCCAGCGTGATCGCTACATGCGCGAGAACCTTGACGCCATGGCACAGAAGGTGGGCGAAATGCAGGCCAATATCGTCAAGCTCGAGGCCATGGGCGAGCGAGTATCGGGTCTGGCTGGCATCAAACCCGAAGAATGGCGTGACACGGGCGCAAAACCCGCCACTGCCGCGCCACCCACCACCCCCCAGAAAAAAACCGCTGCGCCGGGCTCGGGCGGCCCGTTCGTGCCCGCTTCGATCGACCAGGTGCGCTCGGCTGACGATCTCACCCACCTGCTGGCCACCCTGGACGAAGAAGTGGCCCAGCAATCCGATGTGTTCACCCTGATCGAGTCCCGCCTGTTCGAAAAGCGCCTGACGGCCCTGATGATCCCGAGCAGCGCACCCATCGTCGGCCCGATCGGCTCCGGTTTCGGATTCCGCATCGACCCCTTCACGCACCGATCAGCCTTGCACACGGGGCTGGACTTTCCGGCTGACGTGGGTACCCCGGTCGGCGCCGCCGCGGGCGGGATGGTCATCGCGGCCGAGGTTCACCCTCAATATGGCCAGATGGTCGAGATCGACCACGGCAATGGCCTGGTTACCCGCTATGGGCACGCCTCGCAACTGCTTGTGAAGCAAGGTGACCTGGTGAAACGCGGCCAGAAGATCGCGCTGGTTGGCACCTCGGGCCGCTCCACCGGCCCGCATCTGCATTTCGAGGTGCTGGTTGACGGGGTGCAGCAAAACCCCGCCAAGTTCCTGGCCGGTCAGATCCCACCCGAAAGCCACGCCGTTCAACAAGCGGCGCGCTGATCCGGCGCCGGCGGCAGACGTCAAGATCCGTCATCCCCGGGTGCTACACTTTTTGGCTTTGGCCGCTTCGCGTACCGCTGGTGCGCTGACGCTTCGCGCCGATCCAATTTTTCCGAACCCTCACGTCGCATGTTGCCCAACCTTCTCACCCAGATTTTCGGTAGCCGAAACGAACGACTGCTCAAGCAGTACCGGCGCGTGGTCGAGAAGATCGCCGCGCTCGAGCCCGCGCTTGAAAAGCTCAGCGACGAGCAATTGCAGGCCAAGACCGTCGAGTTCAAAGATCGCCTGACCAAGGGCGCGACGCTCGACGACATCCTGCCCGAGGCCTTTGCCGTCGTGCGCGAGGGCGGCAAGCGCGTCTTCAAGATGCGCCACTTCGATGTGCAGATGCTCGGCGGCATGACGCTGAACGCTGGCAAGATCGCCGAAATGCGGACCGGCGAAGGCAAGACGCTGATGGCCACGCTGCCGGTCTACCTCAATGCCCTCACCGGCAAGGGTGTGCACGTGGTGACGGTGAACGACTACCTTGCACGCCGCGACGCGGAGTGGATGGGCAAGCTCTACAACTTCCTGGGCTTGACCGTGGGCGTGAACCTGTCGCAGTTGTCGCGCGAGGCCAAGCAGGCAGCCTACAACGCCGACATCACCTACGGCACCAATAACGAGTTCGGCTTCGACTACCTGCGCGACAACATGGTCTACGAGGCCGTCGACCGCGTGCAGCGTGGCTTGGCCTACGCCATCGTCGACGAAGTGGACTCGATCCTGATCGACGAGGCTCGCACGCCGCTGATCATCAGCGGCCAGGCCGAAGACCACACCGAGCTGTATCAGCGCATCAACCTCGTCGTGCCCAAGCTCAAGAAGCAGATCGGCGAGGCCGACCCGCGCACCGGCGAGGGCGTGATCGAGCCGGGCGACTTCACGGCCGATGAGAAGTCGCGCCAGGTCTTCCTGACCGAAGAAGGCCACGAGAACGCCGAACGGCTGCTGGCCGAGGCGGGTTTGCTGCCCGAGGGTGCCAGCCTGTACGACGCCGGCAACATTTCGCTGATGCATCACCTGTATGCGGCGCTGCGGGCGCATCACCTGTTCCACCGCGACCAGCATTACGTGGTGCAAGTGGGTGAACGCGGCGTGCCCGAAGTCATCATCGTCGACGAATTCACCGGCCGACTGATGGCCGGACGCCGTTGGTCGGATGGCCTGCACCAGGCTGTCGAGGCCAAGGAAGGCGTTGACATCCAGGCCGAGAACCAGACGCTGGCTTCGATCACGTTCCAGAACTACTTCCGCATGTACGGCAAGCTGGCCGGCATGACCGGCACGGCCGACACCGAAGCCTACGAGTTCCAGGAGATCTACGGCCTCGAAACGGTCGTGATTCCGCCGAATCGCCCCACGCAGCGCAACGATCAGCTCGACCTGATCTACAAGACCGCCCGCGAAAAGTACACCGCGCTGATCGTCGACATCCGCGACTGCTATGAGCGCGGCCAGCCCGTGCTGGTCGGCACCACCTCGATCGAAAACTCGGAGCTGGTGTCGAATCTGCTGAACCAGGCTCAATTGCCGCATCAGGTGCTCAACGCCAAGCAGCACGCCCGCGAGGCCGAGGTGGTGGCGCAGGCCGGTCGTCCGAAGATGATCACCATCGCGACCAACATGGCCGGTCGCGGCACCGACATCGTGCTGGGCGGCAACGTCGAGAAGCAGGTGCAGATGATCGAAGCCGACGAAGCACTCGACGGCGACGCCAAGGCGCAGAAGATCGAGCAGCTCAAGAGCGAATGGCAAGGCCTGCACGAGCAGGTCAAGGCCCTCGGCGGCCTGCGCATCATCGCCACCGAGCGCCACGAATCGCGCCGCATCGACAACCAGCTGCGAGGCCGTGCCGGCCGCCAGGGCGACCCGGGCTCGTCGCGCTTCTACCTGTGCCTCGAAGACCCGCTGATGCGCATCTTCGCCGGCGATCGCGTCAAGGCGATCATGGAGCGCCTGAAGATGCCGGACGGCGAGGCCATCGAGGCCCGCATGGTGTCGCGCTCGATCGAGAGCGCGCAGCGCAAGGTCGAGGCCCGCAACTTCGACATCCGCAAGCAGCTGCTCGAGTACGACGACGCGTCGAACGACCAGCGCAAGGTGATCTACCAGCAACGCAACGAGATCCTCGAAGCGGTGGGCACCGAAGAGCAGATCACGCACCTGCGCCGCGGCGCACTGACCGATGTGGTGCACACCTTCGTGCCCGCCAACTCGGTCGAAGAGCAGTGGGACCTGCCCTCGCTTGAAAAAGTGCTGCGCGACGAATGGCACGTCGAGGTCGAGCTGCAATCGTGGGTCGAAAGCGCCGAAGCTGTCACCGACGAAGATGTGGTCGAGCGCGTGGTCGAAGCAGCCAACGCGGCCTTCGACGCCAAGGTGGCGCAAGTGGGCCGCGAGCAGTTCGCCGGCTTCGAGCGCATGATGCTGCTGCAGTCCATCGACAGCCACTGGCGCGAGCACCTCGCGGCGCTCGATTACCTGCGCCAGGGCATCCACCTGCGCGGCTACGCCCAGAAGAACCCGAAGCAGGAATACAAGCGCGAGGCCTTCGAGCTGTTCCGCATGCTGCTCGACTCGGTGAAGATGGAAGTCACGCGCTCCCTGCTCACCGTACGCATCCAGACCCGCGAAGAAGCCGAGCGCGCCGCAGCCGCCATCGAGGCCCAGGGCGAGCACTTCAGCAACGTCACCTACACGCACCCGACCGACGACGGCGGCGTGGCGGTGGAGTCGGAAGCCGAGGCCAAGGAAGTCGTGCAACGGCTGGCGCAACAGGCCTTGGCCAACCAGGTGCCGCGCGTGGGCCGCAACGACCCCTGCCCTTGCGGCAGCGGCAAGAAATACAAACAATGCCACGGCCAGCTCGCCTGACCCGCGGCACCCACCCGGCGACCGCGCCGATCCGTTGAGCACAGGGGCCGCGAGGCCCCTTGCTCATTGCAGACCACCTCTCACCGCAACACCACCATGCCCGTCAATCTCTCTGCCCCCAACGCCGCTGACCTCCACCCCGTGCCAGGCCTGAAGCTGGGCATCGCGATGGCCGGCGTGCGCAAGGCCAACCGCAAGGACCTCGCCGTGATCGCGCTGGAGCCCGGCGCAGCCGTGGCGGGCGTGTTCACGCTCAACCGCTTTTGCGCGGCACCGGTGCAGGTGTCGCGCGAGCATCTGGCCAGCGGGCAGGAAATTCGTGCGCTGGTGATCAACACCGGCAACGCCAACGCCGGCACCGGGGCTGATGGCCTGGCGCGCGCCCGCTCCACCTGCGACGCGCTGGCCGCGCAGTTGAAGATCAGCCCGCAGCAGGTGCTGCCGTTCTCGACCGGCGTGATCATGGAAACGCTGCCCACCGAGCGCATCGCCGCCGGCCTGCCAGCCGCCCTGGCCGACCTGCGCGCCGACAATTGGGCCAACGCTGCCGAGGGCATCATGACCACCGACACGCTGCCCAAGGCGGTGTCGCGCCAAGTGCAGATCGGCGGCGCGACCGTCACCGTGACCGGCATCTCGAAGGGCGCCGGCATGATCCGCCCCAACATGGCGACGATGCTCGGCTTCGTGGCCACCGACGCCCAGATCGCGCCGGCGCTGCTGCAAGGCTTGGTGAAAGATGCAGCCGATCAGTCGTTCAACCGCGTGACGATCGACGGCGACACCTCGACCAACGATTCGTTCGTGCTGATCGCGACGCGCCAGGCGGCCCACGCCGAGATCACCAGTTGGGACTCAGCCGAGGGGCAGGCCCTGCGCGCGGCGGTGTTTGAGGTCTCGCGTCTGCTGGCACAGGCCATCGTGCGCGATGGCGAAGGCGCCACCAAGTTCATCACCGTGGAGGTGGAAGGCGGGCGCAACGAAGCCGAGTGCCTGCAGGTGGCTTATGCGATCGGCCACTCGCCGCTCGTCAAGACCGCGTTCTTCGCCAGCGACCCGAACCTGGGCCGCATCCTGGCCGCCGTGGGTTACGCGGGCATTGCCGACCTCGACCAGAGCCTGATCGAGCTGCATCTGGACGACGTGCATGTGGCGTCCCGGGGCGGGCGCCACCCGAGCTATCGCGAAGAAGACGGCCAGCGCGTGATGAAGCAAAGCGAGATCACGGTGCGCGTGGGCTTGAGCCGCGGCACGGCGCAGGCCACCGTGTGGACCTGCGACTTCTCGCACGACTACGTGACGATCAACGCCGATTACCGGAGTTGAAGTCACTCAAGGCTGGCGACCATCGATGATGGCCTCCATGCGCTTGTCCTTCAGCTCTTGAAGCTTGGCGGCCTCGGCCGGATCGTTCAACAGCTCGCGAGCGTTGGGAATGGAACTCTTCTTGGACGACGCCGCGCCATCAAGGTTGGTCTTCATCGTGGTCACAGCGCCACCACCCATCTCGGCGTACTTCGTGCCGGGCGGGCACTCTTCCATGGTGTAGGTGGTGCTGCCACCGCCCACGCATTTGTGCATGCCGCCGGCGCGGGCCTTGGGCCGTTCGCCGGCAGACGGCGCCGCTTGCTGCATCTCGCGGGTAATGCGCTGACCCAGATCCTCGGCATGCGAGACGGCCTCCGTGGCCGATTCGGCGGCCTGTTCGACGGGAGCCGGCAGCGCAGGCGCTTTCACGATGCGGTGCTTGAAGACAAAGCCGGCGCCCAGCAGCAGAACGACAAAAAATGCAACGAGCCGGATGTTCGATCCCAATTTCTTCTCCCTGGACAAGGTTGACGCAACATTTTGAAACGGGCGCATCGTGCCACCGCCCGGCGCTCGCGCCTAGCCCCCAAAACGTCGGCCCCCCTTGGCTGCAGGGGCCAGCGGCCGCCCCCCCGGACCCAGGCTGTCTATCGCGTCGGTGATCAGCCCGGCAATGCCCAGGCCCTGCAGCCGCTCAACCTCGGCCGGGTCGTTGACCGTGTAGCTCAGCACCCGCCAGCCGGCGGCCCGCGCCAGCTCGAAGACGCCAGCGTCCAGCACCCGCCAGTTGCCGACGATGGCGACCACGCCCAATTCGCGCGCCACCTCGTGCCAGCCGGCCCAGAGCTTGTCGAGCAGCAGGGCGCGCGGCAGATCAGGTGCGACGCGCTGGGCCGCGCGCAGGGCGTCGGGCTCGAACGACGACAGCAGCGGCGGCACAGACTGACCACCCCACCAGCGCGCCGCCGCCTCGGCCACCCCCGCGCCGGTTTCGGCCTCCTGCCCCGGCGTGGGCTTGATCTCGACGTTCAACGCGCACCCCAGCTCGATCACCAGCCTGGCAATCTGCTCAAAACTGGGCAACGGCTCGCCGGCGTAGGTGCTGCCGTGCCAACTGCCGGCATCCAGCTCGGCCAGATCGGGCCAGGGCCAATCGGCAGCCCGCCCCTGGCCGCTGGTGGTGCGCTCGAGCGTGGCGTCGTGCAGCAAGAAGGGCACGCCGTCAGCGCTGAGCTTGACGTCGCACTCGAACATGCGAAAGCCGTGCTGCGCGCCAAGCCGGAAGGCGGCCACGGTGTTTTCAGGCGCGAGTTTGCCGGCGCCACGATGGGCGATCCACAGGGGATAAGGCCATGGCGTGCTGAGGGGCTTCATGAGCGGGCATTGTGCGGCGAATCAGCCCGCCGCGGTGTAGGGCTGACGCGGCCCGGGCGGGCGAACGGCAAGCGCCCTGCGGTACCATTCGGCCTCAGGCGCGCGACCGCATTCCGCCTGCCCGGAAGCGGTCTTTTCATCGTCCTGCGCGCCTGGAGCAACGAACCGCGAGCACATGAACGCACCGCTCCTCCTCACCCCCTCCGATTCCGCCGCTGTCGGCCAAGCACACGGCGCTCCGCGCCTGCGCGAGATCCCTTACAACTACACCTCGTTCTCGGATCGCGAAATCGTCATCCGCCTGCTGGGCCCGCGGGCGTGGGAGATCCTGCTGCGCCTGCGCCAGGAGCGCAACACCGGGCGCTCGGCGCGCATGCTCTACGAGGTGTTGGGCGACATCTGGGTAGTGCAACGCAACCCGTATCTGCAAGACGATCTGCTCGACAACCCCAAGCGCCGCGCCCAGCTGATCGAGGCGCTGCAGCACCGTCTGCACGAGATCGACAAGCGTCGCACGCCCAGCGCCGACGCGCAACGCGACGTGGCCGTGGGTGAATTGCTGGCCGACGCGCGGGTGGCGGTTGATCAATTCGCGCAGCACTTCGACGACGTGGCCGCGCTGCGCCAACGCGCGCGCAAGGTGCTGGGCAAGCAGACCGCGAAAGACAACATCAAGTTCGACGGCCTGAGCCGCGTCTCGCACGTCACCGACGCCACCGACTGGCGCGTCGAATACCCGTTCGTGGTGCTCACGCCCGACACCGAGGCCGAGATGGCCGGGCTGGTGGCGGCCTGCATCGATCTGGGTCTGACCATCGTGCCGCGCGGGGGCGGCACCGGCTACACCGGCGGCGCCGTGCCGCTCACCTGGAAGAGCGCCGTCATCAACACCGAAAAGCTGGATCAGCTCACCGAGGTCGAGCCGGTCGATCTGCCCGGCATCGATCACAAGGTGCCGACGATCTGGACGGGCGCCGGCGTGGTTACGCAGCGGGTGGCTGACGCCGCGGAACGCGCCGGATTCGTCTTCGCGGTCGACCCCACCAGCGCCGAGGCCAGCTGCATCGGCGGCAACGTCGCCATGAACGCCGGCGGCAAGAAGGCCGTGCTGTGGGGCACCGCGCTCGACAACCTCGCGAGCTGGAAGATGGTGACACCCGACGCCAAGTGGCTCGAGGTCGTCCGCCTGAACCACAACCTCGGCAAGATCCACGACGTGGCCGTGGCCAGCTTCGAGCTGCGCTACTTCGACGCCACCGGCACCAAGCTGCAACGCACCGAGCGGCTCGACATCCCGGGCAGCGTGTTTCGCAAAGAAGGGCTGGGCAAGGACGTCACCGACAAATTCCTCGCCGGCCTGCCCGGCGTGCAGAAAGAAGGTTGCGACGGCCTGATCACCAGCGCGCGCTGGGTGGTGCACCGCATGCCCAAGCATGTGCGTACCGTGTGCCTCGAATTCTTCGGCAACCCCACCGAAGGCGTGCCCTCGATCGTCGAGATCAAGGACTTCATGTTTGCCGAGATGAAGCAGCCCGGCGGCGCCATCCTGGCCGGACTCGAACACCTCGACGACCGCTACCTGCGCGCCGTGGGTTACGCCACCAAGAGCAAGCGCAACGTGGGCGGCAACGGCCTGCCCAAGATGGTGCTGGTGGGCGACATCGTCGGCGACGACGAAGACCGCGTCGCCAAGGCCACCAGCGAAGTGATCCGCCTGGCCAACGGCCGCAGCGGCGAAGGCTTCGTGGCCGTGAGCGCCGATGCGCGCAAGAAGTTCTGGGCCGACCGCAAGCGCACCGCCGCCATCGCCAAGCACACCAACGCCTTCAAGGTCAACGAAGATGTGGTGATCCCGCTGCCGCGCATGGGCGAGTACACGCTGGGCATCGAGCGCATCAACATCGAGCTGAGCTTGCGCAACAAGCTGGCGCTGGTCGGTGCCTTGCAGGCATTCTTGCAAGGCGGCACCCTGCCTATGGGCAAGACCGAAGACGCCGAAGAACTGCCCAGCACCGAGCAGTTGGCCGAGAAGGTCGACGCCGCGCTGGCCCAGCTCGATGCCGTGCGCGCGCGCTGGCAGTTTCTGTACGACCACATCGACACCCCGCTGGCCACGGTCGACGCGACGCTGCAAAGCCTGGGCTACGAGCAGCACCGCAACGGCACCTACACGCCGTCCGCCGGCGACACGGTATTCAACCTGCTGCAAACCTGGGCGATCCGCGCCAGCTGGAAGCGCGAGATACGCGACGCACTCGCCACGATCTTCAACGGCGCCGCGTTGCGCCCGATCGTCGATGAGCTCAAGCGCATCCACAAGCAAGTGCTGCGCGGCCGCGTGTGGGTGGCCCTGCACATGCACGCCGGCGACGGCAACGTGCACACCAACATCCCCGTCAACTCCGACAACTACGAGATGCTGCAGACGGCGCACGAAGCCGTGGCGCGCATCATGAAGCTGGCGCGCAGCCTCGACGGCGTGATCTCGGGCGAGCACGGCATCGGCATCACCAAGCTCGAATTCTTGAGCGACGACGAGATCGCGCAGTTCGCCGCCTACAAGGCGAAGGTCGACCCCGAGGGACGCTTCAACAAGGGCAAGCTGCTGCGCGGCGCGGCGCTCGACAAATTGGGCGACGACGTGCGGGCCGCCGACCTCACCAATGCCTACACGCCGAGCTTCGGCCTGATGGGGCACGAGTCGCTGATCATGCAGCAGAGCGACATCGGCGACATCACCGCGTCGATCAAGGACTGTCTGCGCTGCGGCAAGTGCAAGCCGGTGTGCGCCACGCACGTGCCGCGCGCCAACCTGCTCTACAGCCCGCGCAACAAGATCCTGGCCACCTCGCTGCTGGCCGAGGCCTTTTTGTACGAAGAGCAAACGCGCCGCGGCGTGTCGATCAAGCACTGGGCCGAGTTTGAAGACGTGGCCGACCACTGCACGCTCTGCCACAAGTGCTACGCGCCCTGCCCGGTCAAGATCGACTTTGGCGACGTGACGATGGCCATGCGCAAGCTGCTCGTCAAGCTCGACAAGAAGACTTTCCGCCCCGCTGGCGCGGCTGGCATGCTGATGCTCAACACCAACAACCCGCAGACGATCAAGATCGTGCGCAGCGCGTTGGTCGATGTGGCCATGCCACTGCAACGCCTGGGCAACGAGATTCTCAAACCGCTGGGCCGCAAGCAGACCAGCGCGCCTCCGGCATCGGCGGGCGCCGCGCCGATCAAAGAGCAGATCATCCACTTCGTCAACAAGAAAATGCCCGGCGGCCTGCCCACCAAGACGGCCCGGGCGCTGCTCGACATCGAAGACAAGGACTACGTCCCCATCATCCGCGACCCCAAGGGCACGACGGTGGACAGCGAGGCAGTGTTCTACTTCCCGGGCTGCGGCTCGGAGCGCCTGTTCTCGCAAGTCGGCCTGGCCACGCAGGCCATGCTGTGGCACGCGGGCGTGCAAACCGTGCTGCCACCGGGCTACCTGTGCTGCGGCTACCCGCAGCGCGGCGCGGGGCAAGCCGACAAGGCCGACAAGATGATCACCGACAACCGGGTGCTCTTCCACCGCATGGCCAACACGCTCAACTACCTCGACATCAAGACGGTGGTGGTGAGTTGCGGCACCTGCTACGACCAGCTGCAGGGCTATCAGTTCGACAAGATCTTCCCGGGCTGCCGCATCGTCGACATCCACGAGTTCCTGCTCGAAAAAGGCATCACCCTGCCCCGGCCTGGCGGGTATCTCTTCCACGATCCCTGCCACAGCCCGATGAAGCAGCAAGACCCCATGAAAACGGTCAAGGCGCTGCTGGGCGATGGCGTGATCAAGTCCGATCGTTGCTGCGGCGAGGCGGGCACGCTGGCCGTCAACCGGCCCGATGTGTCCACGCAGATCCGCTATCGCAAAGAAGAAGAGATCCGCAAAGGCGAGGCCGAGTTGCGCAGCAAGGGCCTCATCGGCGCGCAAGACAACGTCAAGATCCTCACCTCGTGCCCGGCCTGCCTGCAGGGCCTGAGCCGCTACGTCGACGACGCGCAGACCGGCCTGCTCGAAGCCGACTACATCGTCATCGAGATGGCCAGGCAGATCCTGGGCGACGACTGGATGCGCAACTACGTGGACCGCGCCAACGCCGGCGGCATCGAACGAGTCCTGGTATGACCCACCCCCTACGCGCTGCGCGCGCCCCCTCGAGGGGGCAACACCAGCAGCCCGGCAAAGCCGGATCTGCGGTGTTCGCTGGATCAGGCTCTGAACGCACAGGTGTTTTTGATGCCGTGTGAGCTTTGCGATCAAGTCGGTGGCGTGCTCGTGGCGCGCACGCCGCTGCTGCGCGTGATCCGGGCGGAAGACGCCCATTACCCGGCCTTCTACCGCGTGATCTGGAACGCGCACGTGGCCGAGTGGACCGACCTGCCGCCCGCCCATCGCAGCCACATCATGCAAGCCGTCGCCAAGGTCGAAACCGTGCTGCGCGGCGCGCTGCGGCCCACCAAGATCAACCTCGCGAGCCTGGGCAACGTCGTGCCGCATCTGCACTGGCATGTGATCGCCCGCTTCGAGTGGGACGCCCACTTTCCGCAGCCCATCTGGGGCAGCATGCAGCGCAGCGTCGAGCCGCCCGCCATCGAGCGCCTCGGCGTGCCGCTGGCTGAGCTCGACGCCGCCGTGGCGCACGCCGTGCAGGCGCTCGATCAACCCGCCGCATCATGAGCACGCCGCAGGTCACCGCCATCACGCTGCACCAGGCCTCGCGCGTGCTGGAGCTGGCTTACGACAACGGCGAGGTGCATCGCCTGCCCATCGAGCTGATGCGCGTCTACAGCCCATCGGCCGAAGTGCAAGGCCATGGCAAGGGGCAAGAGGTGCTGCAGACCGGCATGCGCCACGTCAACATCGACAGCCTCGCGCCGGTGGGACACTACGGCCTGCAGCCGACGTTCTCGGACGGCCACCACACCGGCATCTTCTCGTGGGCCTTTCTCTACCAGCTGGGCGCCGAGCAGGAGCCGTTGTGGCAACGCTATCTCGACCGCCTGGCCGCCGCCGGCATCGACCGCGACCGCCCCATGCCCGAGCCCGCGGGCAAGAGCTGCGCCTCGCACTGATCACCTGCTGATCGTTCACTGAAACCACTTCATCCTCACACCATGAGCCAGACCCATTTCGGCTTCAAGACCGTCAACGAGCAAGACAAGGCCCGCCACGTGCGCGGCGTGTTCGACTCGGTGGCCAGCAAGTACGACGTCATGAACGACCTGATGTCGATGGGCCTGCACCGCCTCTGGAAGGCCTACACGATCGGCGTGTCGGGCGTGCGCCCCGGCCAGCGCGTGCTCGACATCGCGGGCGGCACGGGTGATTTGTCCAAGGCCTTCGCCAAGCGCGTGGGCCCCAGCGGCTGCGTGGTGCACACCGACATCAACGAGGCCATGCTGCGCCAGGGCCGCGAGCGCCTGACCAACGAAGGCCTGCTGCTGCCCACCGCCATCTGCGACGCCGAGACGCTGCCCTTTCCGAGCAACTCGTTCGACATCGTCACCGTGGCCTTCGGCCTGCGCAACATGACGCACAAGGACAAGGCCCTGGCCGAGATGTGCCGCGTGCTCAAGCCGGGCGGCAAGCTGATGGTGCTCGAATTCTCGAAGGTCATCGCCCCGCTGCAAAAGCCCTACGACTGGTATTCGTTCAACGTGCTGCCCAAGCTGGGCCAGCTGGTGGCCGGCGACGCCGCGAGCTACCAATACCTGGCCGAGTCGATCCGCATGCACCCCGACCAGGCCACGCTCAAGGCCATGATGAAGACGGCCGGCTTCGGCCACGTCGACGTGCACAACCTGACGGCTGGCGTGGTGGCGCTGCACGTCGGGTTGAAGTGCTGACGCCCTGACGTCTTCGCCGCGCCCCATGCTCGCAGCCCCCGACGCCGGTCTCTCCTACCCGCTGGGTGACGCCCTGCCCGCCCTGGGCACGACGCTCGAAGTCGCCCCCGGCGTGCGCTGGATACGCATGGCTTTGCCCTTCGCCCTCGACCACGTCAACCTCTGGCTGCTGCGCGACGAACTCGACGGCCAAGCCGGCTGGACCATCGTGGACTGCGGCATCGCCAACGACGGCACGCGCGCTGCCTGGGAGCAGATCTTCGCCAACGAGTTGCAGGGCCTGCCGGTGCTGCGGGTCATCGCCACCCACCTGCACCCCGACCACATCGGCAACGCCAGCTGGCTGACGCAGCGTTGGTCGCCAGCCGGACGCGATTGCCGACTGTGGGCCAGCGCCGGCGACTTCTTCTGCGGCCACTTTCTGCTCAGCCGCTCCGGTGCCTTCGGCGGCGAGCGCTCGGCCGCGTTCTTTCGCGCCCACGGCCTGACCGACCCGGGCTCGGTCGAGAAGATCCGCCAGCGCGGCAACTACTACGGCTCGATGGTGCCCGAGCTGCCCACCAGCTTCGCGCGCCTGACCGACGGCCAGCGCCTGCGCATCGGTGGGCACGACTGGACGTGCATCGAAGGCCGCGGCCACAGCCCCGAGCACATCAGCCTGCACAGCCCGTCGCTGGGCGTGCTGATCTCGGGCGACATGCTGCTGCCGCGCATCTCGACCAACGTGAGCGTCTCCGACCTCGAACCCGAGGCCGATCCGCTGGCGCAATACCTGAGCGCCCTGGCCCACCTGCGCAGCCTGCCGGCCGACACGCTGGTGCTGCCCTCGCACGGCAAGCCCTTCGTCGGGGTGCACGAGCGCGTCGCCCACCTCGTGGCGCACCACGATGAGCGCCTGGCCGACACGCTGGCCGCCTGCCGCGCCGCGCCCACCAGCGCCGCCGAGTTGCTGCAGGTGCTGTTCAAGCGCACGCTCGATCTGCACCAGACCACCTTCGCGATGGGCGAGGCCGTGGCGCATTTGCACCGCTTGTGGTTCGACGGCCAACTGAGTCGTCAGCAGGACGCCGACGGCGTGTGGCGCTTCAACGCCGTCTGACCTGATCAGTTGGCGGCCGAGCGCAACTCGGTATTGCCCAGCACGCGCACGCCGGGGCGGGCAGCTCGGGCAGCGTTCACCAGACCAGCCGCTACCTGCACCGCGCGCACCGGGCGCCACGGGCCGGGAATCAACCAGGCGAACCGCTTGGCCACCTCCTCGCCCAGCCGGAACTCGGCGCGCTCGCCCAGCAGCAACGAAGGCTGCGCGATCGTGAGCGACGCGAAGCGCAGCGCCTTGAGCGCGTCTTCCAGCTCGCCCTTGACGCGGTTGTAGAAGACGCTGGAGCGCGCGTTCGCCCCCAAGGCGCTGACCACGTGCAAGCCCCGCGCGCCTTGCGACTGCGCGAGCTCGGCGATCTGCAGGGGGTAGTCGTGATCGACGCGCCGGAAAGCCGCCTGCGAGCCCGCGACCTTGATGGTGGTGCCCAGCGCGCAGAACACCTCATCCACCGCGAACCACTCGGCGTGCTCGGCCAGGCGCCCGAAATCGACCACGCATTCACGCACCTTGGGGTGCCGGTCAGCAGCCGGCAACGGGCGCCGCAGCAAGACCCGCACTTCGGCGCACGCCGCGTCGGCCACCAGCAGACGCAGGCATTCGCGCCCCACCAGCCCCGTGGCGCCAGCGAGCAAGGCGGTGTAGGGCGTGGTCACGGTGAACGCAGCAGTGGCGGCGCGACGACTAGCGCGCCGGATGCGGACGCAAATGGCCCAGCAGGCCGGCGGTGGAGGCATCGAGCCCGCTGACGTCGCCACTTTCGAGACGCGGCAGCAGCTCCTTGCACAAGGCCTTGCCGAGCTCCACGCCCCACTGGTCGAAGCTGTTGATGCCCCACAGCGCGCCCGCCGTGAAGACGCGGTGCTCGTACAGCGCCACCAGCGCGCCCAGCGAGCGCGGCGTGAGGCGTTCCAGCAGCAGCGTGAGGCTGGGCCGATTGCCCGGAAAGCTGCGGTGCCGTGCAATGACGGCCGAGTCGAAATCGGGCGCGGCGGTGGGCACGCTCTCGCGCCCAGCCTGCTCGGCGGTCTTGCCCAGCATCAGGGCCTGCGACTGCGCCAGGCCGTTGGCCAGCAACATGGTCTGCTGACGATCGAGCAGCGCCTGCTGACGCTCGCTCCAGTGGCCGCCGTGCGTGGCGCGCTTGACCAGGATGAACTCGACCGGGATCACGTCGGAGCCCTGGTGCAGCATCTGGAAAAAGGCATGCTGACCGTTGGTGCCGGGCTCGCCCCATATCACCGGGCAGGTGGCGAAAGGCACGGCATCGCCAGCCTGGTCGACGCGCTTGCCATTGCTTTCCATCTCGAGCTGCTGCAGGTAGGCCGGCAGGCGGCGCAGGCCGTGGTGATAAGGCACGACGCAGCGGCTGGTGTAGCCGTGGAAGTTGCGCTGCCACACGTCGAGCAGACCCAGCAGCACGGGCAGGTTGCGCTCGAGCGGCAGCGTGCGGAAGTGCTCGTCCATGGCGTGCGCGCCGTCGAGCAGCTCGCGGAAGTGCGAGGCCCCGATGGCCAGCGCGATGGGCAGGCCGATGGCCGACCACATCGAGTAGCGCCCCCCCACCCAGTCCCAGAAGCCGAAGGTGGTGGTAATACCGAACTCGGCCGCCAGCTTCTCGTTGGTGGTGGTGGCCACGAAGTGCTTGACCACGTCCACCCCGCCGTTGGCGACGAACCACTCGCGCGCCAGCTCGGCATTGGCCATGGTCTCCTGGGTCGTGAAGGTCTTGGAGGCGATCACGAACAGCGTCTCGGCCGGATGAACTTTTCGCAGCACCTGAGCCAGATCGTGGCCGTCGACGTTGGAGACGAAATGGAAGCTCAGATTCGGGTGCACAAAGGCGTCGAGCGCCGGCACGGCCATCTGTGGGCCGAGGTCGGAGCCGCCGATACCGATGTTGACGACGTGGCGGATGCCGCTGGCGGCGGTGTCGCGCACCTGCTCGACGTAGGCCAGCATGCAGTCGAGCGCCGCGTGCACTTCGTCGCTGTGCGGGCCCTTGCCACGCGGCGCGCGCAAGGCCACGTGCAAGGCGGCGCGGCCTTCGGTCGGATTGACGATGCCGCCGGCGAACATGGCGTCGCGGCGGGCTTCGAGCCGACATTCGCGCGCCAGCTCGACCAGCAGACGTGCACCAGCCAGGTCGATCTGGATCTTGGAGAAATCGGCGAAGACGTCGGGCGCCTGCACGCTGAAGTGACCGAAGCGGGCCGAGTCGCGCTCGAAGGCCTCGCGCAGATCGAAGTCGCGCCCATGGCCCTCGAAGTGGCCACGCAGCGCTGTCCACGCCACGGTCTGGTCGCAGCGCGGCGCACCGGCCGGGTACATGTGCTGATTCATCGAAAGTGCGGGCCGCCGCGTCAGCGTTGGGCGTCGATCAGGGCGTCGAGCTTGGCCGCGTCGGCCGCGAACAGGCGAATGCCCTCGGCGAGCTTCTCGGTGGCCATGGCGTCGGCGTTGAGCGCGTAGCGGAAGGCCGCCTCGTTCAGCTCGATGCGTTGCAGGCTGGCGTCGCGCGCAGCGGGGTCGAGCGCGCGCGCGAGCGGCGCCTCGCTGGCCTGCAGTTGCGCCATGAGCTCGGGGCTGATGGTGAGCAGATCGCAGCCCGCCAGCGCGATGATCTGGCCGACGTTGCGGAAGCTCGCGCCCATCACCTCGGTGGCGATGCCGAACTGCTTGTAGTAGGCAAAGATGTTGCGCACCGACTGCACGCCCGGGTCATTGGCGCCAGCCTGGTCGGCCTCGACCCAAGTGCTGCCGGCCGATTTTTTGTACCAGTCGTAGATGCGTCCCACGAAGGGTGAGATGAGCCGCACGCCAGCCGCACCGCACGCCACCGCCTGCGGCAGCGAGAACAGCAGCGTCAGGTTGCAATGGATGCCGTCGCGCTCGAGCTCGGCGGCGGCCTGGATGCCTTCCCACGTCGCGGCGATCTTGATGAGCACGCGACTGCGGTCGATGCCTGCGGCCTCGTAGAGCGCCATGATGCGGCGCGCGCGCGCCACGGTGGCGGCGGCATCGAAGCTCAGGCGCGCATCGACCTCGGTGGACACGCGCCCCGGCACGATCTTCAGGATCTCGATCCCGAAGCGCACCAGCAGGCGGTCGACGATCTCGTCGTGCGCCGCGCCGCGATGCGCCGCCACGGTGTCGGCCAGCAACGGCGCGTAGTCGGCCTTCTGCACGGCCTTGAGGATGAGCGAGGGGTTGGTCGTGGCGTCGCGCGGCGTGAACTGCGCGAGCTGGTTGAAGTCACCCGTGTCAGCCACCACGGTGGTGAACTGCTTGAGTTGGTCGAGCTGATTGGCCATGGCGCAAGAGTCTTGGTCGGTTCGGCACGCTTTTCAACGCTTGGGCGCGAGCCGAAAGGCCTATTGTGTCTTGAGTGTGTGGCACGCTGAAGACGGTTTGCCCTCGGTGCCGGTGCAATCCCCTCATACTCGGTGTCTGGACGGCGTCCCTTGTTTTTCGGCGGAACTTTCTCGAACCATGTCCTTCGACCTCGTATTTTTCGGCGGTACCGGCGATCTCACCTGGCGCAAGCTGATGCCCTCGCTGTTCCAGGCCCATCGCCACGGCAACCTGCCGGCCGACGGGCGCATCCTGGCCGTGGCGCGCGACGACCTCACCGACGACGCCTACCGCGCCTGGCTCAAGCCGCGCCTGCAAGAGGCCGACAGCGCCAAGCGCCCGAGCGACGACGAGTACGACCAATTCGCCCGCCGCCTGCACTACCTGCGCATGGACCTGGCCCAACCCAGCGCCTACGCCTGCCTCAAGAGCTGGCTGGCGCAACGCAGCGCCGACACGGTCGTGATGTACCTGGCCACGGCGCCGGCGCTCTTTCCGCAGATCTGCGAGCAACTCGGCGCCGCCGGGCTCAACGGCGAGCGCGTGCGCGTGGTGCTCGAAAAACCGCTCGGCCACGACCTCGCCAGCGCGCAAGAGATCAACCGCATCGTGCGCTCGGTGTTCAGCGAGCGGCAGGCCCTGCGCATCGATCACTACCTCGGCAAGCCGTCGGTGCAGAACCTCATGGCCCTGCGCTTCGGCAACGTGCTGTTCGAGCCGCTGTGGCGGCGCGAGAGCATCGCCAACATCCAGATCACGCTGGCCGAAAGCCTGGGCGTGGGCACGCGCGGCGACTTCTACGACCGCACCGGCGCGCTGCGCGACATGATCCAGAACCACGCGCTGCAGCTGCTCACGATGATCGCGATGGAGCCGCCGTCCACCAACGACGCCGACGCCATCCGCGACGAAAAGCTCAAGGTGCTGCGCTCGCTCAAGCCCTACACCGCCGAGAGCGTGCAGCGCGATGTGGTGCGCGGCCAATACCGCGCCGGCTCGATCGCCGGGCAGGCCGTGGCAGGCTACCGCGACGAGGCCAAGGTGCCGCCCGACAGCCAGACCGAGACTTTCGTCGCCCTGCGCACCGAGGTGCAGAACTGGCGCTGGGCCGGCGTGCCGTTCTACCTGCGCACCGGCAAGCGCCTGGCGGCCCGCGAGGCGCAGATCGTCATCAACTTCCGGCCGACACCGCACAGCATCTTCCCCGGCCTCAACCGCCCCAACCGCCTGGTGATCAAGCTGCAACCCGAGGACGGCCTGCAACTGCATCTGCTGGCCGCGAAGGGCAGCGTCGTGGTGCAGGAGGTGAGCGGTGGTCTCAGCAGCGAAGTGCTGTCGCCCGTGTCGCTCGACCTCGATTTCGACCGCGCCTTCCCGACCGAGCGCGTGGGCGCCTACGAGCGCCTGCTGCTCGACGCGCTGGCCGGTCGGCTCAACCTCTTCGTGCGCTCCGACGAACAGGAGCAAGCCTGGCGCTGGGTCGAACCCATCCTGAACAGCTGGGCCAATGGCACCGGAGGCGAGCCGCGCAGCTACGCCGCGGGCTCCTGGGGCCCGGCGGCGGCTAGTGCGCTGGTGGCGCGGGACGGCTTTGCCTGGGCCGAAGAGGAGTGAACGCGACCCGTCAGGCCGGCGTGGCCGATGCGCCGATGAGGTCGGACACCCCGTAGAGCCGCCCGAGTTCGAGCAGCTTGGACGGCAGCCCCCGCACGACGAAGGTCTGCCCGCGCGCCGAAGCCAGTCGCTGGCACTCGACGATCACAGCCAGCGCCGACGAGTCGAAGCGTTGCAACGCCGAGCCGTCCAGCACCAGCTCGGCGCCCTCGATGCGGGCAGCCGATTCGCGAAACAGGCGCACGGTGTCGCGCGCTTGCTCGTGCGTCAGGACGGCGGGCAGCAGCAGCATCGCGTGCGCCCTGCCTCAGCCCTTGGCCGCGCCGGATGCGCTGCCCGCGTTGGTCTTGTTGCGCTCGCTGAGCTTGGCAATCAGGCCGTCGATGCCCGAGGCCGAGATCTCTTGCGAGAAGCTGTTGCGGTAGTTTTCGACCAACCAGGCACCGAGCACGTTCACGTCGTAGATCTTCCAGCCGTCGACCGACTTTTCAAGACGGTAGTCAAGTTGCACCGGGTCGCCCTTGCCGCGCACGAAGCTGCGCACCACCACCTCGGTGTCTTCAGGCTTGGAGCGCATCGGGCGGTACTCGATGGTCTGGTCCTTCACCTGCGACAGGGCACCCGCGTAGGTGTGCACCAGCAGGGCCTTGAACTCGTCTTGCAGACGCTGCTTCTGCTGCGGGTTGGCCTGACGCCAATATTTGCCGACCGCCGAGGCCGTCATGCGCTCGAAGTTGACGTGCGGCATGATCACCGTGTTGACCAGCGCCGTCAGCTTGGCGACGTCGCCAGATTGCAGACCCTTGTCGCGCTTGGCGGTTTCGAGCACCTGGGTCGAGAGCTGCTTGACCAATTCGTCGGGTGCGGTAGCTTGCTGCGCCGAGGCCAGCAAAGGTGCCGACACGATCGATACGGCCAGCAACACCCGATTCACGACAGACATCCAACGCTTGAACATGATCTTCCTTTCGACAGACTTGAACTGCCGTGCCCTTTCAACGCACGGCATCGGGCGCTGTTGACCCGCTTGACACTATTTTGCAACTCCGGCGCCAGACGCCAGGCTCAGGGAGCGGGCACGAAATCGGTATCGCGCGGCCGCTCCGACGCCACCGCGCTCCAGCCCGTGCGCGCCACGGGCTGCACGCGCGACTCGCCACGCGGCTCGGCGGCGCGCACGTCCTCATTCGCGGCGGCATCCTTGGCCGCCAGGGGCCCGCGACGCAAGACCATCAACCCACCGCCGCCGTTGGCTTCGCTCGACCACGACCGCAATTCGAGCGCGCCTTGCAGACGCGTGGCCGGTTGCCGCCCCGCGTCGCTCGACGAATCGTCACTTTCGGGCTCATCGGGCGGGTCGCCGTCGTAGATCTGGCTGCGACGTCGCTGCAGGTAGCCGTCGCGCGTGAAGGTGTACGGATCGAGCGCCACGTCGTCCAGCAACTTGCTCGCGTTGAGCAGATAAGCCCGGGTGCTGACAATATCGACCGCCCACATGATGTTGCGCGAGGGGATGTATTCGACGTAGGGCTCCGGCGCAACCTTCCAGTAGGCCGGAATGTCGACGGAATCGCGCAGCGTCGAAGCCCCGAAGAAAGGCCAGACGATGTAGGGCCCCGGCCCCACGCCGTAACGGCCGAGCGTCTGGCCGAGGTCTTCGTTGTGCCGCTGCAAGCCCATCTCGCTGGCGATGTCGAGCCAGCCCAGCAGGCCGAACGTGCTGTTGACGCCCACGCGCAGCACCTCGTTCAGCCCATCGCCACCGCGCCCCTGCAACAGGAGATTCGCCGCCGACCAGACGTCGCGCACGTTCGAGAAGAAATTGTGGATGCCGTCTTGAAAGTAGTTCGGCACGGCCTTCTGGTAGGTGGTCGCCACCGGCTTCAGCACGTAATCGTCCAGCCCGCGGTTGAACGAGAACACCTGGCGGTTGTAGGCCTCCAGCGGGTCGTAGGCCTGCACTGCCGCAGCCCCCGTCGACCAACCAACCAGCACCGCGCCGGCGATGACCGGCAATGCGCGCGTGAGTTTCATTTCTTGCCCTCCCCGGCGTCGGCCGCCTTGCTGTAGAGGAACTGGCTGATCAGCGATTCGAGCACCAGGGCGGACTGCGTCTGCTTGATCACGTCACCCGCCACCAGGTTCTTTTCTTCGGCGCCGGGCTCCAGGCCGATGTATTGCTCGCCCAGCAGACCGGCCGTCAGGATCTTGGCCGAGCTGTCTTTCGGGAACACGAACCGTTTGTTCAGATTGAGCTCGACCTGGGCCTGATAGGTCTTGTCGTCGAACGTGATCGCGGCCACGCGGCCCACCACCACGCCGGCGCTCTTGACGGCGGCACGAGCCTTGAGTCCGCCGATGTTGTCGAAACGCGCCACCACCGAGTAGGTTTCGTCGAACGACAGGTTCAGCAGGTTGCCCGCCTTGAGGGCCAGAAACAGGATGGCCGTCGCGCCGATCAGCACGAAAAGCCCCACCCAGACATCATGTTTTGCACGTTGCATGTTTTGCTCTCCCGCCCGGCTCAGATCGAAAACATCATGGCCGTGAGTATGAAATCGAGACCCAGCACCGCCAGCGACGCGATCACCACCGTGCGGGTGGTGGCACGCGACACACCCTCCGGCGTGGGCTGGCAAATGTAGCCCTGCAACAAGGCCACGAAGGTGACCGTGATGCCGAACACCAGGCTCTTGATCATGCCGTTGCCGACGTCCTCGAACACCTCGACGCCGGTCTGCATCTGCGACCAGAACGCGCCGGAGTCCACGCCGATCATCAGCACGCCGACCACCCAGCCGCCGATGATGCCGACGGCGCTGAACACCGCCGCCAGCAAGGGCATGGCGACCACGCCGGCCCAGAAGCGCGGCGCCAGCACGCGCTGCACGGGGTCGACCGCCATCATCTCCATGGCGGCGAGTTGCTCGCCCGCCTTCATCAGGCCGATCTCGGCGGTCAGCGAGGTGCCCGCCCGCCCCGCAAACAGCAACGCCGACACCACCGGGCCCAACTCGCGCACCAGCGACAAGGCCACCAGCAGGCCCAAGGACTCGCTGGAGCCGTAGCGCTGCAGGATGTTGTAGCCCTGCAAGCCCAGCACGAAGCCGATGAACAAACCGGACACCAGGATGATGGCCAGCGAATAGTTGCCCAGAAAGTGGATCTGCTCGGTCACCAGGCGCGGCCGGCGCAACACCACGCCAAGCAGGGTGAACAGGCGCACCAGCATGCGAGCGGCATAGCCCAGGTCAACCAGCAACTGACGCACGGCAAAGCCGAGCTCGCTGGGATGCAACCACTTCATCATGCCGACCTCCCGAGGAAGTCGTCGCGCAAGCTGGCGGCGGGGTAGTGGAAGCGCACCGGCCCATCGGGTTCGGCCCGCACGAACTGGCGCACCAGGGGGTCGTCGCTGTGGCGCATTTCGTCGGGCGTGCCCTGGGCCGCGATGGTGCCGTTGGCCAGGAAGACCACGTGGTCGGCGATCAGGAAGGTTTCTTCGACGTCGTGCGACACCACGATGCTGGTCACGCCCAGCGTGTCGTTGAGCTCGCGGATCAGGCGCGCGGCCACGCCCATCGAAATCGGGTCGAGCCCGGCGAAAGGCTCGTCGTACATGATGAGCTCGGGGTCGAGCGCGATGGCGCGTGCCAGGGCAATGCGCCGCGACATGCCGCCCGACACCTGGCTGGGCATCAGGTCGCGCGCGCCGCGCAGACCGACCGCGTTGAGCTTCATCAGCACCAGGTCGCGAATCATCGGCTCGGTCAGGTTGGTGTGCTCGCGCAGCGGAAACGCCACGTTGTCGAACACCGACAGGTCGGTGAACAGCGCGCCGAACTGGAACAGCATGCCCATGCGACGGCGCGTGGCCTGCATCTGACGTTGGTCCAGCGTGGCCACGTCAACGCCGTCGAAAAGCACCTGACCCTTGAGCGCCGTGAGCTGGCGCCCGATGAGACGCAGCACGGTCGTCTTGCCGCCACCCGAGGTACCCATCAGGGCCACGACCTTGCCGCGCGGCACGATCAGATCGATGTCGTGCAGGATGACCCGATCACCGTAGCCGCAGGTGACGCCGCGCAACTCGACCAGCGCAGAGGCGGTCGAGGGCTGAGAGGATTCGGTGGCAGGCGCGCTGACTGAGGACATGTATCCGTTGCGAATGAAACCCGTCCCGCGCAACAAAGCGTCGGGCACGAGGAGTCGATCATAGGAGATAAGCGCATTTATCCTCCGGCCGCTGTGGCTTTGCTGCCGCGTAAACCACCTGAATTCACCGTCAATTCGTCGGCCACAAAAGAAAACCGCTCGCCGGAGCGATCCGGGAGCGGCTTCATGGAGCGGTTCGGGCACTGACGAACAGCGCCCGACGCTAAGCGGACGATCAGCGCGGCAGGCTGGTCGAGCCCATCAGGAAGGCATCGACTTCACGGGCGGCCTGACGACCTTCGCGGATGGCCCACACCACCAGCGATTGCCCCCGGCGCACGTCGCCCGCAGCGAACACCTTGCCGACGTTGGTCTTGTAGCCGCCGACGTCGGTGGATGCCTTGGCGTTGCCGCGCGCGTCCTTCTCGACGCCGAAGCCGCTCAGCAGCGTCTCGACCGGGTTGGTGAAGCCCATGGCCAGCAGCACCAGGTCGGCCTTGTAGACCTTCTCGGTGCCGGCGATCTCGACGAACTTGCCGCCCTTGAACTCGACGTGCACGGTCTTGACGCCGGTGACCTTGCCGCCTTCGCCGATGAATTCCTTCGTGGCGATGGCGAACTCGCGCGTGCAACCTTCTTCGTGGCTCGACGAGGTACGCAGCTTGATCGGCCAGTACGGCCAGGTCAGCTCCTTGTTCTCTTGCTCGGGCGGCATCGGCATCAGCTCGAACTGGGTGACGCTCTTGGCGCCGTGGCGGTTCGAGGTGCCCACGCAGTCGGAGCCGGTGTCGCCGCCGCCGATCACGATCACATTCTTGCCCGTGGCCATGATCTGGCCGCTGACCTTGCCGCCGGCGTTGACGCGGTTTTGCTGCGGCAGGAATTCCATCGCAAAGTGGACACCCGCCAAGTCACGCCCCGGCACGGGCAAGTCGCGCGATTGCTCGGCGCCGCCGGCCAGGATCACCGCGTCGAACTCCTTGTTCAACTGCTCGGGCGAAACGGTGTGCTGCGCCCAGTTGGTGACCTTCGAGCCCTTGGGCAGTTCGCCGACGATGGTGTTGGTCTTGAAGACCACGCCTTCGCCTTCCATCTGCTTGACGCGACGGTCGATGTGCGACTTGTCGAACTTGAAGTCGGGGATGCCGAAACGCAACAGGCCACCGATGGTGTCGTTCTTCTCGAACACGGTCACGGCGTGGCCGGCGCGAGCCAGCTGCTGGGCCGCGGCCATGCCGGCGGGGCCGGAACCCACCACGGCGACCTTCTTGCCCGTCTTGACAGCGGCGGGCTGCGGCTTGACCCAGCCTTCGGCCCAGGCGCGGTCGATGATGGCGTGCTCGATCGACTTGATGCCCACGGCATCGTTGTTGATGTTCAGCACACAAGCCGCTTCGCACGGTGCCGGGCAGACGCGACCGGTGAAGTCGGGGAAGTTGTTCGTGCTGTGCAGCACGTCGATCGCGTTCTTCCAGTCGCCGCGGTACACCAGATCGTTGAAATCCGGAATGATGTTGTTGACCGGGCAGCCGTTGTTGCAGAACGGCGTGCCGCAGTCCATGCAGCGTGCCCCCTGCACCTTGGCTTGGTCTTCGCTCAGGCCGATGACGAACTCTTTGTAGTTCTTGACGCGCTTCTCGACGGGCTCATAGCCCTCTTCGAGACGCTCGAATTCCAAGAAGCCAGTTACTTTTCCCATTTGATGAACTCCTAGTTCGATCCAGACCAGCCGATCAGGCCTTGGCCTTCTTGCCGGTGGCCGGCTTGCCGCCCTTGTCGTCGCCCTTGGCCTTGGCGATGGTGACGTCGGCTTCTTGCTTGGCGTTGATCTCGCCCAGCGCGCGCTTGTACTCGTTCGGGAAGACCTTCACGAATTTGCCCAGCGAGGCACCCCAGTTGTCGAGGATCTCGCGGGCGCGCAGCGAACCCGTCCAGCGATGGTGGTCTTCGATCAGCTTCTTGAGCAGCGCCTCGTCGGTCTGACCACGGTGCCAGATGGCCTTGTCGACGCTGGTCTGCTGCTCGGCGGCCGGCAAGACCTTGTCCAGCGACACCTGCGCCGTGTTGCAGCGCTTGGCGAACTGGCCATCTTCGTCGTACACGTAAGCCACGCCGCCCGACATGCCCGCCGCGAAGTTGCGACCGGTCTTGCCCAGCACGACCACGGTACCGCCGGTCATGTATTCGCAACCGTGGTCGCCCGTGCCTTCGACCACCGCCGTGGCGCCCGACAGACGCACGCCAAAGCGCTCGCCGCCCACGCCACGGAAGAAGGCCTCGCCGCTGGTCGCACCGTAGAGCACGGTGTTGCCGACGATGATGTTGTCGGTGGCGTTGCCACGGAAGTCGATGCTCGGACGCACGACCACGCGGCCACCCGACAAGCCCTTGCCGGTGTAATCGTTGGCTTCACCAATCAGGTACAGCGTGATGCCCTTGGCCAGGAAAGCCCCGAACGATTGACCGCCCGTGCCTTCCATCTGGATGAACACGGTGTCATCAGGCAGCCCATCGGGGTGGTGCTTGATCAGCTCGCCCGACAGCATCGCGCCGACGGTGCGGTTGACGTTCTTGGCGACTTCCATGAACTTGACGGCTTCACCGCGCTCGATGGCGGGCTTGGCCTTCTCGATCAGGCGAACATCGAGCGCCTTGTCGAGGCCGTGGTCCTGCGTGTCGACGTGCAGACGCGGCACGTCGGCCGGCACCGGGGGCAGCGCGAAGACACGGCTGAAATCCAGGCCCTTGGCCTTCCAGTGCTCGATGCCCTTCTTCATGTCGAGCAGGTCGGCGCGACCGATCAGGTCGTCGAACTTCTTGATGCCGAGCTGCGCCATGATCTGACGCGCCTCTTCGGCGACGAAGAAGAAGTAGTTGACGACGTGCTCGGGCTTGCCCGAGAACTTCTGACGCAGCACCGGGTCTTGCGTGGCCACGCCCACCGGGCAGGTGTTGAGGTGGCACTTGCGCATCATGATGCAGCCCTCGACCACCAGCGGCGCGGTCGCGAAGCCGAACTCGTCGGCGCCCAGCAGCGCGCCGATCACCACGTCGCGGCCGGTCTTGATCTGGCCGTCGGTCTGCACGCGCACGCGGCCGCGCAGGCGGTTGAGCACCAGCGTCTGCTGCGTCTCGGCCAAGCCGAGCTCCCACGGCGTGCCGGCGTGCTTGATCGACGACCAGGGCGACGCGCCCGTGCCGCCGTCGTGGCCGGCGATCACGATGTGGTCGGCCTTGGCCTTGGCCACGCCGGTGGCCACCGTGCCCACGCCCACTTCGGACACCAGCTTGACCGAGATGTCCGACTTCGGATTCACGTTCTTCAGGTCGTGGATCAGCTGAGCCAAGTCTTCGATCGAGTAGATGTCGTGGTGCGGCGGCGGCGAGATCAGGCCCACGCCCGGCACCGAGTGACGCAGCTTGCCGATGTACTCGGACACCTTGCCGCCCGGCAGCTGACCGCCTTCACCGGGCTTGGCGCCCTGAGCCATCTTGATCTGGATCTGGTCGGCGGACACCAGGTACTCGGTGGTCACACCGAAGCGGCCCGAGGCCACCTGCTTGATCTTCGAGCGCAGGCTGTCGCCGTCTTGCATCTCGTAGTCGGCCTCGATGCGCGAGCTGCCCACCACGTCCGACACCTTCGTGCCCGAGCTGATCTTGATGCCCTTGAGCTCGTTGCGATAACGGGCCTGGTCTTCGCCGCCTTCGCCGGTGTTGCTCTTGCCGCCGATGCGGTTCATGGCCAGCGCCAGCGTGCTGTGGGCCTCGGTGCTGATCGAACCCAGCGACATCGCGCCGGTGGCAAAGCGCTTGACGATCTCGGCGGCCGATTCGACCTCGCTGACCGGGATGGCCTTGGCCGGGTCGAACTTGAATTCAAACAGGCCGCGCAGCGTCAGGTGGCGCTTGCTCTGGTCGTTGATGATCTGGGCGTATTCCTTGTAGGTATCGAACTGGCCCGAGCGCGTGCTGTGCTGCAGCTTGGCGATCGCGTCCGGCGTCCACATGTGCTCTTCACCACGAGTACGCCAGGCGTATTCGCCGCCGGCGTCAAGCATGTTGGCCAAAACGGGGTCATTACCGAAGGCCGCCTTGTGGTTGCGGATGCCTTCCTCGGCCACCTCGAACACGCCGATGCCACCGACTTGCGTGGGCGTGCCACGGAAGTACTTGTCGATCAGGTCTTTGTTCAAGCCGATGGCTTCGAAGATTTGAGCGCCACAGTACGACATGTAGGTGCTGATGCCCATCTTGGACATGATCTTCGACAGGCCCTTGCCGATGGCCTTGACGTAGTTGTAGATGGCCTTCTCGGCTGACAACTCGCCCGGCAACTCCTTGGCCAGATCGGCCAGGGTTTCCATCGCCAGATAGGGGTGGACGGCTTCGGCGCCGTAGCCGGCCAGCACGGCGAAGTGGTGCACTTCGCGGGCCGAACCGGTTTCGACCACCAGACCCGCCGACGTGCGCAGACCGCCACGCACCAGATGGTGGTGGATGGCCGACAGCGCCAGCAGCGCCGGGATGGCGATGTGGTCGCGGTCCATGGCGCGGTCGGTGATGATCAGGATGTTGTGGCCGCTCTTGATCGCATCGACCGCCTCGGCGCACAACGAAGCCAGCTTGGCTTCAACGCCTTCGTGGCCCCAGGCCGCCGGGTAGGTGATGTTGATCTCGTAGGGCTTGAACTTGCCGCCGGTGTGCTTCTCGATGGCACGCAGACGGGCCATGTCGTCGAAGTCGAGCACGGGTTGCGAAACTTCAAGACGCATCGGCGGGTTGACCGCGTTGATGTCGAGCAGGTTGGGCTTGGGGCCGATGAACGAGACCAGCGACATCACGATGTTTTCGCGGATCGGGTCGATCGGCGGGTTGGTGACCTGCGCGAACAGCTGCTTGAAGTAGTTGTAGAGCGGCTTGTTCTTGCCGGACAGCACGGCCAGCGGGCTGTCGTTGCCCATCGAACCGGTGGCCTCTTCGCCGGCCGTGGCCATCGGGGCGAGCAGGAACTTGATGTCTTCTTGCGTGAAGCCGAAGGCTTGCTGGCGGTCGAGCATCGACTCGCGGAAGCCGCCGGTGCCGCCCTGGCCTTCGATCGAGTCGAGCTTGATACGCACGTTCTCGATCCACTGGCGATAGGGCTTGGCGCGAGCAAACGTGGCCTTGAGCTCTTCGTCTTCGATGATGCGGCCCTGCTCGAAGTCGATCAGGAACATCTTGCCCGGCTGCAGGCGCCACTTCTTGACGATCTTGTTCTCAGGAATCGGCAGCACGCCCGATTCGGATGCCAGCACGACCAGATCGTCGTCGGTGATGATGAAACGAGCGGGGCGCAAGCCGTTGCGGTCCAGCGTGGCGCCGATCTGGCGGCCATCGGTGAAGACCATCGCGGCGGGGCCGTCCCACGGCTCCATCATGGCGGCGTGGTACTCGTAGAAGGCGCGGCGGCGCTCGTCCATCAGCGTGTGCTGCTCCCAGGCTTCCGGGATCATCATCATCGCGGCGTGGGCCAGCGGGTAGCCGGACATGGTCAGCAGTTCGAGCGCGTTGTCGAACGTGGCGGTGTCGGACTGGCCGTCGAGGCTGATCGGGTAGAGCTTGTGCAGGTCGTCGCCCAGCACGGGCGACTTCATCACACCTTCGCGAGCGCGCATCCAGTTGAAGTTGCCCTTGACGGTGTTGATTTCACCGTTGTGGGCCACCATGCGGTACGGGTGAGCCAGCGGCCACTCGGGGAAGGTGTTGGTCGAGAAGCGCTGGTGCACCAGGGCGATGGCCGAGGTGAGGCGCTCGTCGCGCAGGTCGTTGTAGTACTTGCCGACCTGATCGGCCAGCAGCAGACCCTTGTAGATGATGGTGCGGCAGCTCATGCTGGGCACGTAGTACTCGCTGCCGTGCGTGAGCTTGAGCGCGTTGATGGCGCTGGAGGCCGTCTTGCGGATCACGTAGAGCTTGCGCTCGAGCGCGTCGGGCACCAGGATGTCCGGGCCGCGGCCGATGAAGACCTGGCGGATGACCGGCTCTTTTTCGCGCACGGTGGGCGACATCGGCATGTCGCGGTCCACCGGCACGTCGCGCCAACCCAGCAGCACCTGGCCTTCGGCCTTGATGGCGCGTTCGAGCTCTTGCTCGCATGCCAGACGCGAAGCGCTTTCTTTCGGCAGGAAGATCATGCCGACGCCGTATTCGCCGGGCGGGGGCAACTCGATGCCCTGCTTGGCCATTTCGGCGCGGTAGAACTCGTCGGGGATCTGGATCAGGATGCCGGCGCCGTCACCCATCAGCGGGTCGGCACCCACCGCGCCGCGGTGGTCGATGTTCTCGAGGATCTTCAGGCCTTGCTCAACGATGCCGTGAGCCTTCTGGCCTTTGATGTGCGCCACGAAACCCACGCCGCACGCGTCGTGCTCGTTGGCCGGATCGTAGAGGCCGGCTTGGGCCAGGGCTTTGATTTCTTGAGGGGACGCCGTCCCCGAGTTCGCCTGAGTCATGGCGCTCTCCAACTATCAAAATGAAGGGAATGTGACAAGGATACTTCCCAGAGGGTCGAGATTCAAGGCAAAACAAATGGGGTCAGAACCCAAAAAGCAGAAAGGTCGTGACGAACAGCAAGTAAATTGGGGACACATCTACGCCTTGCGCGGGCGGCCACGCGGCAGAGGGGCCAGGCGACGCTCGCTCGACTTCTCAAGCTCGGCGACGAATGCCGCCCCGCCGAGCGCCCAGGCCTTGTGCACGGCCGCGCCGATGTCGGCCACCTGGGCCGCGCTCAAGCCTTCGTCCAGCAAGCGGCGGTAGGCCACTTCGCGCTCGAAGGGCGTGTTGCCGAGCCCCCAGTACAGCGGGTGGTCGGTGACCAGCGGGTCGGCGCGGCGGCCCAGGTGATGCGGCCCGCTGGACCAGCGATCTTCGGCCACCCGCGCGCCCCAGCCGCTGACGGTCGGCAGACCCGCCCCGCTCGCCAGCGCCCCAGTGGAGTGCAGTTCGACATACGCCATGCAGGGCAGCACATACCGTGCCGGCTCGATGACCGTGGCCCGAAAGCGCTCGGCCCAGAGGCTGCCGGTGCGCGCATGGCGGCGGTTGTAGAGCGCCACGTAGCGGCGCCCGAAGGCCTGCATCATGGCGCTCAGGGCGGTGTCGTCGGACGGCGTGGCGAGCAGCAGCAGGCGGCTGTCGTCGAACGAATAGGCGTGGACGGCAACTTGCGTCACGCGCGCCGCGTCGCGCAGGGCCGCCAGCAAGGTGGCGCGGTCAAGATCGTCGCGCGCCAACAGTTGGCCGTCGTGCACGCGCTGCACCACCAGATGCGGCCAGCCAGCCACCGCCAATCGGGCCAATCGGGCCATGGAAAGTCGATCCTTGCGTCGTCAGGTTGATATGACCCCAATTTTGCTGCGGATCGGGCGGCTCGCATGCACAATCCGGTGCGCCCACTCATTCTTGCCGCCAACCGCCTGCCCAATACCTGCTGATCGATCATGAAAACCGCCCTCGTTCTGCGCCACCTGGCTTTTGAAGATGCCGGCCTGTTCACCGCCCCGCTGCAAGAACGCGGCTACGCGATCCGCTCGGTCGATGCGGGCGTGGACGCGACGCCCCACGATCTGGAGCAAGCCGATCTGCTCGTGGTGTGCGGCGGCCCCATCGGGGTGTATGAGGCCGATCGCTACCCGTTTCTGACCGCCGAGATCGCCGCGCTGCGGCAGCGGCTGCTGGCCGGACGCCCCACGCTGGGCTTGTGCCTCGGGGCGCAATTGATGGCGGCAGCGCTGGGTGCGCGCGTCTACCCCGGCGGGCGCAAGGAACTGGGCTGGAGCCCGCTGCAGCTCTCGGCAGCCGGGCTGGCCTCGCCCTTGGGCGTGCTGCGCGACCTGCCCGTGCTGCATTGGCACGGCGACACCTTCGATCTGCCCGAGGGCGCCGCGCTGCTGGCCAGCACGACGCTGTACCCACACCAGGCCTTCAGCCACGGCCGGCACGCGCTGGCCCTGCAGTTCCATGCCGAGGCCGACTGGCGCCGCATCGAGCAATGGCTGATCGGCCACACCGGCGAGCTGAGTGGCGCCGGTATCGACGTGAATGCACTGCGCGCCGCCTCGCGGCAGCACGGTCCGGCCCTCGAGGCGGCTTCAGCGGCCCTGATTCAGCGCTGGCTGGATGACTTGGCGGCCTGATCGCCGCCTCACGCGTCTTACAAGCCGCCCTGCAAACCGGCCGTTCCGACACCGGTGACGGGCCGGCGTGACGCACTGCACAAGGCGCGATCAGCGACCTGCGGCAAGCCCTGTTCTCACAGGGAAAAGCGGCCCGAAAACCGGCTTGCAAATAGGCTGGGACTTGCCCCTTTTTCATCGCTGACAAATCAACTTTGTCAGATTTTTTCTTACAGAACGTTGCGCCGTGCAACTACACGGGATACAGCGCCCCGCCTATTCAGGAACCGAGACCCGGTGTTCAGAATTCGTTTCACGTTGAGGCCAAAACAACAAACGCCCGACGACAAGCAGACGTTTCGTTAACTCAGTCACAAACTTGAACTGGAGCCAAGCATGAACACCGCCGCCATGAACGCCGATCAAATCCTGGTTGAGATCCGCGAAACCAACCTGTCGTACCTGATGCTCGCACAGAGCCTGATTCGCGCAGACCGCGAACAAGCCCTGTTCCGCCTCGGCATTTCGGAAGAAACCGCCGACCTGATCGCCGTGCTGACCCCCGCTCAAATGATGAAGGTCGCCGCCGGCAACACGCTGCTGTGCCGCATGCGTATCGACGACGACATGGTCTGGGGCCTGCTGACCAACCATGGCAAATCCTCCGCCAACGAAAGCGTGGGCCGCTTGCACGCCAGCATCCTGATGGCTGGCCGTCACCAAGAAGCCGCCTGAGTTCGCAACTGTTGAGCCGACTGCCCTCAGTCGGAACGCCCCCATCGCGCCGCGCCCGAGCGCTCGCGAGGATGCACGAGGAATTCGCCATGCGCAGCAAGAGCCTGTTGACCGAAGCCCGCCAGATTGACCGCGCCATCACCCTGATCCAGCTGGGTGCCCGGCTGCAGGTGCTCGAATCGGAGACCGATCTGTCCTACGAGCGCCTGCTGCGCCTGTACAAGGAAGTCGCCGGCAAGTCGCCTTCCAAGGGTCAGCTGCCCTTCTCGACCGACTGGTTCATGACCTGGCAGCCCAACATCCACGCCAGCCTCTTCCTCAACATCCACGAGTACCTCAACAAGGTCGCCGCGATCGACGAGATCGACACCGTCATCAAGGCCTACCGCCTCTACCTCGAGCAAACGCAAGCTCAAGGCCTCGAGCCCCTGCTGTCCGTGACCCGCGCCTGGCGCCTGGTCAAATTCGTCGACAACGGCATGCTCACCCTCACCAAATGCACCAAGTGCGGTGGCCACTTCGTCACCCACCCCCACGAGATCGCGCGCCAATACGTCTGCGGCCTGTGCAACCCCCCGGCTCGCGCCGGCAAGGGCAAGGCCGCCGGAGCCCTTCACCTGCACTGAAATTCGGACTTATTGCGCACATCGACCGCGATCGGCGCGCGCAAGGGGCTCAAGTAGCCCTCCAGACAACCGAATAAGCAGGTGGACGGTTTCTGCTTGAAGCGTCCTGCTTGTCTCCTCCTAGCACGGTTTATGTGCTTTTTAAACGGGCCCCGATGGGGCCCGCTTTTTTTGGCAAGGCTCAGCCGCCCGGAAGACTCAGAACCGATGGTTGAAGCCAACAGAGAAGCCATCTCGAAAGCTGTAGGGAACGGTGGCGCTGGAGCCGCGGTTGAGGTTGTTGGTACCCCACATGTCCAACGTCAGATCGTCGTGCTGCGTGACCGCATAAGACAAGCCGATGTCAATGTCGAGCTCTCGCTTAGTGCCGCCCAGCCCGTCATGCGCGTTGAATGCCGACACGCGCGCCTTTTTGGCAAAGTAGAAATCAAGATTCGATCGAAGCGTGAGGCGCGGCGCATCGGCGGTACCCAGAACGTAGTAATTCATGTTCCAGAGCAGCCCCAGCATGGGCTGATAAGTCTCCAGATTGGGGCCGATCCGACTGCCATTCAGATAGACGATGTTGCGCAACGTGGAGGCTATCTTCTCGCCGCCTGCATCGAGCCGCAGATCGATGCCGACCAACCCCATGCGCTTGAGCACCTCGCCTTCTTCCATCGCGTAGCTGTTGTTCTCCGATTGAGGGACGAAGGGCGAATAGTTGTGCCTCGGCAGCGCAAATTCAAAACTCGGCCCAACCGATATGCGGTCGCTCGCGCTCTGGTGGTAGCTGTACAAATACTCCGCCCGGCCGCGCAGTTCTTGCTGCGCTTGCACCACCGAGCTTGAACCGGTACGTGCATGGCCCGATATCACCTGAATGTCGTAGTCCAGCAACTGGTCGTCATGTCCGGCCACCACCCCTTCGCCTTTGATGCCAATCGTGGCCCGGGGCTTGAGAACCGTGTTGCCCATTCCGGCCAATTCGCCCGATTGGGCCCGCATGTATAAAGTGGTCGCCATGACCAAGGTCAGTCCCAATTGCGTCTCTCCTGAGAGAAATGAACATAGCCGGCCAGTGTCGGCTGGCTGGCTTAGCCATTTCTTAGCCGCCGCTGACTGATCGGACCGTCAGAATGACAAAACGCTGACAGGCAAGCTCACCGTCACGGTCAGCCCGCTGCATGCAGACTCGTCGGTGCACGCCAGGGTCACCTGAGCACCCAGACGGTCGGTGATCTCCTTGACGATCGCCAGGCCCAGACCTGAGCCTCGTTCCTCGGTACCCAGGACTCGGTAGAACGGATCAAAGACGCGCTCGCGCTCTGGCACGGGAATGCCGGGGCCATGGTCGCGCACCGAGATGCACACGGCGTCCGCGCGCATGCTCACGTCGAGATCGACTTCGCTGCCCGCCGTGCTGTAGCGAATCGCGTTGTCGACCAAGTTCTTCACCACGGTCAGCAGCGCCATCTCGTCGACGGCAAGCGCGACATCGGCGCCGCCCGTCATGCCCAGATCGATGTTCTTGGATTCGGCCAAGGCGACAAAGTCCTCAATCACCTGGCGGCACAGGCCTCGCGCCGACACGGTGGCGGCAGCCGGCGGCGCGCTCGGCGGCGCGGTCTGCGCGCGCGCCAACGACAGCAGCTGCTCGAGGAGATGGCGGCCACGCTCGATGCCTTTTTGCACAGTAGTCAATCGTTCGCGCGCGATGTCCGACATGTCGGCGTGAGACAAGTGCTCGGACTGCAGCGACAACGCCGCCAGCGGCGAGCGCAACTCATGCGCCGCGTCCGCCAGGAATCGGCGCTGCAAGTCCATCGATTGCTTCACACGGGCCAGCAGCCCATTGATGGCCTGCAGAAAAGGGCGCAATTCGGTCGGCACGTCATCAGTCTCGACCGGATGCAGCGAGCGTTCGGTGCGCGCGTTGACCTCGTCCGACAGCCGTGAAATCGGGATCATCAAGCGGTGCACAACGGCGGCAACCATCAGAACCAGCAACGGTGCCAGCACCAGCAACGGCGCAACGGTGCGCAGCGCACTGCCTCGGGCAATTTCGTTGCGCATGCCGCCTTCTTGCGCAACCGCCACCCGAGAACCACCGGCCGACGTCAACACCGCCACGCGATAGTCTTCTCCGTCCACCGTCAAGGTGTGCAGCCCGTCGCTGATGCCGACGGGAATGGACAGGCCGGACAAGGGCGCAGAAGCAGACGCCTGGGGCGCGCTCGCCGCGCTGGTGCCGGACAACCACTGCACCATCACGCGGGTCTCTTCGTCCGCATCGGATGGCGACAATTCGGAAATGCCGCCTCGCGTGTACTGGCTCGGCGCTGACGCGGCCAACACCGCGATTTGCCGGAGCATGTCGTCCTGCAGATCATGCGCCTCGCTCAACGCCGACACGAACGAGACGATACCGGCAACCAGAGCCACCGAGAGACTGGTAAAAGCCAAGTAGAACGACAGCCTGAACTGCAGCGACTGATTCGAGCGCGCCGCTAGACGGGTTTTGAAACCATCCATCCCACCCCCCGCACGTTCTTGATGACGTTTACGCCCAGCTTGCGCCTGATCGCATGGATCAGGTATTCAACCGCATTGCTTTCCACCTCTTCGCCCCAGCCATAGATGCGGTCTTCCAGTTCACTGCGAGACAAGATTGCGCCGGGACGAATCATCAACGCCTGAAGCAAGGCAAACTCGCGTGCCGACAACTGCGTCTCCGCGACACCTGATGCCTGGGCCTGCCGAGTTGCCGTATCGAGCGAGACCACCCCGTTGCTCAACACCCCCACCGCGTGCCCCCCTTGGCGCCGCAAGACGGCCCGCATCCGGGCAAGCAACTCGGCCATGTGGAAAGGCTTCAGCAGATAGTCGTCCGCACCCGCGTTCAATCCCTGCAGGCGATCGTGCAGATCATCGCGAGCCGTGATGATCAGCAGCGCCACCGGGTTGTCGGCCATGCGCAGGCTGCGCAGCACGTCAAGACCATCCTTGCCGGGCAAGCCGAGGTCGAGCAACACCAGGTCGTAACGCTGATCTCGCAAGACGCTCAGCGCCCACGGCCCGTCGCGCACCCAGTCGGCGGCGTAAGACTCGCCTTTCAACGCGGCGTGAATGGCCTCGCCAATCATCGGATCGTCTTCGACAAGCAAGACCCGCACGTCTCGCCCCCCTTCCCCGTTTCGCTCGACCGTCGGCGCATCAATGCGCCGACGTCGCAGCCCGCTGCCTGAATGCCAGCATACAACCCAGCATGAAACTCAGCAGCACCGCCGAGGCGCCGAAACGGCTGAGCGCCAGACCGCCGCTGCTCAACGGCTTGTCAAGAAAATCACCGATCACCGCGCCCAGCGGGCGAGTGAGGATGAAAGCCGCCCAAAACAAGGCGGTGCGCGAGACTGTGGTCCACCGGTAGATCGCCGCGATGAGCGCCAGCAAGCCTGAAAACACCATCGCGGCGCCGGTGTAGCCCATACCGGCGGTGTCTGCCGTCCAGTCGCCCAGGGCGGTTCCCAGCGTCTGGGAAAACATAATCGTGACCCAATAGAACGTCTCGGCTCGGGTCGAATTGACGGTGCACACCGAAATCGATCCCATCGTTCGATGCCAGATCAGCAGCGAAGCCAGCAACAGCATGAGCAACAGACTGCTGCCTCCCGCATAGCCGATGCCCAGCGAGCGATCAGCCAGATCAGCCATCGTGGTGCCAACCGTGGTGGTCGCGACAATGGTGGCCCAGTACAGCAGCGGTTGGAATCTTGTCGCCCGGACCTGCGCAATGACCACCCCAATGAACACCGCTGCAAACAGCGCCGTGCTCACCAAGTACCCCAGGTTCAAGGACATCGACGCCGCATCCCCCGCGGTTTCGCCGAGCGTGGTGGCCGCGACCTTGATGAGCCAGAAGCCCAGCGTGAGTTCCGGCACCTTGGCCAGCGTGCGTTCCGTGTTGAATTTCATGACAGACACCTCGACTCAGACTCTCTCAAGTGGAAGACGGACATGCCGCGCATTCGACGTATGCATAAAGGTTGATCAGCTGCGCGGGGCAGCCCGGTTGGGTTTCTGGTTGACTTGCGCGACCGCCACCAGGGCGACGATCGCCGCGAGAAACAGCGAGCTGGTCCACAGCGCACCGATGCCAAGGCCGCCGGACGACCGGGGCTGGGTCAGAAAGTCACCCAACGCAGCCCCGAACGGACGCGTCAAGATGTAGGCAACCCAGAATGTCAAGACAGCAGAACCTCCCAGGCGCCAAGCCGCGAAGGTGACGCCGATGAACGCGCCAAATGTGGCGACGCCCCAGGTGAACCCCAAACCAAGCGCCTCGGTAGCCAGGTCACCGGCGGCGGTACCCAGCGCAAACGTACACAAGATCGTGGCCCAGTAAAACAACTCGCGTCGGCGTGTCACGATATGCCGAATGGAAAGCGTGCGCTCCACCCGATACCAGACGACGAAAAGCGCCGCTAGCAGCGCAGCAAACGCGCTCGTGCTGATGTACAGGCTGACGCCCAGTCCATCAGTCAGCAGATCGGTGATCTGCGTGCCCACCACGCTCACGAGAACGACGGTGAGCCAATAAAGCCAGGGGACGCAGCGCCGGGCGCGCAACTGCATGAACAGCGTAGCCGCGAGCCACACGGCCATGACCGTACGCGTGACGCCCTGCCCCCAGCCCGCGTTGAGGGCCAGGGAATCAGCCACGGTTTCGCCCACCGTGGTGGACATGATCTTGATGCACCAGAACGCCAGCGTGACCTCGGGCACCTTGTTGAGCCATCGGCTGGGCTCGGCGAAAGACGAATTGTTCAAGGCGCGCTCCATTGGGTGATGTGCCGATACGAGAGTCTGGCCGTCGTAACTTAGGGCTGCCATAGATCGGTATCGTCCGAGATCATCCATCGCTCATTTCGGGTGGGCGCCACGCCACATATTTCACGGTCTGCGCGAAATTGCGCCATGCCAGTCGCGCTGTTTGACCCATCACCCACACTCTGCCCAGGCAGACTCACCTCAAGTGGGCCGGTGCAGTTGACGATAAGCCCAGGGATATCTTTTTCTTCGCAAGACAACAGCATGTTTGTCATCATCGGCTACGTCGTCGCGCTGGGTTGCATCTTCGGCGCTTACATCATCCACGGCGGGAACATGGGCGTGATCATTCACGCCATGCCCACCGAAATCATGGCCATTGGCGGTGGCGCCATCGGTGCGTTCGTCGTCAACAACCAGCCCAAGGTGCTCAAGGCCGTGTTGAGCGCTCTGCCGCAGGTCTTCAAGGGCTCGAAGTACACCAAGGCGCGCTACATGGAGCTGATGGCGCTGCTCTACGACATCCTGCAGAAGGTGCGCAAAGAGGGTCTGATGTCGATCGAAAAAGACGTCGAGGACCCGCACAACTCGGCGCTGTTCAAGAAATACCCGCAAGTCGGCAGCGACCACCATGTGGTGGAGTTCATCACCGACTACCTGCGCATGATGGTGTCGGGCAACCTGAACGCCCACGAGATCGAGAGCCTGATGGATAGCGAAATCGAAACGCACCATCACGAGGGCCATGCCCCGGTGGCCGCCATCGCCCGCCTGGCCGGCGCCCTGCCCGCCTTCGGCATCGTGGCCGCCGTGCTGGGCGTGGTGAACACCATGGGCTCGGTGGGCCAGCCGCCGCAGGTGCTGGGCGGCATGATCGGCTCGGCGCTGGTCGGTACCTTCCTGGGCATCTTGCTGGCTTACGGCGTGGTCGAGCCCATCGGCGGTCTGCTGGAGCAAAAGCTCGACGAAGCCACCAAGGAATTCCAGTGCGTCAAGACCACGCTGCTGGCCAGCATGCAGGGCTACGCCCCGCAGATCGCCGTGGAGTTCGGCCGCAAGGTGCTGTACTCGACCGAGCGCCCGACCTTCAGCGAGCTCGAACAGCACGTCAAGGGCAAGAAGTGATCCGTCATGGCGGGTGATTCCAAAAAGCTCCAACCGATCATCATCAAGCGCATCAAAAAGGGCGGCCATTCCGCCCATGGTGGCGCCTGGAAGATCGCCTACGCCGACTTCGTGACGGCCATGATGGCCTTCTTTTTGCTGATGTGGCTGCTGGGCTCGACCACCGAGGGCGACAAGAAGGGCATCGCCGACTACTTCAACGCGCCGCTCAAGGTGGCCATGCTGGGCGGCAGCGGTTCGGGCGATTCGTCTTCAATCATCAAGGGCGGCGGCAAGGATCTGTCGCAGTCCACCGGCCAGGTGAAGAACGGCGAGGTCGAGGCCCCCAAGAAGACCTACAACCTGCAGGCGCTCAAGGCCCAGCAGGCCGCCGCCGAAGCCGAGCGCCTGTCGGCCCTGAAAAAACGGGTTGAAGAGGTGATCGCCAACAACCCGATGCTGACGAACTACAAATCGCAGCTGCGGCTCGACATGACGCGCGACGGCCTGCGCATCCAGATCGTCGACGACAAGGCGCGGCCGATGTTCGACAGCGGCAGCGCCATCGTCAAACCCTATATGCACGAGTTGCTGGTGGCCATCGGCATGGTGCTGGCCGAGGTGCCGAACAAGCTGACGATCGAGGGCCACACCGACTCGGCGCCGTTCAGCGCCGGCGAGCAGGGCTACAGCAACTGGGAGCTCTCGGCCGACCGCGCCAACGCCTCGCGCCGCGAGCTGATGCTCGGCGGCCTGCCCGGCGACAAGGTGCTGCGCGTGCAAGGCCTGGCGGCCAGCAGCCCCTACGACAAGGGCGACCCGCTCAACCCGATCAACCGCCGCATCAGCATCATCGTGATGAACCGCGAAGCTGAGGACCGCTTCTTTGAAACGACAAATGAGACGGAATCCGCAGCCAGCGCCCCGGCCGCCGATTCAAGCTCGACGCCAAACAACCGATAACAAAGTCTGTTGAGACGGCCATTGAACAGCCACCCGTGAATTGCGCGAGGACACACCATGAGCAACCCTGACATGAAGTTTCTGATCGTGGACGACTTCTCCACCATGCGGCGCATCGTGCGCGGCCTGCTCAAGGAACTCGGCTACAACAACGCCGACGAGGCCGAGGACGGCGCGGTCGCGCTGACGATGATGAAGAACGGCAGCTACGACTTCGTGGTCAGCGACATCAACATGCCCAACATGAACGGCTTCGAGCTGCTCAAGGCGATCAAGGCCGAGGAGACGCTCAAGCACATCCCCGTGCTGATGGTGACCGCCGAAGCCCGCAAGGAAGACATCGTGCTGGCGGCCCAGACCGGCGCGGCCGGCTACATCGTCAAGCCCTTCACCAAGGCGACGCTGGAGGAGAAGGTGCAAAAGATCATGCAAAAACTGGCCACTGCCTGACGGTCGATTGGGAGCCCCACCATGAAGATGGACAACCTGCCCGACGCGCCGCTGCAAGACTGCTGTCCGCCGGCAACGGCCTCCGCCGACGTCTACCACCAGCTCGGCTCGCTGACTCGTCAGCTGCACGACACGCTCAACCAGCTGGGCGTGATGCCCAAGCTCAAGCACACGGTGGACGACCTGCCCGACGCGCGCAGCCGTCTGCACTACATCGCCAAGAAGACCGCCGAGGCCGCCGACAAGGTGCTGAACCTCGTGGATCAGGCCAAGGCCGATCACGAGCACATCAGCAGCGAGACGCGCCGCATTGCCGCGGCCATCGTCGCCGACCCGGTGAAGGCCGTGGCCAGCGGCGCGGTGCTGAACTTCGTCGAAGACGTCGAGAAGACCACCGCGCGCATCGACCAGTCGCTGACCGACATCATGATGGCGCAGGACTTCCATGACCTGACCGGCCAGGTGGTGGCCAAGGTCGTGAAGCTCGCCGGCGACCTGGAAGACCAGCTCGTCAAGCTGGTGGTGCAGACCGTGCCGCCCGATCAGGCGCACAAGGTCGAAGCGGCCCTGCACGGCCCGGTCGTCAACCCCGAGGGGCGCACCGACGTGGTGGCCAATCAGGGCGAAGTGGACGACCTGCTCGCCAGCCTCGGCTTCTGATCAATGCGGGCGGTGCGCCGAGCGCGCCACCGCCTCGCGCACCGCCGCCACCTGGCGGCGTGACACGGCCAGCCACTCGTCGGTCGGCCCCACCCGCAAGGCCCAGGCTTCGCCGCCATCGGCGTCGTCCTGCCGGCGCTCCAGCGCCCGCATGGCCTGGCGCGAGACCAGCGCGTTGCGGTGGATACGCACGAAATCGGGCCCCAGACGATGCTCCAGCTCGGTCAACGAGTCGTCGAGCACGTAGGTGTGCAGCGCCGTGCGCAGCGTCACGTACTTCAACTCGGCCTTCAAGAACAGGACGTCGGACACCGGCACGCGCACCACGCGCCCCCGGTCGTTGACCACCAGATCGGGGAGCACGGCCTCGGCGCCGGTGGCCGATGCGGCAGCCCCATCGCCTTCGGCGGCCACGCGGCGCGCCACCCGCTGCAAGGCGTCTTGCAGGCGCGCCAGCTTGACGGGCTTGGTCAGGTAGTCGACCGCCTCCAGCTCGAAGGCCTTGACGGCGTGCTCGGCATGCGCCGTGATGAACACCACCGCCATCTGCGGCGCCAACTCGCGCAACCGGGCCGCCAGCGTGGTGCCGTCGGCGCCGGGCATCTGCACGTCGAGCAGCGCCAGGTCGGCGTGGTGCTCGCCCAGCCAGGCCAGCGCCTGGGCCGCGTTGGCCGCCTCGCCGATCACCTCGCAGCGGGGCTCGGCGCAGTCGCCCAGCAGGCTCTTGAGCCGCAGGCGGGCCAGGTCTTCGTCATCAACGATCAGCACTCGCAAGGCCATGTCTGCCTCCTGAGGGGTCACAGCGGCACGACGATCCGCACCCGGTATTCGCCATCGCGCTGAGAAGTCTCGAAACGTGCGGCCACGTCGTGCATCAGTTGCAGGCGTTCTTGCACGTTGTGCAACGCGATGCCGTGGCCGGGCGTGGACGGCGCGCCCGACACCGTGTTGCTCACCAGCAGCACGGCCTGCCCACGGTGCACGCTGGTCTTGATGCGTATGGTGCCGCCTTCTGCCGACGGCTCCACTCCGTGTTTCACCGCGTTTTCAACCAGCGGCTGCAAGATCAAGGGCGGCAGCCGGGCCGGGTTGGCCTGAGCGTCCAGCTCCCACACCACCTGCAAGCGCTGGCCGAAGCGCACCTGCTCGATGTCCAGATAGCGCCGCGCCAGCTCCACCTCCTGCTCCAGCGTGACCTGGGCCTGGGCATCGGCCAGCGCGGCGCGGAACAGCTCGGCCAGGTCTTCGAGCAGGGTCTCGGCGCGGGCCGGGTCCACCCGCACCAGGGCGATCGCCGTGTTGAGCGTGTTGAACAAGAAATGCGGCCGGATGCGCGCCTGCAGTTCGACCAGCCGCGCCGACGTCGCCGCCGGCATCACCAGCCGGGAGCGCAGGCGCAGCCAGTGAAACACGCTGGCCCCCGCCACCGCCCCCACGGCCAGCAGCGGCCCGGGGCGCGCCCAGCCGAAGACGTCCGGCACCGTGCCGCGCAGCGGCCACGCCGGCAAGGCCGCGCACACCGCGCCCAGCCCCGCCAGCGCCGCCCACTGCAGGGCCAGCGGCCAGCGCGCCACCCAGCGCTGCGTGGCGCAGGCCGTCAGCAGCCACATCAGCACGGCCGGCAAGGACACCACCGTGGCCGAGCTGAACAGCAGCAGCGCCTCGCGCCACCCCGTCGCCACGAAGGCCACGCCGAGCAGCACCGCCAGATGCACCGCCAGCACCGTGCGCAACACCACGCCGACGTGGCAGACGTCGAGCGCCGAGCCGTCCACCCGCCAGGCCTGCCGGCGAGCGTGCTGCCAGTCGGACACCCCCAGCTCGGTCAAGCCGAACAAGGTGCTTTGCTGAGCATCGGCGGGCGGCGTGGGTCGCGGCGGGCGGCTGGTGGGTGGCAAGTGCGTCATCGTTTGTGCCGAAAGCCTGCCACCTACAATGACAGACCTTCTGGAGTTTGATGCTCCGCACTGTAATTCCCGCCCGCCCTTCCCGCACCACCATGAGCCAACTCGACAAGAAATCCGAAGCCTGGTCCGCCCTGTTCTCCGAGCCCATGAGCGAGCTGGTGCAGCGCTACACCTCCAGCGTGTTCTTCGACAAGCGCCTGTGGCGCGCCGACATCCAGGGCTCGCTGGCCCACGCCGAGATGCTGCACACCCAAGGTCTGATCAGCGCCGACGACTGGGCCGCCATCCAGAAGGGCATGGCGCAGATCACGCAAGAGATCGAGTCCGGCCAGTTCGAGTGGAAGCTCGCGCTCGAAGACGTGCACCTCAACATCGAAGCCCGCCTGACGCAACTGGTGGGCGACGCCGGCAAGCGCCTGCACACCGGTCGCAGCCGCAACGACCAGGTCGCCACCGACGTGCGCCTGTGGCTGCGCGGCGAGGTGGACGAAATCGGCGTGCTGCTCACCGAGCTGCAAAAGGCGCTGGTGAGCGTGGCCGAGCAGAACGCCGAGACCATCCTGCCCGGCTTCACGCACCTGCAAGTGGCGCAGCCGGTGGCCTTCGGTCACCACCTGCTGGCTTACGTTGAAATGTTCGCCCGCGACGCCGAACGCATGATCGACCTGCGCAAGCGCGTCAACCGCCTGCCGCTGGGCTCCGCCGCGCTGGCCGGCACCAGCTACCCGCTGGACCGTGAACGCGTCGCGCGCACGCTGGGCTTTGAAGCCGTCAGCCAGAACAGCCTGGACGCCGTGAGCGACCGTGACTTCGCCATCGAATTCACCTCAGCTGCGTCGCTGGTGATGGTGCACGTGTCGCGCCTGAGCGAAGAGCTGATCCTGTGGATGAGCCAGAGCTTCGGCTTCATCGACCTGGCCGACCGCTTCTGCACCGGCTCGTCGATCATGCCGCAGAAGAAGAACCCCGACGTGCCCGAGCTGGCGCGCGGCAAGACGGGCCGCGTGGTCGGCCACCTGATGGGCCTGATCACCCTGATGAAAGGCCAGCCGCTGGCCTACAACAAGGACAACCAGGAAGACAAGGAGCCGCTGTTCGACACGGTGGACACGCTGAAGGACACGCTGCGCATCTTTGCCGAGATGGCCGGCGGCATCACCGTCAAGCCCGAGGCGATGGAGCGCGCCGCCAAGCGCGGCTACGCCACCGCCACCGACCTGGCCGACTACCTCGTCAAGAAGGGCCTGCCCTTCCGCGACGCGCACGAGGTGGTGGCCCACGCGGTGAAGGATGCGATTGCTGCAGGCGTGGACTTGTCCGAACTGCCGCTGGCCAAGCTGCAGACCTACAACCCGGCCATCGAGCAAGACGTGTTCGACGTGCTGAGCCTGCGCGGCTCGCTCAACGCCCGCAACCTGCTGGGCGGCACGGCGCCGGCCCAGGTGCGCGCGCAAGTGGCGCGGCACAAGGCGCGGCTGCTATAGGGTTATGGCTGCCCGTCGGGCCAACCGGACGCATCAAGCGCACACTGGCGGTCGATTTGGTGTCGCAGGTCGGCCAGCATGGTCGCGCGTCGCGCGGTACATCGCGCGCTTTTTCGATTCGATCGCTTCCAGCGGCTTGCTGACGCTGACCAGCGGCAAGGACCAATAGCCGTCTGGCGCGCGCGCACCACCCAGCTCCGCCCAGAAGCCCCGGTAGTCGAAGTGCACTCGCTCCGTGTCCGAGCTGTCGGGGGCCGCCTTCAACTGATGCGATGGGTCCACGCCGCAAAGTCGCTTGAGCGCCCACGCATGAGCCACGCTGCGAGCCACATCGACCAGCAAGACATGCGGGCGCAAGCCGTGCAGATCCTTGGTGGCCTGCCGGATCACCGCCAACGCGTCCGCTACTGGCGGCGGCCCCTGCATGCTCCCGATGACCAGCTTGTCGTGCACGACCGAAAAAGTCAGGGAGTACACCCGCACGCCGTCCTGACGTGCCAAGCACAGCCGCCACAACCCTTCTTGCGGCGTCTGATCGTTGACCGAAAACTCCGCCCTGTAAATCGAGTGGTCTGGACGCCAAAGCACGATCGGCTCGAATGACTGCAGATACTCGGGCCAGCATCGACTGATCTGCGGCACGACAAACTTGATGTCAGCCGCCACAGCGTCAAAACGATCACGGGCAGAAAACCGTGCGTCGAAGAACTGGTCAAACAACGCCCTGAAAAACACCGGATGGCGCTTGAGCAGAAGCGCCGCCCCGCCGGTTCTCTGCACAACGCTATCGAGCCTCCAACGCAAACGTCGGGTGTAGGCGAATTGGGCTATTCGTAAAAGCGTGTGGGCGCCGAAGTTTTCCGCAGACAACGCATTGCACAACAAAATCGCAAAAGAGTGTTGCCTCGATGGTCAAGATGCCATATGATGATGACTATCAAATTCGTAAAACACTGTGGTGAACCATGCTCGACCTCACTGAACTGCTGCGCCGCGTCGATCAGCGAAAGGCTGAGTTAGACGTGCATCGCCCCTTGCCGCCGCTGACGGCCGCCTCGTTGCGAGAGAAGCTGGCTCTCGATTGGACTTACAACTCGAATGCAATTGAAGGCAACACGCTTACTTTGCGAGAAACCAAAGTTGTACTCGAAGATGGAATCACAATCGGCAAAAAATCATTGCGTGAGCATTTTGAGGCGATTAACCATCACGACGCCATTCACTTTGTTGATGAGTTGGCCTCAAAAGTCGAAGAGATAAATGAGTGGAACATCAAAAATATTCATCACTTGGTTCTGAAGAATATTGATGATCCGATCGCTGGCGTATACAGAACTGCAAACGTTCTAATTACTGGCGCTGGATTCATTCCGCCAGATCATCTGCATCTGCGGGATGAGATGGCAGGGTTGATTGACTGGTACAAGTCGGATGCACAGAAGCTGCATCCGATTGACCGGGCGGCACAATTGCACACTAGATTTGTTGAAATCCATCCATTCAAAGATGGGAACGGACGGACGGCCCGCTTGTTGTTGAATCTTGAATTGATGAGAGAGGGCTATCCGGTCGCCATTATTCTTCGTGAAGATCGTCTTGAATACTTTGACGCGCTTGAAAAATCATGTGTAGATCGTGATTACGACGACTTCACACGTATGGTGGCTCGCTGTGTCGCACGAAGCCTTGACCTGTATCTTGAGGTTGTGACCGGGAAAAAGCCTGAGCCGTTGAAGTTGGATGACAGCGACGAACAATATCTTTCTCGAATCTCAAATCTTTCCAACCTTGAGCGAGGTGGCGGCGCTGCTTTTACATTTTGGCGGCACGCATCGCAAGCAATGAAAGCAGTTGGCGCTCCAGAGAAAGTTGACTGGCCTGCGGTTGAGATCGGAGCGATGACTGAAAGTATTGGTGAGCATGGACAAGCGCCGGAGAGTGTGGCAGATGTATTGTGCAAGCACAGTCCGGGCGCAACAACTTCGACACGGCAGGCTGAAATTCGGGCGACCATCAAACGACTTGCCCCTGAATTGCAAGCGCAATATGCCAAGGCGCGAGGCGAGAGAGGGTGCGAGCCATGAAGTTTCCCGGAGCCAAGCGACGCCCTCCTTTCGTGACCCTGCCACGGCACAAGCGCAGCCACGAGGTCGTTCGCCTCAAGGGCAAGATGCGCCGTGACGTAGCCGAGTACGGTGGCAGGTTTACCAGCCGACTCGTGCTAAATGAGCCGGGCCGTCCTGATCTGTACAACCAGTGGTTCGACTTCTACTTTCCGGGTACGGAACGATTCACGATCTGGAATGCCAGTTTTGTGACCGCCAAGAAGGCGTTCTGGGACAAGGCCCATGACATCGCACACACCCGCGTGGCTGCGATGCTGACACCGGAAGAGCGAGAAGAGAACTCCAATTGGGAGTTCGTGCCTGCGCAGCGCTCAAGCACCGGAAAAATCCTTTCCTACAGACTGGCCGAGCGCGAGGAAATGCGTTTCGAGCAGTTTGGTGGCCTGACCTTTCATGAGCAGTGGCGAAAGCTGGAATCGGAGATCGCTCGAAACGAGCCTCCCACGATTCACGAATCCTTCAAACTCGACCGCAGCTACGTTTACGGCATCGGTTTGAAGATCGTGCTCGATGTGGATGTCATCAATCAGGCATCCATCGAGGCCGCAATTGATCGCTTCATCGCCATCGGCGAAACCGATTGGACTTCTCCTGAACCTGTGCCCCGTGATCGCTTGCCAGTCGTGAGTGAGCATGAGGCGCTGGCAACTGTCAAGTTTCCATCCGAATAGCGGGAGATTCTTGATGAAAGAATTTGTTTTGATATTGACGGAGAAGGACAGCGAAGGGCAAGACAAGGTTTGCTTGCACTGGGATGTTTTTAATCTCCATGAGTTTTCCCTGCAAAAGATTGAACGCAGTGATCTCGATAGGTCGTATGTACTTGAGGTCGATTCGTTCGGGCCGTTGGTTGATGCGCTGGGAAGTGAATTTGAAGGGTTCGATCTTTTACAGCGCCGACATCCGTCGCTGTGGCGCAGGAAGGTTGGGCGTGGCAATAAAAGAAGGATGCCGGTTGAATTCTTGCCGGAAGATGAGGGCGGTGGTTCCATCGCTCGCCGGATGCTGGACTTTATTCGCCAGAACCGCCTTTCTTTCGGTGATGAAGGTACATGGCAGGTATGGACTTGCCGCGATCTACTGCTCAACCGATTTGGCACCAATCTATCGAGCAGCCGCCAAGCAGAGCAAAGGCGGGCCGCGCCCGCAAAGGCGCTGCCCGATGCGGATTACACCGACGAATTTGCATCATTTCGATTCCCGTCTACAAGCTGCTTGCACGGTGCATCCCAACCAATCTCGCAATTGCGAGGGGCCGCAAAGTTTCGCCAGCTATTTATTAGAGACGGTGCAGGCGTGTATGTGGCGTTCGACGATGACGAAGTGCTGTATGTCGGCATGTCGCAAAGATTCTCGCAGCGGCTCAGTAATGCCGAATCTCACCATAAGCTCAAGCTCGTCTTGGAGCGGCACCCGCAAGCCCGTGTGGCGGTCATTCACTATCCATTCTGGAAGCTCCCTGCGCTTAATGATGCGGTGACATCAGCGGAAAAGGAAGCGGCGTGGGGTCGTATCCGGGTGTTGTTGTTCGGCCTTGAATGTGCGTGCATCGAGTATTACCAGCCGAGATACAACGGAACGCTTGACGAAGAGGACGCACCTCTGGGTGAGTCGGCCTCCATGCAATTTGCCTCATCACGTTTCCAGCCAATGGCTTTGGCAGGTGCATAAATGGAGGCAGTCGAAGCAAAGGCTTCATTACAGGCGGCCATAGATTCTTGTCAAATTGCCTCGATGCGTCAGCTACTAGACCGAGTAGCTGCTGACAAGCTGGAAGTCACTCGCAATGGACGTGACTACCTTGGCCTTCGTGGGAACGACGGGCGGCGGTTTCGAGTGCATTTTTCCTTTGTCAATGAGTCACGAACACAAAAGCCAGCGTTGCCAGCACCTCCACTGCCCGAAAGCAAAGCAGTGTGCGATGTCCGTCGCACCGGAGGCTACTGGATATATGCGCTGACAGCGCGCAGCAGTGATGGCGAGCGCAAAGCCTGCTACATCGGTCAGACGGTCAATCTCAAACGTCGATTTCGTGAACATCTACGGCGGCATCGCCCCGGCCATGCGTCATCCGCACTCACCGAATGGGCCGCTCGCGAGCAGGTCGAGGTTCGTGCGACCGTTCTCACGTGGGTTGATGGCGACCAGAGCTACGCATCACGCTTCGAGGGCTACTGGTTAAAGCTCGCAGTCGAAGCAGGCTACGCCGCTCCCGACGCCCACAACTGGGGCCGCCTTCCCCTGCCAAGCGTCCCAGTTGGTCAGCCGAGCCAATGGCCCACATCGGAAATTTTGGCCGCTTCGCTGCCTCTGCCGGAACTTGTGGAGCGTGGCCTCACGCCGGTCGAATTGTTCGTTGCCAGTCGTGTGCCGTTCTGATGGCATCGAAGAAAGGAAACCATGCTCGGATACTGGATCGTCGTCTCGACACAAACCCCCGAAGAACGGGACGCCATCATTGACCGCAAGAAGTCCGTTCTCGCGGAGTGGGAAACGGGAGTTGGTGGCATTCGCTGGCTGGAAAAGCTGGTCGAAGAAGGCAAGGCCACCAAGCTGCGTGGTGACGGGTATCCGAACCGCTACACCTCCACGGCAGGCATCGTGCTGCCGCTCATTACCGGCGACGCTATCAAGCCTGCCGACGACGGCATCTGGGTGTTCGGCATGGATGAGGGCGAAGAGTATGCACAGCCTCCCGGCTGGATGGGCAAGGTGAACCTGCGGCCTGAGCGCATTCGCAACTGCCCAACTGATGCTGCACTGACCATCGACGCATGGGATCAGTCGTAACTCCATCCATTCAACAACCACAAGGGAAATTCATGAAGAAGAACATCGCCACCCTCGCCGCCCTCAGCATCGCCACACTGGCCGCCTGCGGCAGCAAGACCGACGCCAACGAAAAGAACTTCGGCGCGGCCATGACCCAGTATTTCGACAAGAAGGGCGACCTCTGTCTGAACACCAAGCGCTGGCCGGTTGACTTGTCCGAGATGGACTTGCGCCTGCAAAAGACCATGCAGGCCGGGAGCGCCAATCAGATGGCCGCGCTCGAAGCGGCTGGCTTGGTCAAGGGCGAGGACACCGAGGTGGACATCATGGGGATCATGGGCAAGCCCACGGGTGCCAAGGCCAAGATCAAGCGCTACACCTTGACCGACGCGGCCAAGCCGTTCGCTCAGGAGAAGGAAGTCGCATCCATCGGACTCAACGGCAAGACCACCGAGAAGCAGACTGACCTGTGCTGGGGCAAGAAGGCGCTGGACAAGATCGTCAAGTGGGAAGGGCCGATGAAGTTCGGCGACTACCAAGAGGCAGGCATCACCTACACCTACAAGGTCAACAACCTCGCCGACTGGGCCAAGAACCCCGAGGTGCAGGCCGCCTTCCCGGTCGTGAAGAGCATCCTTGATGGCGCGGGAAGCAAAGAGTCCAAGCACGCCATCAAGCTGACCAGCCAAGGCTGGGAAGCGAAAGGGCTGGACTGAGGAGGCGATATGCCACGCATTGACCTCACAGTACCCTTCGCCGAAAAGGATGATGCCAAGCGGCTTGGCGCACGCTGGGATGGTGAACGCAAGGTCTGGTATGCGCCAGACGGCGTAGACGTGAGCGCCTTCGGGCGGTGGTTGCCGAGCGAGCCGGACATCGGCGTTCGCTCAAGCAGCTATTTCATCGCCCAGTCCGCCAAACCGTGCTGGAAGTGCAACGAACTCACAAGCGTCTATGGCTTCATCCTGCCTGCCGGGCACGAAACGCTGGAGCCTGATGAAGAGGATGATGAGCGGGATGTGTGGTATCGGTATGACGAGCCAACCATCGTTCATTACGTCACCGATCTTCTGCCCGCAGTGGCGGCACGCATCAAAGCCTTCTCACGGCATTACCGCGTCGATTTTAGCAAAACCACGCAAAGCTCGTACTGGATGAACCACTGCGAGCACTGCGGCATGAAACAGGGCGACTTCGAGATGTACTGCGAGCCGCAGGGCGCGTTCTTCCCGATGGATGAGCGCGCTGCTTCCCTGATCGTCCTACATGAGTTTGCCGAACCGTTTGGCTGCAATGGCAGTACGGCTTACGGCGATCACCTCTTTGAATACATGCGGCGGGCCTGACCATGCCCGCCAACATCCTGAACCTCCCGCAGTACCGGGTGCTGCGGGTTGAAGAAGCCGACCACGACTACCACGTCACCGCCGAGCCGGTGGACGTGACTTCGGCGTGCCCGCACTGCCAGTCTGACCGCCTGACCTCATGGGGCACCCGCGAGCAGGTGTTCAAGGACTTGCCCATGCACGGCAAGCGCGTGGGCATCTACATCGACACCAAGCGGCTACGCTGCCAAGCCTGCGGCAAGACCTTCTCGCAGGCGCTGCCGGTGCTTGCAGAGAACCGGATGATGACCGACCGGCTGGTGAAGTGGATCGGGCAACAGAGCTTGAAGCGCACCTTCACCTCGCTGGCAGATGAAACCGGGGTGGTTGAAGGAACTATCCGCAACATCTTCCGCGACTACATCAACGAGCTTGAGCAGACCGTTCGCTTCGAGACGCCGAAGTGGATGGGCATTGATGAAATCCACATCATCAACAAGCCGCGCTGCGTCGTCTCGAACATCCAGAACAACACCATCGTGGACATGCTCCACAACCGCAACAAGGATACGGTGTCGAAGTACCTGTTCAAGATGCCGAACCGGGACAAGGTGCAGTACGTGGCGATGGATATGTGGACGCCCTACCGCGACGCGGTGAGCGCTGTACTGCCGGACGCCACCATCGTCATCGACAAGTTCCACGTCGTCAGGATGGCGAACGACGCGATGGAGAAGGCCCGTAAAGGGCTACGGGCCGAACTGACGCTGAAACAGAAGCGCGGGCTAATGCACGACCGCTTCGTGCTCTTGAAGCGCGAGCGCACGTTGAACGATGAAGAGCGTCTGAATCTCGACGGCTGGACGAAGAACTACCCGGCCTTGGGTGAGGCATACAGGCTCAAGGAAGCCTTCTACGCCATCTACGAGGACTCGGACTCACCGGAGGCCGCCTTGAGACGCTACGAGGCTTGGAGCAAGGATGTGTCGCCCGAGATCAGGCCGTACTTCCACGACCTGATCCGGGCCTTCACGAACTGGCAACCCTTCATCCTCAACTATTTCGAGCACCCCGTCACCAACGCCTACACCGAGTCGTTGAACTCGCTGATCCGCGTCATGAACCGGCTCGGCCGGGGCTACTCGTTCGAGGCGCTGCGGGCGAAGATTCTGTTCACCGAGGGCATCCATAGCCGAAAGCAGGCAAGACCCAAGTTCGAGAGAAAGCGTGCGCCAGAGCCTGTTGAGATGGGCAGAGCGCTGCCGGATGACGCGATGGGCTACGGGCTGCCCGTGCTGGAAAAGGTGCGGGCAATGAAGCCTCCGAAAGAGGCCGACCAACACAAAGCACCACCGCCACCCAAGAACTACGGGGCGGACATTTCAACACTCATCCGCATGATCGAGGCGGGTGAACTTTGATTCCGTTCCAACACGCTTTTACGAATAGCCGCGAATTGCAATTGAATCTTGACTCGCCGACCGATGTTGAAGGCGCTGCTTCGCTTGAGCGACAAAAACTGCCGCACCGACGGCCACGGCGTGCGTGCACTCAAATGATGTCCCTCGCCAGCAGGCTGAGGAAGCGTTGCTAAAACCATGACGCTTCGTGAAGTCTTATGAAAACTTTACAAAGTATCACTTGTTCATCAGGTTGTGCATTCAATTGGCTGACGCCAAGCCAACAACAGCACTCGAATGTGCCCGAGCGAGAACCACCGAACACGCGACGACGCTGTCGTATCGCACGGACAACAAAGTAGACAAAACCCGCCAGAACAAATCCGGCGGGCTATTCAAATCAAATGCATGCGGTGCGCTTCGCTTTTTTACGGGCCGCGTCGCGCAGCCCCGCAAGATCGTTACATCTTGGCCGCGTCGTGGTTGCGCTTCTTCACGTCGTGGGCGCGTTCGCGCTTGTCATGACGCAGATCGCGCTTGTCGTGGTTGACGTCAGCCTGGTCATGCGCCACGTCGCGCTTGTCGTGCTGGATCTCGCGGGTTTCGGCCTCGCGCTTTTTCTCGATGCGCTCGGCAGCCTGGGTGTTGCCGTTGGCCACGGCCTTGTCTTCACGGTGCTGCAACACGGCGCGCTCACGGCGGTCTTGCTTCAAGTCAGCCTGATCGTGGGCCACGTCCTTGCGGTCTTGCGTCAGGTCGCGACGGTCTTGGCGAATGTCGCGGTTGTCGCGACGGATCTCGCGGTTGTCCTGGCGCACCTGCTGTGCAGCACTGGCACCCACCGGCGCGGCAGGCGCCTGGGCTTGGGCAGCGGCACCGATCAGGGCCAGCACAGCGGAAGCGATCAGAGCGGAAGTCTTGTTCATGGCAGTCGTCCTTTGCAGTTGAGCGGTTGGGTAAAAAACCGTTGAGGTGATCCTTCAACGTGCCCCTCGCCGCGGTGGACGACACCCCGCCCTGACGCCAGCCTTGCGCGGCTTGCGTCTGCTCACAATGTGCCTGTCAACGAAAAACGGGGGTCTTGCGTACCCCCGTTTTCGTTGTGTACCCAGCCCGCGCTTACTTGGCGGCGTCCGGCCGCAGATGGCGGCGCAGCACCTTGCCCACGTTGGTCTTGGGCAGCTCGGTGCGGAACTCGATGTGCTTGGGCCGCTTGTAGCCGGTGAGGTTGTGCTTGCAGAACTCGCTGATGGCGGCCGCCGTGAGCGACTCGTCCTTCTTGACCACGAACACCTTGACGGCCTCGCCCGAGTGCTCGTCGGGCACGCCAATGGCGGCGCACTCCAACACGCCCGGGCACATGCTCACCACCTGCTCGACCTCGTTCGGGTACACGTTGAAACCCGAGACCAGGATCATGTCCTTCTTGCGGTCGACGATCTTCACGTAGCCCTGGTCGTCCATCACGCCGACGTCGCCGGTGCGGAAGAAGCCGTCGGCGGTCATGACCTTGGCGGTTTCGTCGGCGCGCTGCCAGTAGCCCGCCATCACCTGCGGGCCACGGATGCAGATCTCGCCCGCGTCGCCCAGCGGCAGGTGCTTGCCGTCGTCGTCGCAGATGGCGATTTCGGTGTTGGGCAGCGGCAGGCCGATGGTGCCGGTGAAGTGGTGGATGTCGAGGCGGTTGACGGTGGCCACCGGCGAGGTCTCCGACAGGCCGTAGCCCTCGGCGATCGGGCAGCCCGTCACCTTGAGCCAAGCCTCGGCCGTGGCCTGCTGCACGGCCATGCCACCGCCGTTGGACACGATCAGCTCTGAAAAATCGAGCTTGGCGAAGTCGGGCTGGTGCACCAGGCCGTTGTACAGCGTGTTCACGGCCGGGAAGATGTTGACCTTCCAGCCCTGCAGCGTCTTGATGAAGCCGGGCATGTCGCGCGGGTTGGCGATCAGGATGTTGATGCCGCCCAGGCGCGCGCCCAGCATGTAGCAGGCCGTGAGCGCGAAGATGTGATACAGCGGCAGCGCGCAGACCCAGGTGAGCTGCTTGTCGCCCAGGCGGCGCAGCACCGGCATGAACCACGCCTCGCACTGAAGGATGTTGGCGACCACGTTGCGGTGCAGCAGCGTCGCGCCCTTCGACACGCCCGTGGTGCCGCCGGTGTATTGCAGGAAGGCCACGTCGTCCGGGCCAACCGCGGGACGATTGAGCTTGAGCTTGCGGCCTTCTTCGATCACGGCTTTGTAGCTCAGCACGGTGCGCCCGGCCTTGGCCGGCAGGTTGTAGGCCGGCACCATCTTCTTGACACGGCGCACCACGAAGTTGACCAGCAGGCTCTTCACGAACGGCAGCGCGTCGCCCATCGAGGCGATCACGACATGCTTGACCGGGACGTGGTCGATCACCTCTTGCAGCGTGGTGACGAAGTTCTCAAGGATGATGATGGCCTCGGCGCCCGAGTCCTTGAGCTGGTGCTCCAGCTCGCGCGGCGTGTACAGCGGGTTGACATTGACCACCACGTAGCCGGCGCGCAGCACGGCGGCAATCGCCACGCAGTATTGCGGCACGTTGGGCATCATCAGCGCCACGCGGGCGCCCTTGGCCAGGCCCTTCGATTGCAGCCAGGCCGCCAGCGCCACCGAGGCTTCGTCCACTTCGCGGTACGAGATGCCCACGTCCATGAACGAAGCCATGTCGCGATCGGCGAAGCGGCGGAAGGAGTCTTCCAGCAACGCGACCAGTGAGGGGTAAGCCGCCACGTCGATTTCGGCGGGAACGTCGGCCGGATATTCAGCCAGCCAAGGTTTGTCGTGCGGGACGTGCGTCGCGTCGTGTGTCATATCTAAAGAAAACTCCATCGAGACCCATGCACGGCGGCCACACGTATCGGCGGTGGTCACGCCATGCGCAAATGTGAGATTGTGCGTCAGCGCCAGCCCCCAAACCATGCGCCAGGACAGGGTGCCCCGCCATGAGACCCCATCGATCGGGAGCATTCGGGTTTTTCATAGGGCGCGACGTTCAGCGATTCCGTCCTAATCGACCTCGTTGATACTCCCGGGTACCACACCCATCCGGCGGCGTCCGACTGGAAGCCGTCATCCTCGAACCCATCGCTGTTTCCTCACATGAAACGACGCTTCTTCCTCCGCGCCGCCCTGGTCGTGGCCGGCGCCGGCGCCGTGCTCGGCGGCACCATCTTCATGCGGCGCGGCATCGCCGACGACCACCTCACCGACAGCGGCCGCGAGGTGCTGCGCGGCATCGCGCTGGGCGTGCTCGACAACCTGCTGCCCGCCGATGCCGCCGCTCGCGAGGCCGCCCTGGCCCAGCATGTGCAGCACATGGAAACCTTCCTGCTCGGCGTACCCGCCGCGCTGCGCCAAGAAATTTCGTTGCTGCTCGGGCTGCTCGGCAACACGGTCGGGCGCGCGGCGCTCACCTACATGCCCACCAGTTGGGCCAACGCCAGCGTGGCGCAGGTTCAAGCCGCGCTCGAAACCCTGCGCACCCACCCCATGACCACGCAAAAGATGGTCTATCACGCCGTGCGCGATCTCACCACCATCGTGTTTCTCGCCCAACCCGAAAACTGGAAGTCCGCCGGCTACCCCGGCCCCACCGATCTATGAGCAAGCTCCCCGACCCCTTCCGCCAAGGTCTGACGCGCGGCTGGCACGTCACCGACGGCACGCAAGGTCTGCCTGACACCCTCTCGTGCGACGTGGCCATCATCGGCACGGGCGCTGGCGCCGGCGTCACCGCCGAAATCCTCACCAAGGCCGGACTCGCCGTCGTGCTGATCGAAGAAGGCCCGCTCAAGACCAGCGCCGACTTCAACCAGCGCGAGTCGCAGGCCTACGCCGAGCTGTATCAAGAAGGCGCCGCCCGCAAGACCGCCGACAAGGCCATCACGCTGCTGCAAGGCCGCTGCGTGGGCGGCACCACCGTCATCAACTGGACCAGCTCCTTCCGCACGCCCCCCACCACGCTGACCTACTGGCAAGAGCATTTCGGCCTGAAGGACTTCAGCGAAGCCGAGATGGCGCCGTGGTTCGCGCAAGTCGAGCAGCGTCTCAACATGCACCCCTGGGAAGGCACGCCGAACCGCAACAACGAGCTGCTGCGCATCGGCGCGCAAAAACTCGGCATCGAGGCCAAGGTGATCCCGCGCAACGTCAAGGGCTGCTACAACCTCGGCTCCTGCGGCATGGGTTGCCCCACCAACGCCAAGCAGTCGATGCTGATCACCACCATCCCGGCCGCGCTGGACGCCGGCGCCAAGCTCTTCCACCACACCCGCGCCGAGAAGCTCGATATCAGCGGCGGCAAGGTGCAGGCGCTGATCTGCGCGCCGGTGCATCTCAATGGCGACAAGGTCTCCGAGCGCACCATGCGCGTCACGGCCAAGCATTACGTGGTCTCGGGCGGCGCCATCAACTCGCCCGCGCTGCTGCTGCGCTCCAACGCGCCCGATCCGCACGGCCTGCTGGGCAAGCGCACCTTCTTGCATCCGGTGGTGTTCTCGATCGCGCTGTTCGACGACAAGGTCGAGGGTTGGGCTGGCGCGCCGCAGTCCATCTACACCGATCACTTCCTGCATACCCAGCCCGTTGACGGCCCGATCGGCTACAAGATCGAGGTTCCCCCGCTACACCCGGCGCTGTCGTCGGTGATTCTGGGCGGTTACGGCTCCAAGCTGGCCGAGCACATGGCCGCGCTGCCCAACACGCACGTCGCGCTGGCGCTGTTGCGCGACGGCTTCCACGAGCAAAGTCAGGGCGGACAAGTCAAGCTGCAACACGATGGTTCGCCACAGCTCGATTACCCGATCTCACGCTACGTCCTCGATGGCGCACGTCGATCCCTGCTGAGCATGGCTGAAATCCAGTTCGCCGCTGGCGCCAAGAAGGTCGTCCCCCAGCACGAACTGGCCGAGTACTACACCAGCTGGGAGCAAGCCAAAGCCGCGCTCACCACGCTACCCATCGAGCCGCACCTCACGGGCTTTGGCAGCGCGCACATCATGGGGGGCTGCCAACTCGGTGGCACCGAGCCGCAGGGCGTCACGCGTCCCGACGGCGTGCATTGGCAACTGGATAACCTGTCGATCCACGACGGATCGCTCTTCCCGACCAGCATCGGCGCCAACCCGCAACTGTCGGTTTACGGGCTGAGTACCCGGCTCGCTACCGGCCTGGCCAAGCGCCTGAGCGGCAAGGACGTCGCGCTGGTGTAAGGAAACGCGGGCTCGAGTATTTCGGGCACAAAAAAACCCCGCCGTGAGAGGCGGGGTTTTCAGATCGGCCGGCAGGCACGCAGCCTGCCATCGGTCTTATTGCTTCGTGCGGGTGCCGACCACTTCGACTTCCACGCGACGGTTCTTGGCGCGACCTTCGGCGGTCTTGTTGTCGGCCACCGGGGCGGTTTCACCCTTGCCTTCGGTGTACACGCGGTTGGCTTCGATGCCCTTGCCGGTCAGGTACGACTTGACGGCTTCGGCACGACGCACCGACAGCTTCTGGTTGTAGGCGTCCTTGCCCACCGAGTCGGTGTGACCCGTGGCGATGATCACTTCGAGAGTGATGCCCTTGACCTTCTGAGCCAGATCATCCAGCTTGGCCTTGCCTTCGGGCTTCAGCACAGCCTTGTCGAAGTCGAACAGGGCGTCAGCCGAGTAGGTGACCTTCTCTGTGGTCGGGGCAGCAGGCGCAGCCACCGGGGCGGGAGCAGCGACCGGGGCCACCGGAGCCGCAGCCGGAGCCGGAGCGGCCACCGGAGCAGGCGCAGCGGGAGGCAGCGGCACGCCGTCGCAACCTTGCACGCCGGTGGCGGGAGTCCACCCCGCATTGCGGGCGCACAGCGTAGCGTCAGCACCGCTGCGCCACACGGTGCCATCCGAGGCACGCCAGTTGTCAACAGTCTGAGCGGACGAGCTTGATGCAGCGGCAACCAGAGCGACGGACGCAAACAGGCGCGCCACCTTGTTCAGATTATTCATGGTTCTCCTCACAAAAAGAGCAGCGGAAAGTGCTGCAACAAACACAAGATTCGACAACAAAACCGCAGGATCGCCAAACAATTCTTCTCAGGCTTCCCATTGAGATTCATTGTGCCACATAGGGTTTTCACCTCAATCGCTGGGCGCGCGTAGTGTCATGCATTCATTTGAATGTTGCGATACCGCAACAATACCAAACAACCAGCCGCCTCGGGCGCTCCCGACACAGGCGCTGGCGGCCTCGCCACCGGCAAGCCGATATTTGACCCGCCTCGCGTCGAAGCAAGGAATCACGTTGAACGTTACTTAGAATCCCATCTTTTCGCTCGACGCTGCAGAGCGGCTCAATTCTGCGCGTTTCAGCCTGCTGCCGTGTGGCGCCACACGACGACGCAGCCTGTATGGCTTGTGTGTATTGATCGCTCACCACCTCATGACCCAGTTCGCCAAGGAAACCCTGCCCATCAGCCTCGAAGAGGAAATGCGGCGTTCGTACCTCGATTACGCGATGAGCGTGATCGTCGGCCGGGCCTTGCCCGATGCGCGCGATGGCCTCAAGCCGGTGCACCGGCGCGTGCTGTTCGCGATGCACGAGTTGAACAACGACTGGAACCGCCCCTACAAGAAGTCGGCGCGTATCGTTGGTGACGTGATCGGCAAGTACCACCCGCACGGCGACTCGGCGGTGTACGACACCATCGTGCGGATGGCGCAAGACTTCTCGCTGCGCCACATGCTGGTCGATGGCCAGGGCAACTTCGGCTCGGTTGACGGCGACAACGCGGCGGCCATGCGGTACACCGAAATCCGCCTGGCCAAGATCGCGCACGAGATGCTGGCCGACATCGACAAGGACACCGTCGATTACGGCCCCAACTACGACGGCTCCGAAAAAGAGCCGCTGGTGCTGCCCACCCGCCTGCCCAACCTGCTGGTCAACGGCTCGGCCGGTATCGCCGTGGGCATGGCCACCAACATCCCGCCGCACAACCTCAATGAGGTGGTCGACGCCTGCCTGCACGCGCTGAAGAACCCCGACTGCTCGATCGACGAGCTGATGGAAATCATCCCCGCGCCTGACTTCCCGACCGCCGGCATCATCTACGGCCTCTCGGGCGTGCGCGACGGCTACCGCACCGGCCGTGGCAAGGTGGTGATGCGTGCCAAGTGCCACTTCGAGGACATCGGCAAGGGTGAGCGTCAGGCGATCATCGTCGACGAGATCCCCTACCAGGTGAACAAGAAGAACCTGCTCGAACGCATTGCCGAGCTGGTCAACGAGAAGAAGATCGAAGGCATCAGCCACATCCAGGACGAGTCCGACAAGTCCGGCATGCGGGTGGTGATCGAGCTCAAGCGCGGCGAAGTGCCTGAGGTTGTCCTGAACAACCTCTACAAGCAGACGCAGTTGCAGGACACCTTCGGCATCAACATGGTGGCGCTGATCGACGGTCAGCCCAAGCTGTGCAACCTGAAGGATCTGGTCTCGATCTTCCTGGAACACCGCCGCGAAGTGGTGACGCGCCGCACGGTGTTCGAGCTGCGCAAGGCGCGCGACCGCGGTCACGTGCTCGAAGGCCTGGCCGTGGCGCTGGCCAACATCGACGAATTCATCGAAACCATCAAGACCTCGCCGACGCCGCCGGTGGCCAAGCAGGCCCTGATGAGCAAGAGCTGGGACTCCGGCCTGGTGCGCGACATGCTCGCCCGCGCCGAGGCCGACACGCCCGGTGGCCGCGCCGCCTACCGCCCCGAAGGCCTGCCCGCCAGCTACGGCATGCAGCCGGATGGGTTGTATCGCCTGTCCGACGACCAGGCCAGCGAGATCCTGCAGATGCGCCTGCAACGCCTGACCGGGCTGGAGCAGGACAAGATCATCGGCGAGTACAAGGAAGTCATGGCCCAGATCGCCGACCTGCTCGACATCCTCGCCAAGCCCGAGCGCGTGACCTTCATCATCAGCGAAGAGCTGACCGCGCTGAAGCTCGAGTTCGGCCAGACCAAGGTCGGCGCGCGCCGCAGCGTGATCGAGCACAACGCGCAAGAACTCGGCACCGAAGACCTGATCACGCCCACCGACATGGTGGTCACGATCTCGCACACCGGCTACATCAAGAGCCAGCCGCTGTCCGAGTACCGCGCGCAAAAACGCGGCGGCCGCGGCAAGCAGGCCACGGCCACGAAGGAAGACGACTGGATCGACCAGCTCTTCATCGCCAACACGCACGACTACATCCTGTGCTTCAGCAACCGCGGTCGCGTCTACTGGGTCAAGGTGTGGGAAGTGCCGCAAGGCTCGCGCAACTCGCGCGGCAAGCCGATGGTCAACATGTTCCCGCTCGAGAACGGCGAGAAGATCAACGTGGTGCTGCCGCTGACCGGCGAATTCCGCAGTTTCCCCGAAGATCACTACGTCTTCATGGCCACCGCCATGGGCACCGTCAAGAAGACCGCGCTCACTGAATTCAGCAACCCGCGCAAGGCAGGCATCATCGCCGTGGGCCTGGACGACGGCGACTTCCTGATTGGTGCCGCGCTCACCGACGGCAAGCACGACGTGATGCTGTTCTCCGATGGCGGCAAGGCCGTGCGCTTCGACGAAGATGACGTGCGCCCGATGGGCCGCAGCGCCCGCGGCGTGCGCGGCATGATGCTGGAAGAAGGCCAATCGCTGATCGCCATGCTGGTGGCCGAAGACGAAACGCAAAGCGTGCTGACCGCCACCGAAAACGGCTACGGCAAGCGCACCAGCATCGTCGAGTACACGCGCCACGGTCGCGGAACCAAAGGGATGATCGCGATCCAACAAAGCGAGCGCAACGGCAAGGTGGTGGCCGCCACGCTGGTGCGCGCCGAAGACGAAATCATGCTGATCACCGACAAGGGCGTGCTGGTACGCACCCGTGTTTCTGAAATTCGCGAACTGGGTCGCGCGACCCAGGGCGTGACTCTCATCGCCCTGGACGAAGGCGCCAAGCTGATCGGCTTGCAGCGTATCGTCGAGAACGATGCGCAAACCGATGCTGGCAGCGATGCCGGCGATGACAACCCCGCTGACGAGACCACGACATGAAATTCAAGAAGCCTCTGATTGCCTTGACTCTCACGGCCGCCGCCGTGGCTGCCGTGGCCGCCCCGACCAAGAAGGAGCTGGTGCAGAAGTTCCTGACCCTGCAGCAACCCAACATCGAGACCCTCGCCCGCAACATGGCCGAGCGTCCGGCAATCCAGCTCATGCAGGCAGCCGGTCAGGCTCTGCAGACCCAGGTGCCGCCTGACAAGCGCGAGGCTGTTGCCAAACAGGTCGAGGCCGACATCAAGAAGTACGTCGAAGAAGCAACGCCCATCATCAAGGCCAAGGCCATGAAGCTGGCCCCGATGACGATCGGCGCCAAGCTGGAAGAAAGCTTCACCGAAGACGAGCTCAAGCAGCTGATCGCCTGGACGGAGTCGCCCGTCAACAAGAAATTCCAGCAGGTGTTGCCGCAAGTGCAGGACGCCCTGCTGCAGCAACTCGCGGCTGATGCGCAGTCCACCTTCGAGCCGCGCCTGAAGACCCTGCAGCAGACCGTGGCCAAGGATCTCGGCATCACGATCACGCCACCTCCGGCCGCATCGACCGCTCCAGCGACTCCGGCCAAGAAGTGACTCTCTGCCGCATCGAAGGATGCGGCCCCTGACGACTGCCTCACCATGACACGCCCCTACAACTTCGCCCCCGGGCCGGCCACCCTGCCCGAAGAAGTGCTCGCGCAAGCCGCTGCCGAGATGCTCGACTGGCGCGGCAGCGGCATGAGCGTGATGGAGATGAGCCACCGGGGCAAGGAGTTCGTCAGCATCTGTGCGCAGGCCGAGGCCGACCTGCGCGAGTTGCTGGCGGTGCCCGCAAACTTCAAGATCCTGTTCATGCAGGGCGGCGCGCTGGCCGAGAACGCCATCGTGCCGTTGAACCTCTCGCGTGGCGGCACGATGGATTTCGTCGTCACGGGCTCGTGGTCCCAGAAGTCGCAAAAAGAAGCGCGCAAGTACGGCAGCGTGAACATCGCCGCCAGCAACGAGGGTGACCAGCACACCTCGATGCCATCGCCGAGCAGCTGGCGCCTGAGCCGCGACGCCACCTACGTGCACCTGTGCAGCAACGAGACGGTGCATGGCGTCGAGTTCCACGAGTTACCCGACCTGAAGGCGCTGGGCAGCGACGCGCCGCTGGTGATCGACTTCTCGTCGCACGTCCTCTCGCGCTCAATCGACTGGAGCCGCGTCGGCCTGGCTTTTGGCGGTGCCCAGAAGAACATCGGCCCGGCCGGCGTGACGCTCGTGATCGTGCGCGACGACCTGCTCGGCCACGCCCTGCCGCACTGCCCCACGGCCTTCGACTACCAGGTCGTGGCCGACAACGGCTCGATGTACAACACGCCCCCCACCTATGGCATCTACATCGCCGGGTTGGTGTTCCAGTGGCTCAAGCGCCAAGGCGGCGTGGCGGCCATCGAGCAAATCAACATCGCCAAGGCTGAGCTGCTCTACGGCTGCCTCGATGAGTCCGGCTGGTACGTCAACCGCGTCGCGCCCAATTGCCGCTCGCGCATGAACGTCCCATTCTTCCTGCCTGACGATCGGCTGTACGAACCCTTCCTGGCCGAAGCCAAGGCCCGCGGCTTGCTTTCGCTCAAGGGGCACAAGTCGGTGGGCGGCTTGCGCGCCAGCATCTACAACGCGATGCCCATCGAGGGCGTGCGGGCCCTGGTGGCCTTCTTGAAAGACTTCCAAGCGCGTCATGGCTGATCCGGTGCCTACAACTTCTTGCGTGACAGCGTCCGAGTCGGGCGCCGATCTGGGCTCGCTGCGGGTGCGGATCGACGCCCTCGACCGTCAGTTGCTCGCGCTGCTCAACCAGCGCGCCGAACTGGCCCAGCACGTGGGCGAGATCAAGAAGCGCGAAGGCTCGCCGGTGTTTCGCCCGGAGCGCGAAGCGCAGGTGATCGATGGCCTCAAGGCCGCGAACCCCGGCCCGCTGCGCGCCGAGAGCGTGGCGCCGATCTGGCGCGAGATCATGTCGGCCTGCCGTTCGCTCGAAGCCCCCACGCGCGTGGCCTACCTGGGCCCGGCGGGCACCTTCAGCGAAGAAGCCGCGTTCGGCTTTTTTGGCTCGTCGATCGCCGGCGTGCCGGGCGTCAACATCGACGAGGTGTTCCGCGCCACGGCCGCCGGTGCGGCCGATTTCGGCGTGGTGCCGGTCGAAAACTCGACCGAGGGCATGGTGGCCCGTTCGCTCGACCTGTTCCTGACCACGCCGCTGATGATCGTCGGCGAGACCAGCCTGATGGTGCGCCACAACCTGCTGCGCAAGCGCACCGAGCTGGCCGGCATCGAGGTGGTCTGTGCCCATCCACAGGCGCTGGCGCAATGCCAGGGTTGGCTGAGCCAGCATCTGCCCGATGCCGAGCGTCGCCCGGTGTCCAGCAACGCCGAGGGCGCCCGTCTGGCCACGCAAGACGAGCGCGTCGCCGGCATCGCCAGCGCCCGCGCGGCATCCACCTACGGGGTTCACGTCGTCGCGCCGGCGATTCAAGACGACGCCCACAACCGCACCCGCTTCGTCATCGTTGCTCTGCCCGAGCAGCATCCGCAGCCGCAGCCTTCGGGCCACGACTGCACCAGTCTGGTCGTGTCGGTGGCGAACCGGCCCGGCGCGGTGCACGACATGCTGGTGCCGCTCAAGCGGCATGGCGTGTCGATGACGCGGTTTGAGTCGCGCCCGGCACGCTCGGGTCAATGGGAATACCTGTTCTACATCGACCTCGCCGGCCACCCCGAACAGCCCCACGTTGCCGCCGCCTTGAACGAACTGCGCGCGCAGTGCTCGTTCTTCAAGCTGCTCGGCGCCTACCCTCTGGACACTCACTGAATCTCCGCCCCATGGCCATGTTCAATCAACTCGGCGTCATCGGCTGCGGCCTCATGGGGGGCTCGTTCGCGCTCGCACTCAAGCAGGCCGGCCTGGTCGACCGCGTGGTCGGCTACAGCAAATCGCCCTCGACCCTCGAGAAAGCCCGCCGCATGGGGGTGATCGACGTGGCGGCCGAATCGGCGCTGCTGGCCGTGTCGGGCGCCGACATCGTGCTGATCGCCGTGCCCGTGGCCGCCACCGAGCGCACCCTGCTGGCGATCCGCCACATGGTCACCCCCGCCACGCTCTTCATGGACGTCGGCAGCACCAAGCTTGACGTGGTGAACGCCGCCAAGCGCGTGCTCAAAGATCGGGCGCAGTCCTTCGTACCCGCGCACCCGATCGCGGGCAAAGAGCAGGCCGGCATCGACCACGCCGAGGCCAAGCTCTACGCCGGCCGGCAAGTGATCCTGACGCCCACCTCGCAGACCGACCCGGTGATGCTGCAAAAGGCCACCGACGTGTGGGCCGCCATCGGCTGCCAGGTGCTGAAGATGCGCCCCGAGAACCACGATGCCGCGTTCGCCGCCGTGAGTCACCTGCCGCACCTGCTGGCCTTCGCTTATTTCAGCGCGGTCGCCAACCAGCCGGCGGGCAAGGACTTTCTGCAACTCGCGGGCCCGGGCTTTCGCGACTTCACCCGCATCGCCGCCAGCGCCCCGCACGTCTGGCGTGACGTGCTCATCGCCAATCGCGACGAGGTGATCCGTCAGTCGGCACTGTTCCGCTCGGTACTCGACGAGTTCGAGACCGCCATGCGCGACGGCAATGCCGAAGCACTCGAAGAACGCATCCGCCAGATCTCTCAAGCCCGGGGCCGTTGGCACCTGAGCGGACCCAAAACCACCGGCTCCTCGGGCAGCCGCTGATTCATCGGGGCGTCCTTCGACTCCCCCGACTCTTTCATGTACGACATCGCCTTCCTCGATCTGCCGCCGCTGTCTGGTGCGGGCGGCACGGTCCGTCTGCCGGGCTCCAAGAGCATCTCCAACCGCGTGCTGCTTCTGGCCGGCCTGAGCGAGGGCACGACGCGCGTGCTCGACGTGCTCGAGTCCGACGACACCCGCGTGATGCTCGACAGCCTGCGCAAGCTCGGCTGCGCCATCGAAGCGGAGGCCAACGGGGCGATGCTGATCACCGGCCTGGGCGGCCAACTCAAGGTGCGCGACGCCCAACTATTCCTGGGCAACGCCGGCACCGCCATGCGCCCGCTCACGGCCGCGCTCGCGCTGCTGTCGGCCAGCCAGGGCGGCACCTTCGAGCTCAGCGGCATCCCGCGCATGCACGAACGCCCGATCGGCGACCTGATCGACGCGCTGCGCCCGCTCGGCTGCCACATCGACTGCCTGGGCGTCGAGGGCTACCCGCCGCTGCGGCTGGCCGGCGGCACGCTGCAGCTGGCCGCGCCCATCAAGGTGCGCGGCGACGTGTCGAGCCAGTTCCTGACGGCGCTGCTGCTGGCGCTGCCGCTGGTGTCGCAACAGCAGGCCCTGACCATCGAGGTCGTGGGCGAGCTGATCTCGAAGCCGTACATCGAGATCACCCTCAACCTGCTGGCACGCTTTGGCATCAACGTGCAGCGCGAAGGCTGGTCGCGCTTCGTGATCCCGCAGGGCAGCCGCTACCAGTCGCCGGGCGAGATCCCCGTCGATGGCGATGCCTCGTCGGCGTCGTACTTCATCGCCGCCGGCGCCCTGGCGGCCACCACCGCGCCGCTGCGCATCGAAGGCGTCGGCGCGGCGTCCATCCAGGGCGACATCCGCTTCATCGAGGCCGCGCAGGCCATGGGCGCGCAGGTGTCGAGCGGGCCGAACTGGCTCGAGGTGAAGCGCGGCGAACCAGGCAAGGGGTGGCCGCTCAACGCCATCGAGCTCGACTGCAACCACATCCCCGACGCCGCGATGACGCTGGCCGTGATGGCGCTCTACGCCCGCGGCACCACGCGGCTGAACAACATCGCGAGCTGGCGCGTCAAGGAGACCGACCGCATCGCCGCCATGGCCCGCGAGTTGCGCAAGCTCGGCGCCACGGTCGAGGAAGGCGCCGACTACATCACCGTCACGCCGCCCGCCAGCGCCGAAGCCTGGCGCGCGGCCAGCATCCACACCTACGACGACCACCGCATGGCGATGTGCTTCTCGCTGGCGGCCTTCAACCCGCTGACGGCGCTGTATGGCAGCGAGGCCCCAGCCGTGCCGGTACGCATCGAAGACCCCAAGTGCGTGGCCAAGACCTTCCCTGACTACTTCGAGAGCCTGTTCGGCGTGGTCACCACCCGCCCCACCGACATCCCGGTGCTCACGGTGGACGGCCCCACCGCCTCGGGCAAGGGCACGCTGGCCAGCGAACTGGCCGCCCGCCTGGGCTTTCATCTGCTCGACTCGGGCTCGATCTACCGCGCCACCGCGCTGGCCGCCATGCGCCTGGGCGTGTCGCCCGACGACGAACCCGCCCTGGCCCGCCTCGCCGCCACGCTCAAGTTGCGCTTCGAGGGCGAGCAGGTCTGGCTCGATGGCACAGAAGTCAAGCAGACCCTGCGCGACGAATCCGTCGGCTCGATGGCCTCGCGCATCTCGGCCTGGCCAGCGGTTCGCCAGGCGGTGTTCGACCTGCAGCTCTCGTTCCGCCAGATCCCCGGCCTGGTGGCCGATGGGCGGGACATGGGCACGGTGCTCTTTCCGTACGCGCCGCTCAAGGTGTTTCTCACGGCGAGCACCCGCACGCGCGCCCTGCGTCGCCATAACCAGTTGATTTCCAAAGGATTTTCCGCTAACCTCGACGATCTTTTCGCGGACTTGGAAGCGCGCGACCTGCGGGATCGCACCCGTGCCGTTGCGCCTTTGAAGCCCGCCGAAGATGCTCGTTTGCTCGACAACTCCGAGATGACGGTCGAAGAATCCATCGACCTGGTCCTGGGCTGGTGGGCCGAGCACCGTCACTTCGTGGCCTGATCGCCGCGAATTGACACCCTAGGCTCCGGTCTTCGCCAGCGCACCGCCCGGTGCCTGGGGCGCAACGGGTTTCTGAAGTCCATCAGACATCGCTTCGCCTGAAGACCGGTTGTTCAACGCAACCCGCTGCCGACACCGGTCGGACCACAGCACCGCAGCCGGCGGTTCATCAACCGGCATCAGGAAATCTCATGACTCAAACCCAAACCGCTGCCTCGCAGGGCATGGAATCTTTTGCCGCCCTGTTCGAGGAGTCTCTGAAGCGCTCAGACATGCGCGCTGGCGAAGTCATCTCGGCCGAGGTGGTTCGCGTGGAGCACAACTTCGTCGTCGTCAACGCTGGCCTCAAGTCCGAAGCCTACGTGCCCATCGACGAGTTCAAGAATGATCAAGGCGAAGTCGAAGTGCAAGTCGGCGACTTCGTCTCGGTGGCCATCGACGCCATCGAAAACGGCTACGGCGACACCATCCTGTCGCGCGACAAGGCCAAGCGTCTGGCTTCGTGGCTGTCGCTCGAAACCGCACTCGAGTCCGGTGACTTCGTGACCGGCACCGTGAGCGGCAAGGTCAAGGGCGGCCTGACCGTGCTGGTCAACGGCATCCGCGCCTTCCTGCCCGGTTCGCTGCTCGATACGCGCCCTGTGAAAGACATGTCGCCGTTCGAAGGCAAGACCATGGAGTTCAAGGTCATCAAGCTCGACCGCAAGCGCAACAACGTCGTGCTGTCGCGCCGTGCCGTGGTTGAAGCCTCGATGGGCGAAGAGCGCGCCAAGCTGATGGAAACGCTGCGCGAAGGCGCGATCGTCAACGGCGTGGTCAAGAACATCACCGAATACGGTGCCTTCGTCGACCTCGGCGGCATCGACGGCCTGCTGCACATCACCGACATGGCATGGCGCCGCGTGCGTCACCCGAGCGAAGTGGTGACGGTTGGTCAAGAGCTGACCGCCAAGGTCCTGAAGTTCGACGCCGAGAAGAACCGCGTCTCGCTGGGCCTGAAGCAAATGGGCGACGATCCGTGGGTGGGCGTGTCGCGCCGTTACCCGGCTTCGACCCGTCTGTTCGGCAAGGTCACGAACATCGCCGACTACGGTGCGTTCGTTGAAATCGAACCCGGCATCGAAGGCCTGGTTCACGTGTCCGAAATGGACTGGACCAACAAGAACGTGGCCCCGAGCAAGATCGTCACCCTGGGCGACGAAGTCGAAGTCATGGTTCTCGAGATCGACGAAGACAAGCGCCGCATCAGCCTGGGCATGAAGCAGTGCAAGCCGAACCCCTGGGACGACTTCGCCGTCAACTTCAAGCGTGGCGACAAGGTCAAGGGCCCCGTCAAGTCGATCACCGACTTCGGCGTGTTCGTGGGTCTGGCCGCTGGCATCGACGGCCTGGTGCACCTGTCCGACCTGT
>NZ_JAYSBZ010000004.1:0-78405 GCF_041915145.1 Aquabacterium sp. | reverse complement strand
GTGCGCGGTGGTGGTCAGGTTGGCTCGTCGCTGCAGGCCGAGCTCACCATCACCGTCAACGCCGAGGACTTCGCACTGCTCAGCACGCTGGGTGATGACCTCAAGTTCGTCACCATCACCTCCAAGGCGACGCTGGTGGCGGGCAGCGAGCTGACGGTGACGGTCACGCCGTCGAGCGCGACCAAGTGCGAGCGCTGCTGGCATTACCGCGATGATGTCGGCGCCGACGCAGCACACCCCACGCTGTGCGGCCGCTGCGCCAGCAACCTCTACGGCGCGGGCGAAACGCGCAAGGTGGCCTGATGGCGAGCAAGAAGTCGGGTGGCAGCCTGATGCCCTGGCTGGGCATCGCGCTCATCGTGGTGCTGTTCGATCAGTTCACCAAGGTGCTCATCACCGGGCACTTTGCGCTGGGGCAAGAGCGGGTCGTGACCTCGTATTTCAACGTGGTCCGGGCTCACAACACGGGCGCGGCGTTCTCGTTCCTGGCGCACTCGGGCGGCTGGCAGCGCTGGCTGTTCACCGGGCTGGCGCTGACCGCCGCAGCTGCCATCATCTGGATGCTCAAGAAGCACGGCCACCAGCGCATGTTCGCGTGGGCGCTGGCTCTGGTGCTGGGGGGCGCGGTGGGCAATGCGATTGATCGCTTGGCCTATGGCTACGTGGTGGACTTTCTGCAATTCCACTGGGCCTTCCTGAAGCCCGTCTTTGCGGGTGGGTACTTTCCGGCTTTCAACGTGGCAGACAGCGCGATCACCGTGGGCGCCAGCTTGCTGATCCTGGATGAAATTAGGCGGGTTCGCAAGAATTGAGACGTATCGGGCGTGCGTTCAGGCATGCCGACCGGGTGGTGCTGCCCCCGGCCCGGCGTGTCGCCTGGGGCGCGTGAGCGAGGCGGGCTGTCAGCGCCGGCCGAACGGTGGCTGGCCACGCCAGTAGCGCATCATCAGCCACCCGCCCAGCATGCCGCCCAGGTGGGCAAAGTGGGCCACGCCGCCGGCCCAATACGCCATCCCCATGAACAACTCGATCGCGCCATAGATCAGAACGAAGGTGATGGCCTTCATGGGGATGGGCGGAATCAGCGGCACGATGGTGCGGTTCGGGAACATCAGCCCGAATGCCATCAGCAGGCCGTACACCCCGCCCGAAGCACCTAGCGTGGGGGCGGCCAGTCCCATCAGCGCGTCCAGCAGCAATTGGGCGGCGGCGGCCGTCAGCACGCAGGCGGTGTAGAACTGCACATAACGGCGCCAACCCCAGACGATTTCGAGTTCGGCGCCGAACATCCACAGCGCTAGCATGTTGAAGAACAGGTGGTCGAGCGAGCCGTGCAAGAAGGCGTAGCTCACGACCTGCCAAGGCAGGAAGTGCGAACCCAGCGGCCACAGCGCAAGGAAGCTGGTCAAGGACGGGGAGATCATCTGCAGGCAGAAGATCGCCACGTTGATCAGGATGAGGCCTTGCGTGACGGGAGGAAGCGGAGGCATGCAGTGGTGCCGAAGGCCGGACTCGAACCGGCACGGGGTTTAGCCCGGCGGATTTTGAATCCGCTGCGTCTACCTATTTCGCCACTTCGGCAAGTGATGAAGGGCGAGATTATGGCATGAACGTAAGCCATGCTGCACGACCGTCGCTTTCATGCTGCGACAATGCCCGCTGCATTCAATACAACGAGGTTGGTCTCCATGCCGAAAGAGTCGTCACGCGCCGCGCCGCGATACATCACGCTTGATGAAGCCATCGGCCGCACGCCGCTGGTGCGCTTGCAGCGTGTGCCGGGGCTGGAAAACGAACAGCGCGGCAATGTGATCCTGGCCAAGCTCGAAGGCAACAACCCGGCCGGCTCGGTGAAAGACCGCCCGGCCATCAGCATGATCCGTCGTGCCGAGGAACGTGGCGAGATCAAACCCGGCGACACGCTGATCGAGGCTACGTCGGGCAACACCGGCATCGCGCTGGCCATGGCGGCAGCGGTTCGCGGCTACCGCATGCTGCTGATCATGCCGGAGGACCTCAGCATCGAGCGGGCGCAGACCATGAAGGCCTATGGCGCCGAGTTGATCCTCACGCCCAAGACCGGCGGCATGGAATACGCCCGCGATCTCGCCGAGCGCATGCAGCGCGAAGGCAAGGGGTTGGTGCTCGACCAGTTCGCCAACCCCGACAACCCGCGCATCCACTACGAGACCACCGGCCCCGAGATCTGGGACGACACCAGGGGCCGCGTGACGCACTTCGTGAGCGCCATGGGCACGACGGGCACGATCACGGGTGTGTCGCGCTACCTCAAGGAAAAGCGCGCCGATGTTCGCATCGTCGGCGCGCAACCCTGCGAGGGCTCGCGCATCCCGGGCATCCGCAAATGGCCCGAGGCCTATCTGCCCAAGATTTACGACCCGACGGCCGTTGACGAGATGGTTTATGTCTCGCAGGCCGACGCAGAAGATATGGCACGGCGCCTGGCTCGCGAAGAAGGCCTGTTCGCTGGCATCTCGGCGGCGGGAGCTTGCTGGGTGGCCTTGCAGATCGCGCAGCGCGTCGAGAACGCCACCATCGTTTTCGTGGTGTGCGATCGCGGCGATCGGTACTTGTCGACCGGGGTGTTTCCGGCGTGAGTTCGATCATCAGCGCCGGCCGTGGTGCCGTCCCTACAATGACGAATCCCCAACGTCGCTAGCCGTGCCGCTCATGGACATCAACAAAGAACTCGATACCCGTGGCTTGACCTGCCCGCTGCCGATCCTGAAAGCCAAGAAGGCACTGGCCGACATGCAAAGCGGTGAGACGCTGAAGGTGGTGGCGACGGACGCCGGGTCGGTGCGCGACTTTCAGGCCTTTGCCCGGCAGACCGGCAACGAGCTGATCAGCCAGACGGCCGAGGGCGACACCTTCATCCACGTGCTGCGGCGCCGCTGAGCCAGCGGGTCAGCCGTGCAGACTGAACCGCCAGCCGGCGGCAACTCGCGGCGTCAGGCCTGAACGGTCTTGATGTACTCGCGGAACCACGGGCCCACTTGCGGGTGGGTCAGAGCCAGCTCCACGTTGGCTTGCAAGAAGCCTTCCTTGCTGCCGCAGTCGTAGCGCTTGCCTTCGTAGGTGTAGGCGAAGACCTTTTCACGGCGCAGCATGCCGGCAATGCCGTCGGTCAGCTGGATCTCGCCACCCACGCCGCGCGGCTGGTTGCGGATCTCGTCGAACACGCCTGGGGTCAGGATGTAGCGGCCGGCCACACCCAGGCGCGACGGCGCCACTTCAGGGGCCGGCTTCTCGACGATGCGGGTCACGTCCATCAGATGGTCGTTGACCACCGTGCCGGCCACGATGCCGTAGCGCTTGGTGTGCTCGGCAGGCACTTCTTGCACGGCCAGGATCGACGCGCGCCATTCTTCAAATTGCTCGACCATCTGCTTCAGGATGGGCTTGTCGCCCACCATCAGGTCGTCGGCCAGCAGCACGGCAAACGGCTCGCCGCGCACCAGTCGCTCGCCGCACAGCACGGCGTGGCCCAGGCCCAGGCTCTTGGCCTGACGCACGAACACGCACTCCATGTCGGCGGGCTTGATCGACTGCACCGTCTTGAGCAACTCAAGCTTGCCCGCTTGCTCCAGTTCGTATTCGAGCTCGAAGGCCATGTCGAAGTGGTCTTCGATGGGGCGCTTGTGGCGGCCGGTCACGAAGATCATTTCGCGGATGCCGGCGGCGTAGGCCTCTTCGACGGCGTACTGGATCAGGGGTTTGTCGACCACCGGCAGCATTTCTTTGGGCTGCGCCTTGGTGGCGGGCAGGAAGCGGGTGCCCAGACCGGCAACCGGAAAGATGGCCTTGTTAACCAGCATGACTTGAAGCTCTCTCTGTGTTGGCGTGAAAAACGCGGATTCTTGCACCCAGGTGTGACGAGGTTTAGACGATTTGCCCTGGCTTCGTTCAGCCACCCCCACCAATCGCGGGGGGCGGCGACTTGCATCAGCCTAGTCGCGCACGCTGCTCGCGCATGCGGCTGAGCGTGGCCGAAAAGTCAGCCAGACGCTGCTTTTCTTGCTCGACGACCGCCGCCGGCGCACGCGCCACGAAGCTCTCGTTGCCCAGCTTGGCGTTGGCCTTGGTGATCTCGCCGTCGAGGCGGGCGATCTCCTTGTCGAGCCGGGCCTTTTCGGCTTCGACGTCGATCTGCACCTCCAGCGCCAGACGCAGTTCGCCCTGCACGGCCACCGGCGCGTTTTGCGTGGCTTGGGCGAAGGCGGCGTCATCGGCCAGCGCGCGCACTTCGCTCAGCTTGGCCAGCGCCTTGATGACCGGGCCGGCCGCCGCGATGAACTCGGCGTCGCCACGGGTGAGCAGCGGCACGCGCTCGGCGGGCGACAGGTTCATCTCGCCGCGCAGGTTGCGGCAGGAGCCGACCACGGCCTTGAGCTTGGCGACAAAGGCATCGGCCTGCGCGTCAATGCGGTCGAGCTGGGCGACCGGGTAGGGCGCGAGCACGATGCTGTCGTTCGAGTCGGCGGCCTTGCGGCCCGCCACCACGGCGACGGTTTGCCAGAGTTCTTCGGTGATGAAGGGCGTGATCGGGTGCAGCAGGCGCAGCACGGTTTCGAGCACGCGGATCAGTGTGCGGCGCGTGGCGCGAGCGGCGGCTTCGTCGCCGACGTCCTTGGCCACGTTGATCTGCACCTTGGCGATCTCGAGATACCAGTCGCAGTATTCGTCCCACACGAATTGGTAGATCGATTGGGCGACGTGGTCGAGCCGGTATTCGGCAAAGCCTTGTGCCACGGCTGCTTCGACGCGCTGCAGCTCGCTGGTGATCCAGCGGTCGGCTTGCGAGAAGGCCAGGTAGCCACCCGCCGCGCAAGCGTTCTGGGCGTGCTCACTCAAGCCGCAGTCCTGCCCTTCGCAGTTCATCAGCACGAAGCGCGTGGCGTTCCAGAGCTTGTTGCAGAAGTTGCGATAGCCCTCGCAGCGCTTGCTGTCGAAGTTGATGCTGCGCCCCAGGCTGGCGAGCGAGGCAAAGGTGAAGCGCAGCGCGTCGGCGCCGTAGCCCGGGATGCCGTCCGGGAATTCCTTCTCGGTGTTCTTGCGCACCTTGGGTGCCGTCTCGGGCTTGCGCAGGCCGGTGGTGCGCTTGTCGAGCAGCGGGGCCAGCTCGATGCCGTCGATCAGGTCGACCGGGTCGAGCACATTGCCTTCAGACTTGCTCATCTTCTGGCCTTGCGCGTCGCGCACCAGGCCGTGGATGTAGACGTGCTTGAACGGCACCTTGCCGGTGAAATGCTTGGTCATCATGATCATCCGGGCGACCCAGAAGAAGATGATGTCGTAGCCGGTGACCAAGACGGACGAGGGCAGGAACAGGTCCATCTCCTTGGTCTGCTCGGGCCAGCCCAGGGTGGAGAAGGGCACCAGCGCCGACGAATACCAGGTGTCGAGTACGTCTTCGTCGCGCGTCAGCTCGCCTGCATAGCCGGCGGCCTTGGCACGGGTGCGGGCTTCGTCTTCGTTGCGGGCCACGAAGATCTCACCGTTGCTGCCATACCAGGCCGGGATCTGATGGCCCCACCACAACTGGCGGCTGATGCACCAGTCCTGGATGTTCTTCATCCATTGGTTGTACGTGTTGACCCAGTTCTCGGGCACGAACTTCACGTCGCCCGATTCCACGGCGTCAATGGCCTGCTCGGCGATCGACTTGCCTTGCGCACCGGGCTTGGTCATCGCGACGAACCACTGGTCGGTCAGCATCGGCTCGATGATCTGGCCGGTGCGGGCGCAGCGGGGCACCATCAGCTTGTGCTTCTTGACCTCGACCAGCAGGCCATCGGCTTCGAGCTGGGCCACGATGGCCTTGCGGGCGACGAAGCGGTCGAGGCCGCGATAGGCCTCGGGGATCTCGCTCAGGTGCGACACCACCTGCGCTTCGAGCGTGAAGATGGTGATCATCGGCAGGCCATGGCGCAGGCCGACCTGGTAGTCGTTGGTGTCGTGGGCCGGCGTGACCTTCACGACGCCGGTGCCGAATTCCTTGTCGACATGCTCGTCGGCGATCACGGGCACGAGGCGGCCGGTGATGGGCAGCTTGACCAGCTTGCCGATGAGGTGCGTGTAGCGCTCGTCCTCGGGGTGCACCATCACGGCCGTGTCGCCCAGCAGGGTCTCGGGCCGGGTGGTGGCCACGACCAGCGTTTCATCGCTGCCATCTACGGGATAGCGGATGTGCCACATCGAGCCGTCTTCTTCCTCGCTTTCGACTTCGAGGTCGGACACGGCGGACTTGAGGATCGGGTCCCAGCTCACCAGGCGCTTGCCGCGGTAGATCAGGCCTTCTTCATAGAGGCGCACGAAGGTCTCGCTGACGACCTTCGACAGGCCATCGTCCATCGTGAAGTACTCATGGTTCCAGCTCACCGAGTCACCCATGCGGCGCATCTGCTGTGTGATGGTCGAGCCCGACTGCTCCTTCCATTCCCAGATCTTGGCGACGAAGTTCTTGCGGCCGAGGTCGTGGCGGCTCTGACCTTTTTCTTGCAGCTGGCGCTCGACGACGATCTGCGTGGCGATGCCCGCGTGGTCTGTGCCCGGGATCCACAGCGTGTTGTGGCCCAGCATGCGGTGGTAGCGCGTCAACGAGTCCATGATGGTCTGGTTGAAGGCGTGGCCCATGTGCAGCGTGCCCGTCACGTTGGGCGGCGGCAGCTGGATGCAGAACGAGGCCTTGCCGGCGTCCAGCGTGGGGGCGAAGAGGGCGCGTTGCTCCCACTCGGGCGTCCAACGGGACTCGATCGGGGCGGGGTCAAAGGATTTCGCGAGCTCGGTCATGGGGCGCTCAGGGTGAGGTCGGTGAGGTGATGGAGCGGGCTCAGGCAGCCCGATCAGCCCGCGCGGAAGTCGGCCGGCTGAAAAGAGGGGGAGATTTTAGGCGGGAGCCGGCCTTGCCCCCTCGATCCGAACGGAAGCAGACGCGACAACGGGCTGGCGGGCTCGGCAAAAGGGTCTTGAGATTCGCCGGACGCCCCCTCACAATGGGATCAACCGATTTTTGCTGCAGTGCGTTAATGAGTGACGAATGAGCAGCGGAGCCGATTCATGCTTTACAAATTCAAATCGAAAGCCGGTGGCGACGTCATCATGCTGGGCGCCGATGGCGACCGGCTGATGCACATCATCGGCAGGGAACCCGCCGCCCAAGGCATCTTGCTGGTCGCCGACATGCCGGCGGCCCTGCGGGCACTGGAAGCCGCCGTGCTGGCTGACGAGCGGGCCCCGGAGCCTTCGACCGCTGGCGACACGGAAGCTGGCGACGAAGCCCGCGTTGCCGAGCGAGCAGGCTTTCGGGTGGCACTGCGCCAGCGGGCTTGGCCGCTGATGGACTTGATCCGGCGCGCGCTGTCCGCCGAGCACGACGTGCTGTGGGGCGTGTGACGCTCATGCCATGTTGCGCACTGTTGATTGTTCTTCTCGCTAGTGTCCGAAAGGCTGGTGACTCGTCATGCGCTTGATCAGTGGAAGCTGGGCCGACGGTGGCTCGATACCCGAGCGCTTTGCAGCTGGGCGGATCGATGCGGGCGGCGTGGGTTTTTCGGGCAATCTGAATCCGCATCTGGCGTGGTCCGAAGTGCCCCTGTCGGCTCGCAGCCTGGTGCTGATCTGCCAAGACCCCGACGCGCCGAGTAGCGCAACAGATGTCAACCAACCGGATCGCGAGGTGCCCGCCGATCTGCCCCGGGCCGATTTCTTCCATTGGGTGCTGGTGGACTTGCCGCCTGTGTTGCGCGAGATCCAGGAAGGCGAGTTCAGCGCGGGCTTCATGCCGCGCGGAAAATCAGGCCCGGCGACCCTGCACGGCGCCCGTCACGGCCTCAACGACTACACCGGCTGGTTCGCCGGCGACGCTGAGCAGTCAGGCCAGTATTTCGGTTACGACGGGCCGTTTCCGCCCTTCAACGACGCCCGCGTGCACCGTTACTTGTTCATGCTGTATGCGCTGGATGTGGAGCGTTGCCCGGTCGAAGGCGTGTTTACCGGGCCGCAGGTGCTCGAGGCCATGCGAGGCCATGTGCTGGCGCAGGCCTGCCTGACAGGTCTGTACACCCTCAACCGCCGCTTGCTGACCGCCTGAGATGCCTATGCCGCAATCGCACACCACACGCATCCTGGCCATACGACACGGCGAAACCGCCTGGAACGTCGATACCCGCATCCAGGGGCAGATCGATATCCCGCTGAACGACAACGGACGCTGGCAGGCGCAGCGGCTGAGTCAGGCCCTGGCAGGTGAGCGTCTGGATGCGGTCTACGCCAGCGACCTGCTGCGTGCCCACGAAACCGCCGCGCATCTGGCCGAGGTGTTGGGTTTGAACGTCCGGGTGGACCCTGGCTTGCGCGAGCGGGCGTTTGGTCGCTTCGAGGGCATGACCCAGAGCGAGATCGAGGGCAAGTGGCCCGACGATGCGCGGCGCTGGCGCCAGCGCGAGCCTGGTTTTGGCCCGGAAGGCGGAGAGCGGCTGACGGAGTTCTATGAGCGCTGCGTCAACACCACCTTGCGGCTGGCCGAGGAGCATCCGGGGCAGACCATCGCGTTGGTGGCGCATGGCGGCGTGCTCGATTGCCTGTATCGCGCCGCGGCTCGCATCGATCTGCAGGCACCACGCACCTGGAAGGTGGCCAACGCCAGCATCAATCGCCTGCTGCATACCTCCGAGGGCTTGAACCTGGTGGGCTGGGCCGACACGCAGCATCTCGAAGACGCCGGGCTCGACGAAACGTCCGACGGCATCGTTCGCACGCTCAACGTGCAGGACAGCCGCTGCTGAAAACACCGAAGCCGGCGCGGTGGCCGGCTTCGTGAGGTGATCGCGGCGCGGCTTCAGCGGCCGTATTTGTCCTCGAAGCGCACGATGTCGTCTTCGCCGAGGTAACTGCCCGACTGCACCTCGATGATTTCGAGCGGAATGGTGCCCGGGTTCGCCAGCCGGTGCGTCTCGCCCAGCGGGATGTAGGTCGACTGGTTTTCGCCCAGCAGCGTGACCTTGTCGCCGCACGTCACCTCGGCCGTGCCGCTCACCACGATCCAGTGCTCGGCGCGGTGGTGGTGCATCTGCAGGCTCAGCGTGGCCTTGGGCTTGACCATGATGCGCTTGACCTGGAAGCGCGGGCCGGCGTCGATCGAGTCGTACCAACCCCACGGGCGGTGCACGCGGCGGTGCAGCGTGCCTTCAGTGCGGCCTTGCTCTTGCAGCGCAGACACGATTTTCTTCACATCCTGGCTGCTGTCGCGGTCGGCCACCAGCACGGCGTCGGGCGTTTCGACCACCACGATGTTGTCCACGCCCACCGCGCTCACCAGTCGGCTGGTCGAGTGCACCAGCGTGTTGCGGGTGTTGTGGAATATTGCGTCGCCCTGGGCCACGTTGCCGCTGGCGTCGCGTTCGCTGACTTGCCAGACCGCGTCCCAGGCGCCCAGGTCAGACCAGCCCGCGTTGAGCGGCACCATCTTCACGTTGAAGCCGGCCTGCGGCGTCTCCGGGCATTTTTCGAGCACGGCGTAGTCCACCGATTCAGCCGGCACCGCAGCGAATTCTTCCTTGCCCGGGCGGACAAAGGTGCCGTCGGTCTTGCGAACCGACCACGCGGCCGCCACGGCGTGGGCGATGTCGGGCCGGAAGTGCTGCAGGGCGGCCAGCCAGCGCGAGGCGCGCATCACGAACAAGCCGCTGTTCCAGTAATAGCCGCCTTCCGCCAGGTAACGCTGGGCCGTTTCGGCGTTGGGCTTTTCAACGAACGCCGCCACGGCACGGGTCACGTCGCTGGCCGAGCCTTGCGTGCGGATGTAGCCGTAGCCGGTTTGCGGGCTGTCGGGCTGAATGCCGAGGATCACGATGTCACCCTGCTCGGCGGCGCGAGCCGCTTCGCGCACGGCCGCAACGAAGGCGGCCTCATCGGTCACGGTCTGATCGGCCGGCGCCACCACCATGATCGGATCCTGCCCGTTGGCCATGGCTGCGTGGGCGGCCAACGCCACCGCCGGGGCCGTGTTGCGGCCGACGGGCTCGAGCAGCAACGATGAGGGCGAGGCGCCTTGTTCGCGCAACTGGTCGAGTACCAAAAACCGATGCTCTTCGTTGCCCACGACGCAAGGAGCGGCGACCTCGATGCCTTCGCCCGCCAGCGCCTGCAGGCGCCGATGCGCTTGCTGAAACAGGCTCTCGTTGCCATGCAGCACCAGGAACTGCTTCGGATAGAGCGCGCGCGACAGCGGCCACAAACGGGTACCGGAGCCGCCGGCCATGATCACGGGAACGATTTGCAAGGTCATACGGATAGCAGATGAAGCAGATGAAACACAAAAAATGGGCCGATCAAGCGAATCGGTCGGCGGCTGCCGCGTCTTATACGTCGTCAATATTGCCGTGGCGTGCTAGCCCTCGAAACCCTGCGGATTCAGATGCTGCCAACGCCACGAGTCGGTGCACATGTCATCCAGACCGAGCCGAGCCCGCCAGCCCAGCAACTTGGCGGCCAGACCGGCGTCGGCGTAGCAGGCGGCCACATCACCGGCGCGGCGCGGCGCAAACTCGACCGGCACCGGGCGACCGCTGGCACGCTCGTAGGCATGCACCACGTCCAGCACGCTGTAGCCTTGTCCGGTGCCGAGATTCACGGTGAGCGATGCGCGCTTGTCAAGCAGGTAGCGCACGGCAGCCACATGACCCTCGGCCAGGTCGCACACATGGATGTAGTCGCGCACGCCGGTGCCGTCCGGCGTGTCGTAGTCCTTGCCGAACACATTGAGGTGCGGGCGCTTGCCCACGGCGACTTGGGCTACGTACGGCATCAGGTTGTTCGGTATGCCGCGCGGGTCTTCGCCGATTTGCCCGCTGGGGTGAGCGCCGACCGGGTTGAAGTAGCGCAGATACGCGATGTGCCAGCTCGGGTCGCACTGCTCCAGATCGCGCAGGATGTTCTCGCCGATCAACTTGGTCGAGCCGTAGGGGTTGGTGCTGGTCAGTGGCGCATCTTCACGAATCGGCAAGCGCTCCGGGTTGCCGTAAACGGTCGCCGAGGAACTGAAAACCAGTGGCTTGGATGCGCCGTCGGGGCTGTGCCGCTTGAGCGCCTGCGCCACCGACAGCAGTCCACCCAGGTTGTTCTCGAAATAGTCCAGCGGAATCTGGGTTGACTCTCCGACCGCTTTCAGCGCGGCGAAGTGCACCATCGCGTCGACCCCGCCAAACTGGTCGCGCCCCAACTCGAAGGCTCGATCCAAGGCCAACGCATGCCGCACATCGCCCTGCACGAATTGCGGCACTTGCCCGCCCAGCGTGTGCAGGCGCTCGAGCACCTTGGGCGAACTGTTGACGAAGTTGTCGATGCCCACCACCGAGTAGCCTGCCGCTTGCAAGGCCAACCAAGTATGAGAGGCGATATAGCCGGTGGCACCGGTTAGAAGAATGCAGGGCATGGTTTGGTGGGCGCGCTGGACGGGATCAGTTCATGCCGTTGAGGGTGAACTGGCCAGTGCACGCTGTGACGGTGGAATTGAATGGGGTGTATTCGGCGTCGCGGGTGCGTTTGATGCGTTTGATGTCGCAATACAGATTGATCCATCGCGCGTATTGGTATTGACCGCCGATACTGAATGTTGTGTAGCGACTGTGCTCGGTTGGGCTTGCCGTAGACGTCGAGGTGCCAAACAATGAATCGTCAACGTTTTGCGTCTGGTCCAGGTGATACTTGGAATAGGCGGCGCTGGTGTTCAGTTTGAACTTGGAAGATAGATCCCAAGTAATCTTGGCATTGAGGGTGTTGGTTAAACGATTGTTTTCGTTTGTCTGTTTATAGGTTGAATTGAAATCTTTATATGAAGCGCCAGGTGCAATTAAAGAATTCGATAAATCATAATTCCGGCCAACATTCCCCTTGTCTCGAATGAAACTGATCGAGTAAGACAAAAGGCCTTGCGGGGTATAGTTCCAATCGATCTCGCCAGTCAGGCCGTGAGTTTTGGCATCGGCGATTTGCAGGTTTGAATTGGGGTCGTAGGCATCTTTTTCTTGAGTCGCGCTGATACGCGCGTAGAGGGTGGACAGCCCCGTTGCGACCCAGTTTGAAGACAAATCGATGTCTCGACGGCGCAGGCGATCAACAATCTGCCCGCCATAGCCGTCGTCATAGCTGATGGTGCCGCGTGTGAAGCGACCACCCAAGCCAACACTCAGTTGAGGAACCACCGAGTAATTGGTTCCTAGCCCGTAGGTGTTTTGATTCGATGCCTGATAACTGCTGCTGGTTTGGGTGAAACCTTGCTGGAAATGGCTGGCGGACACATAGGGGTTGAACGCCCCGTAACCCCCGTATGAGAGCTGGCCGCTGATCTGGCTGTTGCTCTGCATGTTTTTGATGTCGTTGACGCTGTTCTGGTTGGCGACGTCAAAGCGGGCAAGATTTTGCGAGGCGCTGCCACTGATCTGTGCCACGCCTTTGTCTGCAAATTCGCTGACGACCCCCAGATCAACGCTGTAGCTGTTGTTGTTCAACTGTTTGTCGTCGAAATATCGGTTGACGTATCCGCCAATATTGGCGGTGTAACGTTGTCGACCATATGACTTGTTTAAACCCAGTTTCAAGCCGGTGCTTGAAACCGTGTCGGCCACGGCGTATTCACCCGGTGCAACCCGGAACAGGTTGGCGTCTCGGCTGAGCGTCTCGCTCAAGGTCAAGCTAAGAGGAATATTCTCGGCGTGAGCATGCGGCATCAAGGCTGCCAAGCTCAATGCCAGCAAGGTCTTGGACGGAGATGCGCTTAAATATGAGCGGGCCTGCTTCGGCATGGTTTGTCGTCCTCTGTTCTTGATGGTGGTTGTGGCAATCTTGTTTTTGGGTGTGCTCAATATCAATATGCATTTCGATCAAACAGCACCAGCCTGATCGTACGCACGATGATTTGCATATCCAGCCCGAGCGACCAGTTGCGCAGGTATTCCAGGTCATATTCAACCCGTGCCTGCATTTTCTCGATGGTTTCGGTTTCTCCGCGGTAGCCGTTGACCTGCGCCCACCCCGTGATACCGGGCTTGACCTTGTGGCGCACCATATAGGCCTTGATGAGTTTGCGATATTCCTCGTTGTGCGCGACAGCGTGCGGGCGGGGGCCGACGATGCTCATGCGGCCTTGCAGCACGTTGATGAACTGGGGTAACTCGTCGAGCGACGTCTTGCGGATGAAAGCGCCGAATCGGGTGATGCGCGGGTCGTCTTTCGTGGCCTGCTTGACGACGGCGCCGTTGTCCATGGCGCGCATCGAGCGGAATTTGTAGACGACGATTTCTTCGCCATCGAGGCCGTTGCGCTTTTGCTTGAAGATCACCGGTCCAGGGGAGCTGAGCTTCACGCCGATGGCCAGCAGCACCAGGATGGGCGAGATCAGCACGATGATGACGGCGCTGAGCACGATGTCTGAAATGCGTTTGACCAGTTCGTTGGTGCCAGTGAACGGGGTTTCGCAAATGCCCACGACGGGGACGCCATTCACGTCTTGCAGTCGCCCCTGGATGATGCTGATGCCGAACACATCGGGCACGAAGTAAAGCGACGCCGTGGTGCCCTGCAGCGATTCCAGCAGCTCCAGGATGCGTGGCTGCGAACCCAGCGGCAAGGTGATGTAGACCTCGTGCACGCCGTGCGAGTAGACGTATCCGGCCACTTCTTTCAGGCCGCCGAGGCGATGCGGCAGCGCGTCCGGGTGAATGCGCGAGTCGGTGCGGTCGTCGAAGTAGCCGACGAATTCTGATACGTGATCCACGCGGCCGTCCATGGCGCGGGCGACTTTGACGCCGAGAGCGCTGGCGCCCACCACGATGACCCGGCGGCGGGCCTGCGGCAGCGAGGAGCGGTGCTTGATGATGTATTGCCCCAGCACCACGGCCACCCATTGGGTCAGTGGCGTGGCCACGCCCCACGAAACCAGGACATCCGTTTCAAAGTAGTGCAGGCTGTCGGTGGCGTAACCGCACAGCCAGAGGATGGTGATCAGCGCCAGCCACGAGTTGGTGATGTCAACCGCCGCGGTGAGCTTGCCGTCCTTGAACCGGTTGGTGCCGGGAAAGGTCAGGGCAAACACCAGCAGGCACAGTGTCAGCTGGGCGCGCTGGATCGGTTCGCCAAAGAACTGGTTGGCAAGCAGGAAGGCCAACACGGTGAGTGTCGGTTCCAGAAAAGCTGCCACGAGCGAGGTAACCGACTGCGGGGCGCTGTAGAAAGTTCTGTCGTAGGTGCGGTTTTCTAACATTCTCTTGACCACGGACTCCCGAGCCCGGCCTGTTGGCGACTCTCACGCGGCGAGAGAGAGGCAAGGTTGCGTCCGATAGGGGGGTGGACGAGCACCCGGATGTGCTGTGAGCGTGGCCATTGAAACAAGTTCCACGACCCCCAGCGCTGGCGCGGGAAGCCCCTTCTGTGAAATCCCGTTTCATTGTCGCAAATTTAATATGACAGCCATGACACTTAAATGTGGGGCAAACGTGAGGCAACTCTCCTTGCATTTGCATACTTTGGCGCGGCTTGCGGACGCGCCCAGAGGCGGCAGATCGGCCACCTACAATGGCCTCATGACTACTCCCCCACTCGGGATCCGCCCCCTTCTCGAAGAACGCATCACCCTGGTTGCCAACCATTTGCTGGCGTCCGAGCCTGTTGCTGCCGAACGCATGCGGCGCCATGTTGGCCGCAGCATGGCGGTGCGTCTGGGCATCCGTCTGCCGTTTCGCGATGCGGGCGGGCGGGGGCCGGCCTTGCGATGGCAGGTGACGCCGGCGGGCCTGCTCGATCAACTGACTGACGATGCGCCGGCAACCGGCGGGCTCACGGTGACGGTGGATCTTCAGGATCCCTTGGCGGTGTTTCGTCGTGCGCTGGCCGGGCAGCGGCCCGCCATGGCGATTCAGGGCGACGCCGATTTCGCGTCGGACGTGGCTTGGCTGATCGATAACTTGCGTTGGGACATCGAAGACGATCTGGCCCGCGTGATTGGCGGGCCGCAGGCGCATGTGGCCATGCAGTGGCTGCGGCGCGCGCACGTCGCGCTGCAGGACGTGGTTGGCGCGGCGCGCGAGCGCGCGGGCTTGATGGACCAGTCAGGCTCGGGCGTCCGATGAGATCGCTGCTGCGCACGCTCTACATCGGGTTTGTCTTCTTGCGCTATGGGCTGGACACCATGGCGTTGTCCAGCATGCGGCGCCCGTGGTTGAGTGTTCTGGCTCGCGTGCTGTCCGTCGGGCGTCGATTGAATGCGCCGCGCGGCCAGCGATTGCGTTTGGCGATGGAGCGGCTGGGGCCGCTGTACGTCAAGTTCGGGCAGGTGCTGTCGACCCGTCGCGATCTGCTGCCGCCGGACGTGGCGCAGGAACTGGCTTTGCTTCAAGACCGTGTCCCGCCGTTTCCTGGTGACGAAGCGGTGCGTCTGGTCGAGAGAGCCTTCGGGCAACCGATCGGCGCGATCTTCTCGAGCTTTGATACCCGGCCGGTGGCAAGCGCGTCGATTGCCCAGGTGCATTTTGCCGAGCTGAGGGGGGGGCGGCCCGTCGCGGTGAAGGTTCTGCGCCCCGGGATGCTGAGCGTGATCGAGGACGATCTCGAGCTGATGCGTCGCCTGGCCGGATGGGTCGAACGCCTGTGGGCGGACGGCAAGCGCCTGAAGCCGCGCGAGGTGGTGGCCGAGTTCGACAAATACCTGCACGACGAGCTTGACCTCGTGCGCGAGGCGGCCAACGCGGCGCAGTTGCGGCGCAACATGGACGGGCTCAGTCTCGTGCTGATCCCCGAGATGATCTGGGACTACTGCACCTCGAGCGTGATCGTGATGCAGCGCATGAACGGCGTGCCGATCAGCCAGGTGCAGCGCCTGCGCGATGCCGGTGTCGACATCAAGAAGCTCGCGCGCGACGGCGTGACGATCTTCTTCAATCAGGTGTTCCGGGATGGCTTCTTTCACGCCGACATGCACCCGGGCAACATCCAGGTGTCGCTTGACCCAGCCACCTTCGGGCGCTACATCGCGCTCGACTTCGGCATCATCGGCACGCTCACGTCCTTCGACAAGGACTACCTGGCGCAGAACTTCATTGCGTTCTTCCGGCGTGACTACAAGCGCGTGGCCGAGTTGCACGTCGAGAGCGGCTGGGTGCCGGCTGGCACGCGCATCGACGAGCTCGAAGGCGCGGTACGCACCGTTTGCGAGCCGTATTTCGACCGGCCACTGAAAGAAATCTCCTTGGGTCAGGTGCTGATGAGGTTGTTCCAGATCTCGCGGCGTTTCAACGTCGAGATCCAGCCGCAGCTGGTGCTGCTGCAAAAGACGCTGCTGAACGTCGAAGGCCTGGGGCGTGATCTTGATCCCGATCTCGACCTCTGGAGCACGGCGCGGCCCTTCCTGGAGCGCTGGATGAACGAGCAGGTGGGGTGGCGCGCGGTCTGGGCGCAGCTCAAGCAAGAGGCGCCGCGCTACGCGCAGATGCTGCCGCAGATGCCGCGCTTGTTGCATGACGCGCTGCAGGCGCAGTCCACCACGCTGCGGCCCGACTTGGCGGCGATCCTGGCTGAAACGCGCCGCACCAACCAACTGCTGCGCACCATCTTGTGGGTGTGCCTCGGGTTCGTGGCCGGGCTGCTGTTCGCGCGAGTGTTTTTGCTCTACCACAGCGCCTGGTGAGGTCGCGCCACGGGGTGGCCCCCGGCTTGCGTGAAGGCGGGCGCAGGTGTCAGCCCATGGGCACTAAACTTGCGCGCTTTGTCGTTGCCGGCGGTGTCCGGCCCCACTCCTCCCACTCCTTTCAGTTGTAGAGCTTGCTGGCATGAACACCACCTTGCTTGTCTTCGTCATTCTGTATTTGCTGGGCACGCTGGGCATCGGCGTGTGGGCCGGCACGCGGGTCAAGAGCACGACCGACTTCGCTGCTGCCGGCCGATCGCTGCCTCTGATCATGGTGATCACCACTACGTTCGCCACGTGGTTTGGCGCCGAAACGGTGATGGGCTTGCCAGCCAAATTCGTCCAAGGCGGCTTGAATTCGGTGGTCGAAGATCCGTTTGGCGCAGGGTCTTGCTTGATCTTGGTAGGTCTGTTCTTTGCCACGCGGCTCTACAAGATGAGCCTACTGTCGATAGGCGATTTCTACCGCCATCGATTTGGCAAAGGGGTCGAAATATTCTGCTCGGTTGCCATCATCCTGAGCTACCTGGGCTGGGTAGCAGCGCAGATTACGGCGCTGGGTGTGGTGTTCTCGGTGATTTCGAACGGTGCCATTTCCGAAACTGCAGGCATGGTGATCGGCACGGTGGCGGTGCTCGTCTACGTGGTGGTCGGCGGGTTTCTGGCCGTAGCTTGGACGGACTTCATTCAAATGATCGTGCTCGTCATCGGGCTGGCGGTGATCGCCGTGTTCGCGAGCGGTCTGGCAGGGGGCTCGGACAAGGTGCTGGCCGTGGCCAACGGGCGTGACTTGTGGAAGCTGTGGCCGCAGGCCAGCTTCAAGGACCTGTCCTTCTTTGTCGCATCCGCCATCACCATGATGCTGGGCAGCATTCCCCAGCAAGACGTGTTTCAGCGCGTGATGTCTGCCAAGGACGCCAGCACGGCGCGCAACGGGGCGGTGATCGGCGGTGCCAGCTACATCGTGTTCGGCTTCGTGCCGATGTTCGTGGTGTGCTGCGCGGTCGCCGTGATGGGTGATCAAGCCATGGATCTGGCGAAGAACGATTATCAGCGCCTGCTGCCGACGTTCATCATGTCGCATATGCCGCTGGTCATGCAGATCATTTTCTTCGGGGCGCTGCTGTCGGCCATCAAGAGCACGTCGTCGGCAACCTTGCTTGCGCCCAGCACCAGCTTTGTCGAGAACATCTTGCGTCATATCCATCCCGGCATGACTGACAAGCAGCAGTTGCTGGCCATGCGGATCACCATTCTGGTGTTCTCCTCGCTGGTGCTGGTTTACGCGATCCTGATGAAGGGCACGTCAATCTACGACCTCGTTTCGTCGGCATATCAGGTAACCCTGGTGGGCGCGTTCGTCCCGCTGACGTTCGGCCTGTACTGGAAGCGCTCGACTACCCAGGGCGCGATTCTCTCGATCGCGGCCGGCATCCTGGTTTGGGCCTCGTCGTATCCGCAGATCCTGGGTTGGGGGGAAGTCTTCCCAGGGCAGCTGGCCGGGCTGCTGGCTGCGCTGCTCGGGATGGCAGTTGGCTCGCTCGTGCCTCAATTCATAGTCGATCACCGCCAGCATTTGGCGCATGCCGCCTAAAATCCCATCTTTTTGGGACTGAATGAGGTTGTCATGCCCATTTATGCATATCGCTGCGACGCCTGTGGCCATGCCAAGGACGTGCTGCAAAAGATCTCGGACCCGGTGCTGACCACTTGCCCGGCGTGCGGCGCCGAGTCTTTCAAGAAGCAGCTCACGGCCGCCGGCTTCCAGCTCAAGGGCTCGGGCTGGTATCAGACCGACTTCCGTGGTGGCGGGGCTTCGGGTGCTGGCGCGGCTGCGTCGGGTGCTGCTGCGGCTTCGTCCGACAGCTCGGCGCCGGCCGCGGGCGCGGCTTCGGGGGGCGATGCGGCGTCGGGCGGCACGCCCTGCGGTTCGTCTTGCGCGTGCCATTGAACGGGGCGCTGTGAGGAAGTACATCATCACCGGCCTGCTGGCCTGGTTGCCGCTGACGGTCACCATCTGGGTGCTGCTGCACGTCGTGGGCCTGCTCAACGGTGTGTTCGGCGGCGTGGTCGCGGCGGCGCAGACGGTACTGCCCAGCAGCGTGCACCCCGTGCTGCAGCGGCTCACCGAGATTCCCGGCCTGAGCGTCATCGTGGTGGTGGCGGTGCTGTTTCTCACGGGGGTGCTAGTCACCAACATCTTCGGGCAGTGGGTGCTGAAGCAGTCGAACCGGCTGGTTTCTCACATTCCCATCGTCAAGTCGATCTACACGTCGGTGAAACAGGTGTCTGATACGCTGTTTTCGAGCAGCGGGCAGGCGTTTCGCCAGGCGGTTTTGGTGCAATATCCGCGCGCGGGCTCCTGGACCATCGCGTTCGTCACCGGAAAGCCGAGTGGCGAGGTGGCGCAGCACCTGAGCGGCGACTACCTCAGCCTGTATGTGCCGACCACGCCCAACCCGACTTCGGGCTTCATGCTGATGGTGCCGCGCGCCGATGTGGTGGAGCTCGACATGAGCGTCGACGAAGCCCTGAAGTACGTCATCTCGATGGGCGTCGTGGCCCCGCCCGACATGGCTGCAAAGGCGAAGACGACGCGGGTCTGACCTGCCTCGCCAAAAATTGTTTTGAATGAACGGTCGCTGTCGCAGCAATGCGGGGCGGCCCCTGATTGATTCGGAGACTCACCCCATGCGTACCATTTATGCCGGCCTCGTCAGCGAAAAGCTGCTCGGTCAAACCGTCACCCTCATGGGCTGGGCCCACCGCCGTCGTGACCACGGTGGCGTGATCTTCATCGACCTGCGCGACCGCGAAGGCCTGGTGCAGGTGGTGTTCGACCCCGACCGCGCCGAGACCTTCAAGACCGCCGAAGATGTGCGCAACGAGTTCTGCCTGAAGATCGTCGGCGTCGTGCGCGCCCGTCCGGCCGGCACCGAGAACGCCAACCTGACCAGCGGCAAGATCGAGGTGCTGGCGCATGAGCTCGAAGTGCTCAACCCCAGCGTGACGCCGCCGTTCCAGATCGACGACGAGAACCTCAGCGAGACCACCCGCCTGACGCACCGCGTGCTCGACTTGCGCCGCCCGCAGATGCAGAAGAACATGATGCTGCGCTACCGCGTGGCCATGGAGGTGCGCAAGTTCCTCGACGCCAACGGCTTCATCGACATCGAAACCCCGATGCTCACCAAGAGCACGCCCGAAGGCGCGCGCGACTACCTCGTGCCCAGCCGCGTGCACGACGGCCACTTCTTCGCGCTGCCGCAGTCGCCTCAGCTCTTCAAGCAGTTGCTGATGGTGGCCGGCTTCGACCGCTACTACCAGATCACCAAGTGCTTCCGCGACGAAGACCTGCGTGCTGACCGCCAGCCCGAATTCACGCAGATCGATATCGAAACCTCGTTCATGAGCGAACAAGAAATTCGCGACATGTTCGAGGGCATGATCCGCCAGACCTTCAAGACGGCGTTGAATGTCGACCTGCCGGCCTACCCGGTGATGGAGTATGCCGACGCGATGCGCCTGTACGGCTCCGACAAGCCCGATCTGCGCGTGAAGCTCGAATTCACCGAGCTGACCGACGTGATGAAGGACGTGGACTTCAAGGTCTTCTCGACGCCCGCCAACGCCGCCAACGGCCGCGTGGTGGCCCTGCGCGTGCCGGGCGGCAGCGAGATGAGCCGTGGCGAGATCGACGCCTACACCGAGTTCGTCAAGATCTACGGCGCCAAGGGGCTGGCCTGGATCAAGGTCAATGAAGCCGACAAGGGCCGCGACGGTCTGCAGTCGCCCATCGTCAAGAACCTGCACGACGCCGCGATTGCCGAGATCATGAAGCGCACCGGCGCGCAGAACGGCGACCTGATCTTCTTCGGCGCGGACAAGGCCAAGGTTGTGAACGACGCCATCGGCGCGCTGCGCGTCAAGATCGGCCACAGCGAATTCGGCAAGGCCAAGGGCCTGTTCGAAGACCGTTGGGCCCCGCTGTGGGTGGTGGACTTCCCGATGTTCGAGTACGACGAGGAAGACGACCGCTGGGTGGCCTGTCACCACCCGTTCACCGCGCCCAAGGACGGCCACGAGGACTTTCTCGAAACCGACCCGGGCAAGTGCATTGCCAAGGCCTACGACATGGTTCTCAACGGCTGGGAGATCGGCGGCGGCTCGGTGCGTATCCACCGCGAAGAGGTGCAGAGCAAGGTGTTCCGCGCGCTCAAGATCAACGCCGAAGACGCGCAGCTCAAGTTCGGCTTCCTGCTCGACGCGCTGCAATACGGCGCGCCGCCGCACGGCGGTCTGGCCTTCGGCCTCGATCGCATCGTGACCATGATGACCGGCGCCGAGTCGATCCGCGACGTGATCGCCTTCCCGAAGACCCAGCGTGCCCAGTGTCTGCTGACCCAGGCGCCGAGCCTGGTGGACGAGAAGCAGTTGCGCGAGTTGCACATCCGCCTGCGCAACCCGACGCCGACGCAGGCCTGAGGCCTGTTGCCGAGCCGGCAGCGCTTGCAGAATCAGGGGTGCCGCGTTGCACCCCTTTTTCTTGGTCTGATGGTTGCCCCGTGCTGACTTCTTTTGACTGCATCCGATGACATCGCTTCCTTCTCGCCCGCCCAAGATCCCGCAGTCGGTGCTGGTGGTGATCCACTCGGCCGAGCTCGACGTGCTGCTGATCGAGCGCGCCGATGCGCCGGGTACGTGGCAGAGCGTGACGGGGTCGAAGGACACGCTGGATGAAACCTGGGCCGAGACTGCGCGCCGCGAGGTGGCCGAGGAAACGGGCATCGTGGTGGGCGGCGCGGCGGTGCCGTCGGCCCATCTCGTCGATTGGGGGCAGGAAAACGTCTATGAGATCTACGAGCGCTGGCGGCATCGCTACGCGCCGGGCGTGACGCACAACACCGAGCACGTGTTCAGCTTGCTCGTGCCGCGCGACGTCGGGGTGACGCTGGCGCCGCGCGAGCATCTGCGCTACGAGTGGTTGCCCTGGCAGCAGGCGGCGCAGCGTTGTTTTTCGCCCTCCAACATCGACGCCCTGCTGCAGTTACCGAGACGCGTCGGGCGGTAGCCGGGGCAGACTTGAGTCCATCATCCACGGAGCCAAGCATGTCGGGCGGTCGTCATTTTTCAGCCAGTCATTTTTCTCGCTCGCGCCTGGGTGGGGCCAGCGGTCACAGCACCAGTCGCCTGACGTCCACCACGCTGCGCGTGGCCACCTACAACATCCACAAGGGTGTGCGGGGCATGGGGCCGAACAAGCGGCTCGAAATCCACAACCTCGGCCTGGGGGTGGAGGCGCTGGATGCCGATCTGGTCTTTTTGCAGGAAGTGCGGCGCTTCAATCAACGAGATGCGAGACGGTTCGAGCGCACCTGGTTCGGTTGGCCCGATCAACCGCAGGCCGACTTCCTGGCGCCCGAGGGCTATGAGGTGGCCTACCGCACCAATGCCTACACCCGCGACGGCGAGCACGGCAACGCGCTGCTGTCGCGCTGGCCGCTGGGCGATGTCGGGCACCACGATGTGTCCGACCACCGCTTCGAGCAGCGCGGGCTGTTGCATGTGCCGGTGCGGTGGCGGGGCATGCAGGTGCACACGATCGTGGTGCACCTGGGGCTGATCCACGGCAGCCGCTTGCGGCAGATCGAGAAGTTGACGCGCTACATCGATCAGCACGTGCCGCCCGAATCGCCCGTCGTGGTGGCGGGCGACTTCAATGACTGGGGCGAGCGGCTCGACAGCGGCATGGGCGTGGCCGGCTTGCAGCGCGCGCATGCGCCCAAGGGCGGCCGCGAGCTGACCTACCCCTCGCGCGTGCCGGTGTTCGCGCTTGATCGCGTCTACACCCGCGGCCTGAAATGCCTGTCGACCTTCGTGCCGCGCGGCTCGGCGTGGGCGCGCATGTCCGATCATCTGCCGCTGGTGGTGGAGCTGGAGCCCGCGTGAGCGGCCCAACCGGCGAGCATCGTTAGCCAGGCCTGCCAAGCATGTCGCACCACCCGAACGAGCGCTCGCATCTGCTGCAGCAGGCCGCCTGGTATGTGCAGCCGCGCCCCTTGTTCGTCGGCAGCAACGACATCCGCCTGCTGCGTGGTGGCGATGCGCTGTTCCCGGCCATGATCGACCAGATCGAGCGCGCCGAGCGCGAGGTCTGGCTCGCCACCTACATCGTGCACAACGATGCCGCCGTGCAGGCCCTGACGGCGGCGCTCGCGCGGGCCGTGCGGCGCGGCGTGCAGGTGCATGTGGTGGCGGACGGCTTCGGCTCGCTGCACACCGTGAGCAGCACGCTGGCGCATTGGGCCGCGGCCGGGGTGGCGGTGGCGGTCTACCGCCCGGTGCGTGGCTGGTGGAACTGGCTCAAGCCCGGGCATTTGCGCCGCCTGCACATGAAGCTGTGCGTGGTCGATGGCCAGGTCGGTTTCGTGGGCGGCGTCAACCTGATCGATGACCGCATCGACCTGCGTCATGGCAGGTCTGAACAACCACGGCTCGATTACTCGGTGCAGGTCAGCGGCCCGGTGGTCGCGCCCATCGAACAGACGACTCGGGCCATGTGGACTCGGGCGCAAGTGGGGCGGGACTGGCGCGACGAGCTTGCCGAGCTGATGCGCGGCCCCGGCCGGCTGGTGCGGGCGCGCGGCCTGATGCGGCAGTTGCGCATGGGCCTGGCGCAAGATCGTCGCGAGGCGTTCACCGAGGCCGCGCACGCACAAGCCCCGATGCGCGCCGCCTTCGTGGTGCGCGACAACCTGCGTCAGCGCCGCACCATCGAGCGCAGCTACATCGACGCCATCGCGCGGGCCCGGCAGCGCATCGATCTGGTGTCGCCTTACTTTTATCCCGGGCATGCGTTTCGGCGCGCCTTGCGCAAGGCGGCCCGGCGCGGGGTGCAGGTGCGCCTGCTGCTGCAAGGCAAGATCGACTACCGCTTCGCCGCCATGGCCGCCCGGGTGCTCTACGGCGAGTTGCTGGGGGCGGGGGTGCGAATCTTCGAGTACACCCCGGCCTTCTTGCACGCCAAGGTGGCCATCGTGGACGACAGCTGGGCCACGGTGGGCAGCTCCAACATCGACCCCCTGTCGCTGCTGGTGAACCTGGAGGCCAACGTGATCGTGCGCGACTCCGGCTTCGTGGCCGAGCTGGCGGGCGAGCTGGACGTCGATTTCGCTGCGTCCAGCGAAGTGCCGGCCACGCAGGCGGGCGGCTCGACGTGGGCCGTGCGCGTGCGGCGCGGCCTGGTGGCGTGGGCGGCCAACCTGTATCTGCGCATCGCGGGTATCAACGGGCGATATTGAGTCGCGCCATTGACGGGGTCTGATTGACGCCATGCCGTCTGCCTCGGCACAGGCTTCTAAAATTCGCGGATGAGTGCCCCGACCAGCGACCACCCCGATCTGTTTGCCGCCCCCGCGCCGGCAGCCATCCCGACCCATGCCAACACGCTGTTGACCGGGTTGAATCCCGAGCAGTTGGCCGCCGTCACGGCGCCTGCCGGGCCGGCCTTGATCCTGGCTGGGGCGGGTTCGGGCAAGACGCGGGTGCTCACCACGCGCATCGCCTGGCTGCTGCAGACCGGCCAGGTCACCCCGGCGGGCGTGATGGCGGTCACCTTCACCAACAAGGCGGCCAAGGAGATGCTCACGCGCTTGTCGGCCATGCTGCCGATCAACACGCGCGGCATGTGGATCGGCACCTTCCACGGCCTGTGCAACCGCTTCTTGCGCGCCCACTGGAAGCTCGCCGGCCTGCCGCAGAGCTTTCAGATCCTCGACACGCAAGACCAGCTCTCGGCCGTCAAGCGCGTCATCAAGGGCCTGGGCTTTGACGAAGAGCGCTGCGTGCCCAAGCAGACCTCGTGGTTCATCTCGGGCAGCAAGGACGATGGCCTGCGTCCGAAAGATATTCAACCGCGCGACGAACTCGGTCGCATGCAGCTGGCGGTGTATCAAGCCTATGAAGACCAATGCCTGCGAGAGGGCGTGGTCGATTTCGGCGAGCTGATGCTGCGTACCTACGAGCTGATGCGCGACCACGCCGAGCTGCGCGAGCACTACCAGCGCCGCTTCCGGCACATTCTGGTCGATGAGTTTCAAGACACCAACCGCCTGCAATACGCCTGGCTGAAGATGTTCGCCGGGCGCGAGGCTAGCCTGTTCGCGGTGGGTGACGACGACCAGAGCATCTACGCCTTCCGCGGTGCGCAGGTCGGCAACATGGCCGACTTCGAGCGCGAGTTTCGCGTGCAGAACGTGGTCAAGCTGGAGCGCAACTACCGCAGCTTCGGCAATATCCTCGACACGGCCAACGCGCTGATCTCGCACAACACGCGGCGCCTGGGCAAGAACCTGCACACCGATGCGGGGGCCGGCGAGCCGGTGCGCGTCTATGAATCGACCAGTGACTTCGGCGAGGCGCAGTGGTTCCTGGACGAAGCGCGCCTGTTGCATCGCGACGGTCTGCCGCGCAGCGAGATCGCAGTGCTCTACCGCAGCAATGCGCAGTCGCGGGTGATCGAGTCGGCGCTGTTCAACGCGGGCATTCCGTATCGCGTGTATGGCGGCTTGCGCTTCTTCGAGCGCGCCGAGGTGAAGCACGCGCTGGCCTATCTGCGCCTGATCGAGAACGCCAACGACGACACCAGCTTCTTGCGTGTGGTGAACTTCCCGACGCGCGGCATCGGGGCGCGCACGCTCGAGCAATTGCAAGACGCCGCGCGCAGCAGCGGGCGCAGTCTGGCGCAGAGCGTGACGGCGGTGAGCGGCAAGGGCGGCGCCAACCTCGCGGCCTTCCTGGCGCTGATCGATGCGATGCGCGACGCCACGCGCGGCCTGACGCTGCGCGAAATCATCGAGCACGTCATCGAAGCCTCGGGGCTGGCTGACCATTACCGGCTTGAAAAAGAAGGGCAAGACCGCCTCGAAAACCTGGTCGAACTGATCAACGCGGCCGAGGCCTTCGTGACGCAGGAAGGCTTCGGCAAAGACGCCGTGGCCTTGCCGGTCGATGAGCAACCGGGCGCGATCGCCGTGAGCGACGACCCCGCCGTGCCGACTGCTGTGGCCGCGGTTGATCAAACGCCTGATGCCGAAACCGGCGAGATCATGTCGCCGCTGGCAGCCTTCTTGACGCACGCCGCGCTGGAGGCCGGCGACAACCAGGCCCAGGCGGGGCAGGACGCTATCCAGCTGATGACGGTGCACGCTGCCAAGGGGTTGGAGTTCGACGCGGTGTTCATCACCGGGCTCGAAGAGGGCTTGTTCCCGCACGAGAACTCGTTGAGCAGCGCCGATGGCATCGAAGAAGAACGCCGCTTGATGTACGTGGCGATCACGCGGGCACGCAAGCGGCTCTACCTCAGCTTCAGCCAGACGCGCCTGCTGCACGGCCAGACGCGCTACAACGTCAAGAGCCGCTTTTTCGACGAGTTGCCCGAAGACACGCTGCGCTGGATCACGCCACGCAACCAGGGCTTCGGCTCAGGCTTTGCGCGCGACTACCAGCAAGCCTGGAGCAGCGGCAAAGGCATGGGCTCGGTGGTGGGGGCGGGGCGCGTGGATGCCCCCGCCGCAGCCCCCAGCTTTGGCGCGGCGCCGATGCAGCGCGCCAACCCGCAAGGCCTCAAGGTGGGCAAGGGCGTGTTCCACACCAAGTTCGGCGAAGGCGTGGTGGTGACGCTCGAGGGCAGTGGCGACGATGCCCGCGCGCAGATCAACTTCGGGCGCCACGGCCTGAAGTGGCTGGCGCTCAGCGTGGCCAAGCTCACGCCGATCGATTGATCGAATCGGGCGCCTTCTGCTCGAAGCAATCGACGATGCTGAAGTACAGCGAAGCGTAGAACGAGGCGCCGAAGATCACCGCGATCGGGATCATTGCCAGCTCCAACGCCTGTGGCGATTGAAGGGCGGTTGCCAGCGTGGCGGCGATGGTGGCGGCCATGAACACCACGCCACCCCAGGCCAGCCCGAACATCGTGAAGGCCCACCGGTTGTGCCAGCAGGCCATGATGCTGAAGAACAGCGCCTTGCCCACTGATTGCCCGGCCCACTGCACCAGAGCCGGGGCATGCCAGAAGGCGATCGATACCGGCACGTAGGCCAGCATGGACAGCAGCATGGCGCGCAGCAGGGCGGGGTCTTGCAAGGCTGCTTCGCGGGCAGCGTCGGTGCCGTTGAGCAGATCTTTCAGGGCGGTGGTGTTCGACGCCGTGGCCGCCAGCAGCACGAGCACGGCGGCCACGCAAACGCAATACAACAGTCCCAGTTTGATCTGTGCTTGTCGTCGTTGGGGGGCGGCGCGCCATACGTCGATCAGGACGGTCACGCCGAAGCGTTGCCCGGATAGCGTGAATTGCACCGCCCGCATGAATGCCAGCGTGATGGTCGGCGTGAGGGCGATGACGGCCACCGTGCCAATCACCGGGATGCTCATCAACAGCATGCCCGCGAACACCACGGCGCCGTAGAGTCCGGCAAAGCCCAGTGGCTGCTGGAAGAAGGCGCGCAGACCATGTTTCACCCACAAGGACCCCTGCAGGGCCGGCACCACGCGCAGCTTGACGCCAGTCAGCGGCACATCGGGTTTGGCGGCATCAACCACGTCGATAGCTCCAGGGGGCGTCGCGACGCAGGCGCAGCACGCGCTCGAAGTGTGTGGGGTCGTGCGGCTTGAGCAGGGCGGCTTCGCGCGGCAGGTGCCAGTCCCACAGGCGCGAGCACCAGAAGCGCAGGGCGCCGGCGCGCAGCAGGGCGGGCAGCAGCGCGATCTCGTCGTCGCCCAAGCGGCGTTCGGCGTCGTAGGCCGCCACCATGGCCTGGGCGCGGGGGGCGTCGATGGCGCCACTGGCCAAGTCGATGCACCAGTCGTTGAGGGTCACGGCCAAGTCGAACAAGAAGGTGTCGCAGCCGGCGAAGTAGAAGTCGAAGAAGCCGGCCAACTGGTCGCCGTCGAACATCACGTTGTCGCGGAACAAATCGGCGTGCACGGGGCCGCGCGGCAACGCGGCGAACGAGGGCGACGCGGCCAGCTCCTGCTGAAAGCGCAATTCGCTGGTGATCAGATCGCGCTGCGCGGCATCGACGTAGGGCAGCAGGGTGGGCACCACTTCTTGCCACCAGGCCAGTCCGCGCAGATTGGGTTGCTGTTGCTCGTAGCTCTGCCCGGCCAGGTGCATGCGGGCCAGCATGGCGCCCACCTGAGCACAGTGCGGTGCCTGGGGCGACAGCTGGTTGGCGCCGCGCAGCCGCGTCACCACGGCGGCGGGCTTGCCTTTGAGCGCATGCAGGATCTCGCCTTGCGCGTCGGCCTGCGGGTCGGGCACCGGAATGCCGTGCTGCGCCAGGTGCTTCATCAGATGCAGATAGAACGGCAACTGCGCGGCGGTGAGGCGCTCGAACAGCGTCAGCACGTAGTCGCCGCGCTCGCTCGAAACGAAGTAGTTGGTGTTTTCGATGCCCGAGGCGCAGCCCTTGATGGACGTGAGCGTGCCCAGATTCAAGCGAGCAAGCAGTTCAGCGGCTTCGGACGCCGTCACTTCGGTGAAAACAGCCATGGGGTGTGAGCGTGGAGGGGGACGTGCAGGCCGCATTGTAGAAGTCGTTCGCGGCGGGCGCGTCGCTTGGCTGGGTCGGCGAAAATGCCGGCCCATGAGCAATACCCTTTTGCTGGTCGACGGCTCCAGCTATCTCTACCGTGCCTATCACGCCATGCCCGATCTGCGTGGGCCGCAAGGCGAGCCCACCGGCGCCACGCATGGCATGGTCGCGATGTTGCAGCGCTTGCGCCAGCAGGTGAAGGCCACTTGGGCGGTATGCGTGTTCGACGCCAAGGGGCCGACGTTTCGCAACGAGTGGTATGCCGACTACAAGGGGCACCGCCCGCCCATGCCCGAGGATCTGGCCAAGCAGATCGCGCCCATCCACGAGGTGGTGAAGCTGCTGGGCTGGCCGGTGCTGGAAGTGCCCGGCATCGAGGCGGACGACGCCATCGGCACGCTGGCCCGGGTGGCGGCGCAAGCGGGTGTGGACGTGGTCGTGTCCACCGGCGACAAGGACCTGGCTCAGCTGGTCAACGAGCGCGTCACGCTGGTCAACACGATGAGCAACGAGACGCTCGACGTGGCCGGCGTCATCGCCAAGTTCGGCGTCCCGCCCGACCGCATCATCGATTACCTGACTCTGATTGGCGACGTGGTGGACAACGTGCCGGGCGTCGAGAAGGTCGGCCCCAAGACCGCCGCGAAATGGATCGCCGAATACGGCTCGCTCGATGGCGTGATTGCTGCCGCGTCGACCATCAAGGGCGTGGCCGGCGAGAACCTGCGCAAGGCGCTGGACTGGTTGCCGCAAGGGCGCCGGCTCATCACCGTGGTGACCGATTGCGACCTCAGCGCGCAGGTGGCCAACTGGCCCAGCCTCGACGCCCTGGTGCTGCAGCAGCCGGACGCCGAGGGCTTGCTGCGCTTTTACACCCAGTACGGCTTCAAGACCTGGCGGGTCGAGCTCGAGAAGTCGCTGGCGGCGAGCGCGGCTTCGGTAGGCGGTGCCGGTCAGACGGCGGACCTGTTTGGCGCGCCGCCCGACGCACCCGTGGCCGCGCCGCTCGACAAGCACTACGACACCGTGCTCGACTGGCCGACGTTCGAGCGCTGGCTAGGCTTGATCGAGTCGGCCGAGCTGGTGGCGCTCGACACCGAAACCGATTCGCTCGACGCGATGCAGGCGTGCATCGTCGGCCTGTCGTTCAGCGTCAAGCCGGGCGAGGGCGCATACATCCCGCTGCGCCACAACGGCCCGGGGGCGCCCGATCAATTGCCGCTCGACGACGTGCTGGCGCGGCTCAAGCCCTGGTTCGAGAACGCGGCGCGGCCCAAGCTCGGGCAGAACATCAAGTACGACACCCACGTGCTGGCCAACCATGGCATCGCGGTGCGCGGCTACGTGCACGACACCATGCTGCAAAGCTACGTGCTGGAGGCCCACAAGCCGCACAACCTCGAAAGCCTGGCCTCGCGCCATTTGGGCCGCAGCGGGCTGAGCTATGAGGCGCTGTGCGGCAAGGGGGCGAACCAGATCCCGTTTGCGCAGGTCGACGTGGAGCGGGCGTCCGAGTACTCGTGCGAAGACAGCGACATGACGCTGCACGTGCACCAGACGCTGTGGCCGCGCCTCGAAGCCGAGCCGGGCATGCGCTTCGTGTACGAGCGCATCGAAATGCCCGCGTCGCGCGTCTTGCAGCGCATCGAGCGGCACGGCGTGCTGGTGGACGCGCGGCTGCTCAATCAGCAGAGCGCCGAGCTGGCGCAGCGTTTGATGGCTTTGGAGCGCGAAGCGCACGAGATCGCCGGTCAGCCGTTCAACCTGGGTTCGCCCAAACAGATCGGCGAGATCCTGTTCGGCAAGCTGGAGTTGCCGGTGGTGAAGAAGACCGCCAGCGGGGCGCCGTCCACCGACGAGGAGGTGCTCGAAAAATTGGCCGAGGACTATCCGCTGCCCGCCAAGATCCTGGAGCATCGCGGTCTGGCCAAGCTCAAGAGCACCTATGCCGACAAGCTGCCCTTGATGGTCAACCCGGCCACCGGGCGGGTGCACACCAACTACGCGCAGGCCGTGGCGGTAACGGGGCGGCTGGCGAGCAACGAGCCCAACTTGCAGAACATTCCGATCCGCACCGCCGAGGGGCGTCGCATCCGCGAGGCCTTCATCGCGCCGCCGGGGCATCGCATCGTTTCGGCCGACTATTCGCAGATCGAGCTGCGCATCATGGCGCACATCAGCGAAGACCCCGGCCTGCTGCGGGCGTTTTCAATGGGCATGGACGTGCACCGCGCCACGGCCGCCGAGGTGTTCAACATCGCGCCCGACCAGGTGACGAGCGAGCAGCGCCGCTACGCCAAGACCATCAACTTCGGGCTGATCTACGGCATGGGCGCGTTCGGGCTGGCGCAGTCGCTGGGCATCGAGCAGAAGGCCGCGCGCGACTACATCGACCGCTACTTCGCGCGCTTTGCCGGCGTCAAACGCTATATGGACGAAACCAAGGCGCGCGCGGCCGAGCGGGGCTACGTCGAAACCTTCTTCGGGCGCCGCATCGAGCTGCCCGAGATCCGTGGCGGCAACGGGCCGCGTCGCGCCGGGGCCGAGCGTCAGGCCATCAATGCGCCGATGCAGGGCACGGCGGCCGACCTGATCAAGCTGGCGATGATCGCCGTGCAAGGCGAGCTGGACGCGCAAGGCAAGCGCACCAGGATGATCATGCAGGTGCACGACGAACTGGTGTTCGAGGTGCCGCACGACGAGGTCGAGTGGGTGCGTGCCGAGGTGCCGCGCGTGATGGCCAGCGTGGCGCAGCTCAAGGTGCCGTTGCTGGCCGAAGTCGGCGAGGGCGACAACTGGGATCAGGCGCACTGAGATTGAGGGGCGGCGCGGCCAAGGCAATAGAAAAAATGGCCCAAGGGTGGAAGCCACCCATTGGGCCCAAGTTGCCGAGAACAGACAGGATTCAAAATTTCATAGAAGAAGTGCAGGCTTTACCGCTCAAACCTTGCCCAGCAGTACATCGGTGTTGAACAACGATGGAATGCGCTGGGCAAACATGCGGTCACCTTCGACTTTGAGTTTGCCGGACATGAATGCCGCCATGCCTGAAAGCTCCCCCCGGAACAAGGCTACGAGGTTGTCGTCCGAGATGGTGAATCGCACGTCGAACGGGTCGGCGTTGCCCTCATGCACTTCGCACTTGCCGTGGTCGAGGACAACGTAGCAAGGGTGCGTGATGTTGTATTGCCAAGTCTTTTTGATGTTTGCCGTGGCAGTCGGGATCATCGCCAGCGGAAAGCGATTGATGATGTCATTGGGGCTCATGAAGCGTCTCCTGTGATGTCGAGATAGAAACTGGAACCGTATTAACGGGTGCGAAACGGCGCGAGCTTGGCCTGGAAGAATGGGCCCACGGGCCAGATGCGGATGGGGGGCTTGGTCAGGCTGCCGCCCATGTCGCAGGTGCGGATCGAGCCGTGGAATGCAGGGCCGGTGGTGTGTCCGATGGGGTCGAACTCGCTGGGCGAGAGCGTGACCCGGATGTCGGGCACCTCGTTGGCGTGATGCACGGTTTCTTCGGGGCGGAACATCACCAGATGGCCAGGGAAGAACGTCAGCAGATGGCGCATGTTGATCCACCACTGGCCAGCGCCCGGGCGTGGCCGGCTCAAGGGCTTGCCAATCGATCCTTCGATGTGAAAAACCTCTTGGCCGCGCCGCCAGGCTGTGCCCACGAATCGTTCGCCGTCTTCGGTGTATTCAATCTTGGCCATCTTTTTGGGATAACCCAGCAGTTCGCGGCCATTGATCAGGTGCAGGTCGTCGTCAACGAGCATCCATGGGCAATGGAGCATCGGAAAGAGCCCGAACAGCTTGACTTGAATCATCAGTCCGACCTCGTGGTAGGGGTTGCCGAATACGCATTCGGGGTAATGCGCCACGAAAACCGTGGCGATCGGTTGCTTGGGGATCGTCAGCGGGAACGGCACCCACTCCTTGACCACCTCGCGCTCGACAGGCACGTCGGCAAATACCATGCGGGCGTTGATCCACCATGGGCTTTTATGCAGTACGCCGTGGCGGCGCCATGCGCGTAGACCTTTGGCAATGTTTGAGAACACGGGGCGCTCCTATAGATGCATGTGGTGCAGTGGTGTCAGGGGGCAGGGCGCTGACAGGCTGGCGATTCGGGATCAAGCTTCGAAAACTCGGCTTGCATGGCGCGCAGTTTCAGGTCGTTGATGTGCGCAAGCGGAAAGGCTGACAGACGCTTCATCGTCAAATGTCTGGCCAGGCTGATTTGCGGCGAGCCAACCATGGCTGCGGCACCAAATTTGTGGATGAACAGTTCGCGCGTGCAGGGCGTATCGAGCAGTCGACCCAATGGGGTGGTGTCGACGCTGAAGCGCTTTCCGTCAACCTCGTTGGCCGCCCCCGGCCACAGACCCATCCAGTGGGTTGCGCCGAGCACGGCGACGACTGCCACGGCGCCCACGATCCATTTCTTGCTCATGTGTCTTCTCCTTTATCGATGTGGGGGGCATTCGACGAAATCGACGCCCGTCGCGAGGCTGTGAACGAAGGCTGATTCGCGGTCAACGCTGATGGCGTCGGGGTTGCGTTGCTCGGTGATTTGTGCCGCACGTGCGCGAATGGCCGGGCCGATCAGGTCTGTGTGTGGCAACACCCAGAAGCGCCGCTGCTCCATGGCTTCAAATACATGATCTGCCACGGCCTGTGGCGACAACACCTGCAGGGGCTGTTCCAGCGGAATGGGAGGCAAACCTTCCGTCGGTGCCTCGTAATGTTCGACGCCCGGTTGGTTGCGGTCTGCATAGGCGATACGTGTATCAACCGCTGCCGGGCAGAGCACCGACAAACCGACTGACGACTTCACGGCGTGCAGCTCGCGGTAGATCGACTCCGACAGCCCTACCACCGCGTGTTTTGATGCCACGTAGGCGGCACCACCGGGCACGCCCATCAGGCCTGCTGCTGAAGCTGTGTTGACCACATAGCCGGCGTTGCGCTCGACCAGCCCAGGCAGGAAGGTGGTGATGCCATGAATCACGCCGCCCAGATTGACGCCAACCACCCAGGACCAATCGCTGTTCTTGAGTACCCACGACAGGCCGGGCTTCGCGACCCCGGCGTTGTTGACGATCAGCCATGGATCGCCCAGTTGGCTTTTTACGGCCTGGGCCAATGCCTGCACCGATTCGAGGCGAGAGACGTCGGTGATCACGCCGATGACCTTTTGTGCGCCGGCTTGCTGCACGCGCTCGATGGCGCGATCAAGCGTGCCCTGCTCGATGTCGGCCAGCGCAACCCGCATGCCGGCCTGAGCGGCGCGAAGTGCCAGAGCCAGGCCAATGCCGCTGGCGCCGCCAGTGATGACGGCCACGCGATCATTCAGATCAAGTGGCTCGCGCGTAAGAGAACTGCACATGTTGTGAACTCCGGTGAGATTCGGTTGGGCGATCGAGAACACGATCATTCGTTGTGATGGCGGTACCACTTGCTCAGGTGGCCGGCGGCTACCAGCCCCAACACATGGTTTTCGCCGTCTTCAACGGTTGCGGCCCGTGCGTCGCGATACATCTTTTCGAGCGGGTACTCACGCGTCAGGCCATTGCCGCCAAACAACTGCATGGACTCGCTCACGGCGGCGAGCGCGTGTTCGGTGACGGTGACCTTTGCCGTGATTGACGCCAGCACATGCGGCTGGCCGATCACGTTGAAATTGCAGGCGCGCTGCGTGATGGCGCGGCAGATTTCAACCTTCTCCCAGATCTTGTAGAGGCGAGCGCGAACACCTTGGTGATCGATCAGAACGGCACCGCCTTGCTTGCGTTGATGCACGTAGGCCAGGGCTTCTTCGTAGGCGGCGCGCGCCAGCCCTGAAAACACGCAAGCCATCTCCATGTTGGCCAGGGTGAACGAGCTGAAGAAGCTGCCGTTGAAGGTGCTCTCGTCGGCGAGCACATAGCGGCGTGGCACGCGAACTTCGTCAAAAAATACCTCGCCTTGTGGCAAGGCACGCTGGCCCAACTTGTCGAGTGGCTTGCCCTTCTTCACGCCTTTCTCGTCGAACGGAACAAACAGGGCGACACCACGCATCAGGCCGTTGGCGTCATACAAGCCATCGCCGTAGTCGGCTGGCACGTAGGCCAGCGCGCATTGCGCGATCGGCGCGCCTGAAACCCATGCGGAGCTCTGGCCGTTGAGGATGACCTCATCGGCTGTGACTCGAGCCGTGAGGTTGGGTTTGCCGTGACGGCGCCCCGGGTAAATCTCCTTGCCTTCGATGTCGGAGCAATCCGATCCGCGATCAGGCTGTGTGCCCACCCAGCAGCCGACGGCTGAGCCGAATCGCTCGATCAGCTCCGGGTTGCCCGTTTGGTGTGCTGCCAGGCCGGCAAAGCCGGTGCTGCCTGCCAAGATGGCCAGCCCTGCATCCCCCCAGCCGAGAATGCCTTGCACGATGGGCAGCATGCGCGCCATCTGTTCGGGCGTCATTGACAGCAGCCCCTCGGGGCCGATTCCCATGTCCTTGAGTTGCTGCAAAAAGCCGTGGATCGGCGATTCGGGCGCGATCACCTCTTCAGGCGTCATGCGGTCGAGCTGTCGTCCCAGCGGGCGCATCACTTCTTTGGCGAACGCGCTCGCCGCGTCGACGATCATGCGTTCGTCGTCGCTGAGCGGTGTTTCAAGCCCGCCCATCGGTAATTCGGGCAGGGGGATGTGAGTGAAGTTGAACTTGTCCATGGGGTGTCTCTTTCGGTGGGATTGAAAACAAGAGTGCTGATATGCAAGGCGAAGATCAGGCTGCACGAGCCAGTGGCCGACGTTGCTGGTTGAATTGCTGATCGGCGCGCACAAACTCACCCAGGGCTGCGGCACATGCTCCATAGGGGGTTTGGGGCGCCTTTTTTGCCAGTGCGTCGCACAGCCTGGGGATCCAGCGTGCGAGATGCCGGTCAATGAAATCGGCTTGCGCGGCAATCACGCTGGCCGCGTGCGTATCACTGGGGGCGGCCACTTCGAGCGCGCTCAGGTAGTGCATGAATTCAAGTTCGATGCCGATCCAGTCCGGCCACTCTTTGTTGATGCCGCCCAGCTCATAACGGATACCGAAATGCTCGTAAAAGCGGATCAGGTCTTCCCAGAGGCTGTCGGGAGATTCGCTCCGGTGATCCTTCTCGTGCAACGAAAGCATGGCGCGACCACTGCAGTTGTCGAACAAGCGCGTGTACGTGACGGGCAATTCGAGATCGGGTTCCGGGGCTTGCAATGACAGGAGCATGTCGATTGAGTAGGGCAGTTGCTCGCGCGCGCTTTCGAGCAATGGCCATGCATCGCATTGCACAAATGCCTGTTGTTCAGGTGAATCCGGATAAATGAATAAGCGACTGAACACCTGGTAGACCAGCGAGCGTGCGGCTTGGGCGCGCTTGATGCTGGGTATCTGCACGTAGACGTCTTCGCTCGTCGGTGTATTCATGGGGCACCCCTTTCAGCGAGCCAATTCAAGATCAATGAAGTCGCCCGAGAACGACTTGCGCCCCGAGCGTTCGGCGTTGCCTCCGTCCCATACGGCGAAGGCCACCCTGGTGCTTTGTCCAGGCACCAATCGCGCGTGCCCGTCGGGGCCTTGAAGTGATCGGCGCATGATCACCGTCCACCGGCTGCCGTCGTGGTGGGCGCTCGCGGCAAGATCGCCCGCCTCATCGGCCGGCAAACGGCGTGTGGCGGCAAAGCCTTCGGCGATCACGCAAAAAGGGGCGGGCTTGTTGGCGCGCCACAGCCAGGCATTGACCGGAGCCCCCTTTGCTCCCATCGTCATGGCGATTGATGTGCGCGCCAGCGGAAACATCACGGCCACTCCGTCGACGAACTGATTCAGCTCTTTGATTTGATCGTGTCGCGCCGATGCCCAGCGCAGCGCCACGGCCAGCGACGACCCGTTGTGGATGAATGCCACATCAAGATGCTTGATGGCGCCATGGTCGGTGCTGATGGCCAGAAACGGGGAGGCTGACTCCACCATCGCCAACGGCGTGGGCATCATGTCGAACGCCGTGAACTTGACTGCCGCCCAAGCTGAGGAGGCCGGATCGAGCAGCGCGTCGTTGCTGGCTTTGATTCGGATGGCTTGCATGATCACGACTCCTTGTTCGCGCCGGCTTGGGTGAGCGGGTCTTTGTCGAAACCGCCGAAGCGGTCTTTCCAGTTGTTGCTGATCAGGATGTCCATCAACTCGGACTTCTCGCCGCGGTGTTGCTTTTCGCGCTCGTCGCGCAGCACGGCCAGAGCGTCGATCACCCGGGGGCCAAACAGCTCCATGAGCTTTTCGTTGGGGATGCGGCTCTTGTCGGTGATTTCGCCCTCGCCGTCGAAGGCGCGCGATCCCATGGGCGGCACATAGAAGACATTGGGCTCGGTGCCGTATTCGGGGTGAAGCGGCAGAGCCACCTTCCACTTGTGGACGAGCTTGTGAACGAAGGTGGTTTCGTCGTCGATGTAGCCAAAGCAACGCACCCGACCCGGGCATTGACGGCTGCACGCTGGAGCAATGCCTTGCTCGATGCGAGGAAAGCACATGATGCATTTCTCGCTGGTTTGCGAAACCGGGTTGAAGTAGATCGCCTTGTAGGGGCAGGCTTCAACACAATGGCGGTGGCCTTTGCACTTGGTTTGATCCACCAGCACGATGCCATCTTGCTCACGCTTGTAAATGGCTTGCGTGGGGCAGGCGGCCAGACACGCAGGATTGGTGCAGTGGTTGCACATGCGCGCCAGATAAAAGAAGAACGCATTGGGCCACTCGCCGCCGCCCTGGTCTTCGTCCCAGTTGTAGCCCCAGTCGGGGTCTTGCCCATCGAGGTGGCGCTTGGGCTGCATGTGCACGCGCTGCCCATGGCCCTCGAACATCACTTCCTTTTGGTTGAATTGAAAGTTGTCGCCGGTCTCCGAGTAGATCGGTATCACACCGCGTTGGGGTTTGCCGTCCTTGAAGCCGCCGCCCTTTTGCTCGTAGTTGCGTGGATAGCCCGCTCCAGGGTAAGTGGTCACGTTGGCCCAGCGCATGTGTTCGGTGCCAGGGCGTTTCGTCCAGATGTTCTTGCACGCCACGGTGCAGGTCTGGCAGCCGATGCACTTGTTGAGATCCAGCACGGTGACGAGCTGGCGCTTGGCGTGACGCAGCTCACTCTTGCTGCCGCCGACGGTGTACGTCATGGTTCGGGGTCCTTTTTCAGGTTCTCTTGAGAGGCGCGGAAGGCGCAATGCCGCTGAGATCAGGCAGCCTTGCGAATGCCGGCACGCACGCCGCGATCAGTGGCTGGCTGGGGGCCGCCGTTCATCATGTAGTAGCGAAACTGCGTGTAGCCGCCGGCCAGATGCAGCGGTTTGGGCAGGCCGATCAGCAACGAGTCGTAGGGCTTCCAGCCTTTGTATTGGTAGGTTTCCCAGAAGTAGACGATGAGCTGACCCGGTTGCACGGCAGCAGCGGTGCGAGCCATCAGTCGGCTGTCTCCCAAATCGTTGAACAGCTCGACTTCATCGCCATCCTTGATGCCCAGGCGCTGGGCGTCTTCGTCGTTCATGTGCACCACGGGCTGGCCACGGTGCAGGCGCGACAAGAAGGAGTTGGACAGGTGAACCGAGTGGATGCTCACGCGCGGGTGCCCGCCGGTGAGCGTGAACGGGTAATCGCCACCCATGGGCGGGGCTGCCTTGTGGACGGGCAAGGCTTCTTGCGCCTCCACGTACCAGTCGTGGTCCAGGTAGAACTGCGCGCGTCGGGTGTGCGTGGGATAGATCTTTTTCTTGTCCACGTGCCAAGCGAAGCTGTAGAACGGCTTGGTGGGATCGAAAGCGTTGGCGGCGGCCAGAAGCGGGCGCCCTGTCAGCCCCTGGACTCTTACTTGCCCATCCTTGGCGAACTTCTCGTAGGTGTAGTCCTTGGGCATGACACCGAAGTGCGAGAGGATCTTGATTTGCTCTCTCAGGCAGTCTTCGTTGGTGACGAGGTGGCCCTTCATCGTGTAGGCGTCATGGAGATCGCCATAGCGGCGTTTCATGCCGAAGTGATCGGTGAAGTCCTGGATGCCTCGCGCAGCGGCACGCTCGCCGAGCTTTTTCATCAGCAGTGCAATGACCGTCCACTCTTCCTTGCACTCGCCGGGGGGCGCGACGGCACGGTCAACGAAGGTATAGAACGGGTTGCCTGTCGTGGCGTGGGTCATTTCGTGCTTCTCGTAGTACCACGCGCAAGGCAAAACGATGTCGCAGAACATGGCCGAGCTCGACATGCGGGCTTCGAGCGTGAAGAGCATCTTCAGCTTCGGAAAGAGATGCTCCGGATACATCTTCATGCCACCACGCTTGCGCCTCAGCGGGTTGTGGTTGATGAGCATGAGCACTCGAGGTGTCTTGTCGGCGGCAGGACGCAGCGAATCTTTGACCCACCATTTCTTGTCGATGGCCTCCTTGAGGTAATCCCCATAGACCTTCTTGGTGATCGGGTCGGCAGCAGAAGGGTGGTCGTAAAGCGGTCGATAGCCGGCCTGGTTGTACAGCCACAGCGAAGGGGTGACAAAGCCCATCAGCTCCGTTGCCGATTCGGTTGCGACGAGATTGGCCATTTCGTCGCTGGCATCCGGATCCGCCGCGAGCACGGATTGCTGGGCGATCCGCTCCATCTCTTCCATCTCATCAATACCACCTTGGTCCGCAGGCTTGGTCATGGCGACAAGGTAGGTGATGTGCTCCTCGGGGGTCGCGGCGATGGCGTATCCGGTGCCAGGCTTTCCCCAGTTGCCGCTGAGAGCCATGGCCAGATGGTGGGCGCGCTCCATCAGGTCGCCGTGGTAGTGCTTGCCCACGGTGAAACCGATATAGGTGCAGGTGCGCTTGGTGGCAATCTTGTGGCCCAGCTCTTTGATCAGCGAGGCCGGCACGCCGCTTTTCTTGGCGGCCTGCTGCGGCGTGTAGTCGCGAGCCAACTGAGTTTTGAGCTTGTCGAAAACCGGGCGTACCCTCACGCGCTGCCCGTTCTTCAGCAAGACTTCCAGGTGGCCCTCGAGTTGCGGTTGGTAATCCAGCGCCAGGGTGCTGCGGCTGGCGGCATGCAACTCTTGCGTGGCGGCGTCGAGGTGATAAAACTGATCGGCCTTGCCACCATCAACGTCCTGTGCCGACAAGAATTTGCCGGTGTCATCGCGCACGAGCAGCGGCAAATCGGTTTGCTCGCATACAAAGTCGCGGTGCACCAGGCCCTCTTCGATCATCACGTGGCAGCAGCCGAGCCAGAAGGCCGCGTCGGCCCCTACTTTCACGGGCACATGAAGGTCGGCGGCGGGCATCGTCGGGTTGTAGTCGGGTGCGACGATGGCAACCTCTGCGCCCTTGTAGCGGGCCTCCGTCAAAAAGTGGTATCCCGACGGATAGGTGTACGACCAGTTGCTGCACATCATGAAGATGAGCTGGGCGTCCATCAGGTTGTCGGCTGAGTAGCCTGATTGCATCTTGCCGAAGGTCTGCAGCGCGCCCATGTAGACGTCGCCGATGTCGATATTGATGTCGGGCATCACCGCATCAAGCAACGAGCTGGTGCGAAACGCGCCGCTCATGCCGATCGAGCCGCAGTGGTGATGCGGTGCATCGACTACGAAGCCGTCTGAGCCGTCGCTCAGATGCGCGTCAATGATCGAATCGGCAATTTCTTCAAGTGCCTGATCCCAGCTGATGCGTTGCCATTTGCCCTCACCGCGCTCACCGGCGCGTTTGAGTGGATACAGCACGCGTTCGTCGCCGTAGAGGTTGTTGTTGAACGCCGCCCCTTTTTGGCAGCCCATCGGGTTGTAATCGGGGTAATCGGGGTTGCACGACTTGGTGCGAGCAGCCTGCTCTTCGCGCCAGACGATGCCGTTGCGCACATACACATGAAACAGGCAGCACCCAACGGGCCAGCAGATATTGAGGTGCGAGCCGAACGTGGTTTTGTCCCACGTCCAATTCATCCGGTAGAGGTCTTCCCAGATCGCATATTTGGGCTCGGCTCCGGGCTTGAATGCATCTTCGAGCAAGCGCTCGGCCTGGTTCAGCCCGGGGGCCAGCGAGGGGAGCGACAGCGCCAGTGCGCCGGCGCCGCTGTGGATCAAAAAATCGCGTCTACGCAGGCTGTTGCCGAGCATCGCTGTGTCTCCTGTAATACACGGAACGTCTTGTGATGACGTCAGTGTGTTTTTCAGGGGAAAAAGCGAGCCCGCATTTCGTGACATGCGTTGTCCACTTGGTGACTCAAAACTGGTTACCAGGGGGTAACCCTTGCTCCAGGAGCAATGCACAGCGAGCAACGGCGGGGTGATGCGCGCTACGCTATGGCGCACACGAAAACAGGGGGCGCATGTGCCGCGTGCAGCTCCCTCGGCATGGATTGTTTTGGTTTCATCATGGTCGAGTCCCTTCCTCACGGCGGTCGTTCTTCGTCGCCAAACGTTGCATCTGAGCTCGGCTCTTTCGATGTGACGGGCCTGAGTCGTTTGACAACGTTCATCAGCGACATGGGCGGCAATCCGTACGAGGTGCTCAGGCAGTGCGGGATCGACGCGCGTCTGTTTGCCTCATCGGTCGATCAAGCCTTCAAGCGCGAACTGCCCATGAGCCAGGGCGCCGCCCTTTTGGCTCACACCGCTCGGCATTTGCGTTGTCCCGCGCTGGGTTTGCTGCTGGGAATGCACCTCGAACACGCCCTGTTGGGGCCGGTGGCGCTGCTGATGTTGCATGCGCCCACGGTTGAGATCGCGTGTGATCACCTCAAGCGCTTTTTGCATTTGCGCGCTATCGGCGTGCGTGTGAACGTGGGTATCGACAGGGGTGCTGCGCGGTTCGACTTTGAGCTACAGACACCCTACGGCAGCGACGGCGATTACCTGCACGACCTGTCGATGGCGAGCTTTGTCAGTTTCATGAAGCTGGCCTGTGGCAGCCAGTGGCGACCCGACGCCGTGAGCCTTGCGCGTGAGCGCCCCGAGCACGATGAACCGTGGCGAGAGCTTTTCGGGCCGATGGTGAGCTATGGACATGCCACGAGTTCGGCGTTGTTTCCGGCGCACTGGCTTGCTCATCCCGTGATCAGCGCCAACGCCGAAATCGAACAGGCCATGAAAGACTGCGTGTTGCGGCTCGAAGAGCAGCATCAGGGCGATGCGGTGGCGCAGATTCGTCGCGTGTTGCCGACCATGCTGCCGACAGGCGGATTCACTATCGAGCGCGTGGCTGAGCTCTTCGGCATGCACCGTCGCACGTTGCATCGAAGGCTCGCCAGCCAGGGGCTCACGTTTGAGAAACTGCTCGACGAAGCCCGTTTCGATATCGCGCAACGCGCGCTACGCTATACCGCCCAACCCGTGAGTGAGGTTGCGGCGATGTTGGGGTATCGGGACGTATCAGCTTTTTCTCGCGCCTTTCGGCGCTGGACCGGGCAAGTGCCCAGCGCGTGGCGGCAGCAACGCGCGGGCGATGTCGCCACATAGGGCGTCTTTACACAGTCTTTTGTTTTTGCGCTCGGTAGTGTTGTGGCGGCAGGCCCTCTATCACTTTGAAGGCGCGTGAGAAGTTGGCGCTATCCGTGTAGCCCAGGATGCGAGCAATATCTGAAATGCTGGCGTCCGGTAGGCTCAACAAACGCTGTGCCCGAAAATGCCTAATCTCTCGTGCCAAGGCACGAAAACTGAAACCTTCTGATTTGAGGTGTCGTGCAAAGCTGCGTACTGAAGTGTCCATGAGTGCAGCCAACTCAGCTTGGTTGGGTTGATGATCTTCAACTGCTTCGAGGATCTGGGCGATCCAGTCGCGCCAGCCGCTCATTGCTTCAAGCCTCTCAATCTGTTGGGCGCAGGCAAGGTGCGTTTCGGCCCAAAGTTGGGCCTGCGGTTTAGGCAGGGGTAGGCGGCACGTCGAGTCGCTCAGATAAATCCAAACACCGATTTCACCTTGCCCTGCAAGAAAATCAACCGTCATGTCTTTGAGTTCGACGTATCGCGCCGCATGAGGGGGCGGCGCCCAACTTGCCCTGACGTGCATGGACAACTGCTTGCCGGCAAGCAGTTGATGGCTGGTGCGGTGTGCTGAAACAAGCACAGTCTCTAGGGCCAAACAAACTATGTTGTAGGGTATGGGTCGCGTAGGCCTCCAGCTTATGTTCATGCCGCCATTGAAGGGCTCGCACTGCATCCGAAATGATGGGGTGACTAGCGGCATATAGGGGGCAAGACGGCGCAGCCCATCACCCAATGTGCTCGCTGCACTCAGCAGTCGTCCCAGTAGAGGATGTCGTAGAACATCGGTTTGCTGCCCCATCTCGAACCCCAGGTCACTGCGACCGGTGTGATGGGAAAAATCCATTAACAACTCGCCCATCATGGTGCGCGAAATGCGTGCCTCGGGCCAGTCGAGCGAATGTATCGACAGGTGGCGTCGGTTCAATACATCCATACACGTCGGATCAAGCCGTACAAGATGTCGAATCAAAGCTCCCAGGTGAAAAGCGGGTACGGCGTCTGGGTAAGGGGACGCTGCTACAACCAAAGACGTTCCCCTGATGCTACTTGCTTGGGTGGCAGCAAATGACATGCGTGATCAGCCGTGAATTTCGAGAATCTGCTCGACGACACAAACCCGTTAAGCAGGTAGACGCTCAGCATGATCACGACCACTTTTCCTCATCGCATTGATGTTCATCATCACGTTATCCCCCCGGCCTTTTCCAAGGCCATGGAGGATAGCGGACAGGTCTTGGTGGCTGGGGCGCCGTTGCCTAAATGGTCTGTGCAGCGATCACTCAGACTCATGGATTTGCAGGGCATCCAGACGGCGGTTTTGTCTTTGTCTGCTCCAGGCGTGTATTTTGGCTCTGAGCTGGCGGCGATTTATCTGGCGCGAGCTTGCAATGATTTTTGTGCGGATGTGGCTCGACGGTGGCCCGAACGCTTTGGCTTCTTTGCTGTGTTGCCTATGCCGTTTACAGGGCCGGCTTGTGCTGAGGCGGTGCGGGCTCTCGATATTTTGGGTGCTGATGGTGTGGTCTTGCTAGGTAGCACCGACGGACGCTTTTTGGGCGATTCGCATTTTGATGAACTGATGGCGGAGCTGGATCGGCGCGGAAGCACGGTTTTCGTTCACCCCAATTTGCACACTACCAGCCGGCAATTGAGTCTTGATATGCCGGGATTCCTGGTTGAGTTCTTGTGTGACACCACACGTGCGGCTACTAACCTGATCCTGTCTGGCACGATGGAGCGGTATTCCCGCATCCGCTGGATCCTGGCGCACGCAGGCGGATTTCTGCCCTACATCGCCTGGCGGTTGTCATTGGCCAACATGATGTCGGTAGGCAACGATAAGGCGCCTCATGGCGTGCTTACCTACATCCGGCGTTTTTGGTTCGATACCGCATTGTCGCCATCGCCTTACGCCATGGCAGCGCTCAACGAATTGGTCGGGCCATCGAAGATCCTGTTTGGTAGCGATTTTCCGTTTGCGCCTGAACCCGTTACAGGCTTGCAGATCCGTCAGATGGATTCGTTGGGTTGTTTTGATGCTGCACAAAAAATGACCATTGATCGTACTAATGCGCTGGCGCTATTTCCTAAGTGGGCTGTCCGTGGCGAATTACCGCATGATTTGCCGCCACACTCATCTGCAGGCTGGGCAACCCTGATCAAACGTTTGGCCATCAAGCCCGTGATCGCACTGGCAGACAGTGTGCGCAACCGTTGAGTTGCGACGGAATGGACGGACGAAACGAGTCGTTGTTATCGCCTCATCGTTACGGTCAAAGAGTTGTGCAGCGTCCTTATCGACGCCATCTCGTCTGTATCCTCGCAGTGGGAAGTTGCTCAGGTAAGCAAGGGGGCCAAATTGGGCAGACGGATCAGGCCTCCACCTCATTGAACACCGAGCCCACCACCTTGGCCGAGGTGTCCTGCAGGTCTTGCACCATGGCCTCGATGGCTTGCAGGCGCGAGCTTCCCTTGCGGGCCAGCACCAGGGCGGCCCCGCTGCGCGAGGCTACGGCCACGGCGTCGGCGCCATGGCTGGCCGCCGCGGTATCAACGATCACGTGGTCGAACTTGTTGATCAGCTCACGCATCAGTAGACCGAAGGCGGGGCGCTCGACAAGCTCCAGCGGGTTGGGCGGCACGTTGCCGGCCGGCAGCACGAACAGGCTCGGGAAGGCCGAGACGGCGCGGATCACGTTCTTGGTGGCGCGGCCCGACAGAATGGCCGACAGGCCCGTCGTGTTGTCGACGCTGAACAGCTCATGCTGGCGCGGGCTGCGCAGGTTGGCGTCGACCAGCAAGGTGCGGCCACCCAATTGCGAGAAAGTGATGGCCAGGTTGGCGGCGAAGTAGGACTTGCCGTCTCCTTCGTCCGGGCTGACCACGGCCAGGGCACGCTTGTTTTCAGTGTCCTTGAACAGCTTGTTGAGCAACTGGCTGCGGATCATCCGGAAGGATTCGGCCTGCCGCGAGAACGGCTGGTTGCCGGTAACCAGCTCCTTGTTGATCTTGCGATCGCTGTCGGTGGTGAAGGGGTAGTGGTATTGCTTCGACAGCGCGTTCAGCACGTCGTCGTTGCTGGCAAACCCCAGGGCCACCGCCGCCTCGCCGAAGCGCATGCCTTTGTCGCGCTGATAGGTGAGGATCTTCTCGACTTCTTCGGCCGACAGGTTCTTGGCCTGGCGGATGATGTCGCCGATCGAGTGGTCTTGAACGATGGTCGCGGGGTCGTCGTCCAGCGCGGCGGCGACGCTGTTGGAGAAATTCCGCGAATCTCGAAATACAGCCATCCAAACTCTCCGACTTATTCTGTTCCAGGGCTGGGCAAGGGGCGCAGCATGCGTTGTTCAAGCAGGGGGCCGCTGTCGCGGCTGCGGAACAACAGTGTCTTTTTCTTGCCGGGTGGCGTGAGACTGCCGATGACGGGCAGCGACAAGGTCTTGGTCAGGTCTTGCAGCGAGCGGATGCGGCGGTCCTTGAATTCGGCCACCAGCGCCGTCCCCATGGCCAGCAGCAGCCCCAGGAAGAACCCGCCGACGCTGTTGAGCAGCATTTTTGGCGAAGACTGCTTGATCGGCTCGACGGCCGGTGACAGCACGGCCACGTTGGGCAGCTTGTTTTCGCTTTCCAGGCTCGATTGACTCAGGCGCGCCAGCACGTTGTCGTAGGCTCGCTGGGCGTTTTCGACGTCTTTTTGCAAGATACCGATCTGGTCGCGCTGTTCCTTGAGCTGCAGCACCTTGGCCCGTTGCGCTTCGAGGGCGGCCTTGACGTCGGCTTCGCGCGATTGGTTGATGGCGTTCGTGACGCCCACGCCGCTGCCGACCTTGCGGATCTCGGTGGCCAAGCGCTCTTTGAGCTCCGCCACGCTGGCGCGGGTCTGGATCACCGAGGGGTGGTTCTCGCCCCAGACCGTCGTGGCTTGTTTGAGCTTGGCTTCTTCGCGCGACAGGTCGGCCTTCAGCGTCGAAATCAGCGTATTGTTCAGAACGTCTTGCAGTTGGTCGGTCGAGCGGGCCGCCTGGTTCTTGCGGCTGGTTGACTCGGCCGTCAGGGCCTGCAGTTGCACCAACTGGGTCGAGAGATCGCTCAGGCGGGCGCTTTCGATGTCGAGCCGTTCGTCGGAGGCGATGATGCCTTTTTCTTTCTGGTAGGCCGACAGCTTGGCCTGGGCCGCTTCGAGCTCTTCGCGCAACTGCTTGGCGCGCATGTCGAAGAAGCTCGAATATTGCTTGGCCGGGTCGGCGCGCAAGTCGAGGTTGGTGTCGAGATAGGCCTGAACGAAAGCGTTGGCCTTGAAGGCGGCTTCCTTGGGGGTGTCTGCCTTGTAGGTCACGTTGATCAGGTTGGACTCGCGCGAAGGCTTGACGTCGAGTTTTTTCTGCAGGCGTTCGGCCAGCCAGGATTCGATGCTGCCGGTGCTGTTGGTGGCCTCGGCCCATTCGAGGCGCACCTGCATGCTCTCGGCCAGACGCAGGTTGCGCACGACGCGCAGGGCGACCCGGTCGCTCTGGAAGATCTCGACCTGCGTGGCCATGAAGCCGGGGGTGGTCATGGAGCTGTAGGGGTTGGCCGAGACAGGATCGGGCTTTTGATCGACCACCACCACGGCCACGGACGAATAGGTCTTGGGCCAGACCAGGCTCAAGCCGATCACCAGCGCCAGCGTGCCGCCGAAGGCGATCAGCGCTGCCTTGCGGTGCGCGATCAAGATGGCGATGAATTGAGAAAACGACATGCCAGAACCTCAGTACCAGTCAGCAATCAGACAAAACAACGAAGCAGGCTCGATGCATCAGAAGAGGCTTTCCTTGATGAACAACACGTCGCCATCTTGCACTTCGTCGGTCAATTTGGGCTCCAGAACCTGCACCTTGCCGCCGGCATCACGGCGATGAATGCGCAGGCCCCGGTCGGTGCCGCGCAAGGTGGGGCCACCTGCTGCCGCCAAGGCCTGCATCACGCTCATCCCGCGCTCGAGACGGAAGTTGCCCGGGCGCTGCACTTCGCCGTACACGTAGACCATCGGAAAGCGGTCTACCCAAATCACGTCGCCGTTCTGGATGATCGGGTCGTTCGCCCGCTTGCCCGGCGCGAAGGAATCGGGCAGATCGATGACCTGACGGATCGATTGACCGTTGCGCTTGCCGGTCAGCACCACGAGGTCGCTGCCGGTGGCGGCGATGCCGCCCGCCGTGGCCAGCAGATCCGACAAACGCATATCGGCTGTTTCAAGAGGATATCGACCCGGTTTGTTCACATTGCCCAGAACAGAGGCCTGATTTCCGCGAAATAGTTCTACCAGAATGGAAACCTGGGGCTGTTTGACGAAATTGCCGGTGCGCAGGCTGTCGGCAATGAGTTTTTCGGCTTGGGTGATGGTCAGCCCGCCCACCTTGACCGCCCCGATCAGCGGAAAGCTGATCACGCCACTTTCGGAAACCCGGGTTTCGCTTTGCAGATCGGGGTTTTGATAAACCGACACCTTGATCACGTCGCCCGGCCCGAGCACATATTCGGCAATGTTGGTGGCCCGGGCTGTGCCGGAGGCAACTAGAAATGCGGCAGCCAGCAGCAGGAAATGGAGAAAACGCTTCATGGTGGATTTCGATCGTTCGGTCAGGCGGAGGATGGAAATAAATAAAGGCTGCAGGGTTCGATGATTTTGATGAGTCGATTCGGAATACTCATCGGGTATTACACGCGGCGGTGCTGCCAAATTCGAGAAGCAGCACACATTTCACTTGAAGGCCGCACAAATATTCCGGGTGCAAATGATCTGAGTGCCGGCCAGACCGCGGTGGAGGCAGTGTAGTTCGCGACTCCCGCCCCCTGGGGCTTGAATGCACCCTCAGATGGGAGGGCGTGATTCTCCTGATGCCAGCCAAGCAGGCTGCGGCAATTCGAGCAATATTGCACGGGTCGAGTTCCGCTCGCGTCGATCAGGAAAACCCGCGCCGCTCGGGCCGTTGTCACGGGCGCATCAGGCAAAGCCTGCTATCTTGTGCCGCCCGCTTGAGTTGGGCAATTCTGGGATGCCCGAGGGCGTGGGCTGGCCAATCAGCATGAATGCAACGAGTCGTTTCAGCGTCAGATGCCACGCGAGCCGTTCGGGCTCGCTGGCGTGGGCGTGGACGCTGGCCGTCTGCCTGTTGCTGGCCAATATGGCAGGGGCCTGGCACGGCGTGGCGCACGCGATGCCTCGCGGCGCTGGCGTGGCCGAATCCGCAGTTGCCGGGCTTGCCGGGCCTCTCACATCGGTAGCTCAGCCGAACTTGACTGGCAGCGAGTCGTCCTGGATCGACGCGTTGTTCGCGCATCACATGAAGGGCCAGGGGCACGCCGATTGCCTCAGCTTCGATCACCTCGCCCAGTCGCATGGCCTGCCCGTGGCCCAGCCGCAGTTGTCGTTGCTGGCGCGGGCCGAGTCTTGGTCGATGCCGAAGCCGGTGCGCCAGGCCCCGGTTCGCACGCTTCGCCCGTTCAACGCGCGGGCTCCTCCGGTTCTGGCCTGAACCGAATCCTCTCGTACTTTTTTTTCACACGCGGTGTGTCGGCTTGCCTGATCGGGTGGCCGTGTGCTGCTCGTTTCAGGCTTGAATCATGAAAAAACTGGGTATGCCGCATGCGGCTGTTTGCGCCGTGGGTGCGTTGAGTTGGTTGGGCGCCGTGGCTCAGGCGCAGGTGGCGGTCAGCGCGACCGAGCCTGTCAACGCCACGGCCGTGTTGCCCGATGTGGTGGTGAGCGGCGCTCGCGAGGCGCGGCCGCCCGTGGAGCGCAGCGCGCAGACGCTTGTTGGCGATCGATTGACCCTGCAGCGCGGTGCCACGCTGGGCGACACCGTCGGCACGCTGCTGGGCGTCACCACCGCAGGCTTCGGGCCCAACGTGGGGCGGCCGGTGGTGCGCGGACAAGACGGCGACCGCGCGCCGCTGGTGTCCAACGGCGGCACGGCGCTCGATGCCTCGTCGCTCAGTCAGGACCATGCCGTGCCGCTGGACCCGCTGGCCGTGTCGCGCATCGAGTTGTTGCGCGGGCCGGCGGCGCTGCGCTACTCGAGCAGCGGGGTGGGCGGGGTGATCAACACGGTGGACAACCGCATCCCGCGCGCGCCGGTGGCTGGCATCGAGGGCTCGGTCGAGACTCGCCTGGGTGGCGCCGCCAATGAGCGGGCGGTCAGTGGCCTGGTGGACGGCGGCAGCGACGCGGCGGCCGTGCATGCCGACGCCTTTGTGCGCGATACCGACGACCTGCACACGCCGCGCTTCACTCGGCCCGACGGCGTGGTGGCCGATCGCGTGGCCAACTCGGCCAGCCATGCCGACGGTGGCGCCCTGGGCGGCAGCCTGCTGTGGGATCACGGCTACCTGGGGGCGGCCTTCGATACCTACCGCAGCCACTACGGCACGGTGGCCGAGGAGGACGTGACCATCCGCATGCGTCGCGATACCTGGCGCGTGGGCGGCGAGGTGCGCAACCCCGGTGCGCTGGTTTCGACGGTGCGGGCGCAGGTGGCGTCCACCGACTACAAGCACCGCGAGCTCGAAGGCGCCAGCACGGGTACTGTCTTCCACAACCGGGGTGCGGACGGGCGCATCGAGGCCGATCACGCGGCGGTGAGCGCCCTGGGCGGCATGCGCGGCCTGTGGGGCATGCAGCTCGGCAACACCCGCTTTGCGGCACTCGGCGAAGAGGCGTTTGTGCCGTCCACCCAAAGCACGCAGCAGGCGGCGTTTGCGCTGGAAAGCTGGCAGCGCCAGGCCGCCACCGTCAACCTCGGGCTGCGGGCGGATCACCACCACGTTCGCTCGGCGGGCGACGACAACGCCGCCACGCCGCGTTTTGGCGCCGCCAGCGAGCGCAGCTTCAACACCGGCGCGTTGTCGCTGGGCACCCAGTGGGATGTGGGGTCGGGCTGGCAATTGCTGGCCGATGTGTCGCACACCGAGCGGGCGCCAAGCTTCTACGAGCTGTACGCCCACGGCCTGCACGTGGCAACGGGCGCCATCGAAGTGGGCGACGCCAACCTGCGGCCCGAGCGCGGTGTGCAGATGGACGTGGGTGCCGAGTACCGCCGTGGCCCGCAATGGGCCCGGCTGAGCGTGTACGACAGCGAGTTCGGCAACTACATCGTGCAGAGCCGTTCGGTGGCCGACGATGCTTCGGTGGGCGGGGTGGCCTACCCGGGCTACCGCTTTGCTGGCGTGAAGGCGCGCTTGACCGGGGTGGAGGCCAACGGCAGCACGCCGTTCGACGTGGCCGGGCAGAAGGTGACGGTCGAGGCGCGGCTGGATGCCGTGCACGCCACCAACCGCGACACGGGCGAGCCGCTGCCACGCATCGCGCCCTTGCGCGTCGGGCTGGGCCTCTCGACCGACTGGCTGCAGTGGACGTGGCGCGCCGATGTGGACGTGGCGGCCGACCAGAATCGCGTCAGCGCTGACGACACCCGCACGGCCGGCTCGACCGTGCTCAATCTGGGTGCGTCACGCCGCCTGACCTGGGGCGGCGTGGACGGGCTGGTGTTCGTCAAGGCGACCAACCTGACCAACGCGCTGGCCTACAACGCGGCCGCGTTCAGCACCGTGCGGGGCCTGTCGCCGGCCGGGGGGCGGGCCCTGTCGGCCGGCTTGCGCGTCAATTTCTGAGCGCGCCGGGTGGATCAGGGCGAGAGTCGCTCCAGCACCCAGCCGCTGCCTTCAATGCGGTAGCGCAGCCGGTCGTGCAGGCGCGAGGGGCGGCCTTGCCAGAACTCGAAGCAGTCGGGGCGCAGGCGGTAGCCGCCCCAGTGCGGCGGGCGCGGCGGGTTGTCGCCGAACTCGGCTTCGCGCTGGGCCAATGCGGTTTCGATCACCGCGCGCGAGGCCACCACCTCGCTTTGCGCCGAGGCCCAGGCGCCGATGCGCGACCCCAGCGGGCGACTGTGAAAGTAGGCGTCGGACTCGGCCTCGCTGACCTTCTCGACGCGCCCCTCGATGCGCAGCGTGCGCTCCAGCGCCACCCAGTGGAATTGCAGCGCCGCGAACGGCTGCGCGGCCAGCTCGTGCGCCTTGCGGCTGTTGTAGTTGGTGAACCAGGTGATGCCCTGGTTCGCGCCGTCGGCGTCGTAGCCCTTGATGAGCACGATGCGGGTGGACGGTCGGCCGTCGGCACCCACGGTGGCCAGCGTCATCGCGTTGGCTTCGGGCAGTTCGGCCTTCAGGGCTTCGTCGAACCAGCGTGAAAACAGGGCCCACGGCTCGCGCGGGGCGTCGTGCTCGTCCAGCGAGGCGCGTTCGTAGCTCTTGCGGAGATCGGCGATCGAGTTCATGGCGGGGTCTTCCTGGGCGGTTTCAGGGTTTGTCGCAGGGGTGAAGTGGATGGGCACATCACGGCGAAAGCGTCATTTTCAGCGCGTTTGGCCGTGGTTTGTTGCGGCGCATCAATTGTCGCGGGTTAGGCCTTAAGTGAAGTCACCGTAACGACTGGCGAGGGCCTTGCGTTCCGATAGAGACATGGTTGAAACACGGGCATGCGAGATCGGTGGCGAACGTGAAAGCCGTCTGTTGGCGGCGTCGCAGGTGAGCGCCCGCGCATGCGCGAGGAGAGCATCATGCACTCACGCCCGGTCGTGATCGTGCTGGCTGCCGGCCGCAGCGCGCGGTTTGATGGCCAGGGCAACAAACTGATGCAGAACCTGGGGCCGCTGAGCGTGCTGGGCACCACCGTGTCGCACGCGCTGGCCACCGATTTGCCGGTGGTGCTGGTGACCACCGAACAACTGGCGCCCGAAGCCTTGCGCGTGATCGCCGCGCGCGACCTGGTGGTGCTGCCCGACAGCGTGGCCGCCATGCGAGGCGTCGGTTTTTCGATGGCCATGGGGGTGAGCGCGCGGCCTGAGGCGAGAGGTTGGGTGATGCTGCCCGGTGACATGCCCATGGTGCAGCCGCCCACGATCCGCGCCGTGGCCCAGGCCCTGGGGCAGCACGCCGTGGCGTATCCGCAATATGGCGGCCATGCCGGGCGCCCGATGGGCTTTGCGGCGGAGCTGTATTCCGAGCTGATCCTGCTCAGCGGCGACCACGCGGCGCGTCGCCTGGGTGCCCGCTATCCGGCACACGCCATTGACGTGCCAGACCCCGGCGTGCTGATGGACGTTGATACCCCCGACGACCTGCGCGCCCTGCGCCAGAGCCTGCAATTGCCGCTCGCGGCGGTGGTACCGCAGTCGCCCGACCCCGGGGGGCACAGCTCGCCGGGCCCGCGCTCGCATTGAGAGTCATCGACTCATAATTGGTTGTCGCTACGCTGTAGCGCTCACTGCCGCTTTCGCGGCGCGCCGAAATCCATGCATCCCGTCGTAGCCCAAGTCACCCAGCGTGTGGTCGAGCGCAGCCGCCCGACGCGTCAAGCCTATCTGCAGCGCCTGAACCGTCTGGCCAGCCGCCCGCGTGGCGCCCAGCGCCTGGGTTGCGCCAACGTGGCCCACGCCTTTGCCGCCATGCCCACCGACGACCGCCTGCGCGTGGTCGCCGAGCGCGCGCCCAACCTGGCCATCGTCACGGCCTACAACGACATGCTCTCGGCGCATCAGCCGTATGAGCACTTTCCGGCCTGGCTGCGCGACGAAGCCCGCCGCGCTGGCGCGACGGCGCAAGTGGCGGGCGGTGTGCCGGCCATGTGCGACGGCATCACGCAGGGCCAGCCGGGCATGGAGCTCAGCCTGTTTTCGCGCGATGTGATCGCGCAGTCCACGGCCATTGCGCTGTCGCACGACGTGTTCGATGGCGCCTTGCTTCTTGGCGTGTGCGACAAGATCGTGCCCGGTCTGTTGATCGGCGCCTTGCACTTTGGCCACCTGCCTTGCGCCTTCGTGCCAGCCGGGCCGATGACCAGTGGCCTGCCGAACAAGGACAAGGCCAAGGTGCGCGAGCAGTTTGCCCAAGGCCTGGTGGGGCGCGACGCCTTGCTCGATGCCGAGACGCAGGCCTACCACGGCGCCGGCACCTGCACGTTTTACGGCACAGCCAACAGCAACCAGATGCTGCTCGAAGCCATGGGCCTGCATGTGCCGGGCAGTGCCTTCGTGCACCCGAGCGCGCCGCTGCGCGAGGCCCTGAGCCGCGAGGCCGTGCGTTTGCTGCTGCCGCACGTACGCGAGCAACTGGCGGACGCGCCTCGCACCGGGCAGGCCGCGCCGGGCGCCATCGGGCGGCTGGTGGACGAGCGTTGCATCGTCAACGCCATGGTGGCCCTGCTCGCCACGGGTGGCTCCACCAACCACCTCATCCACTGGGTCGCGGTGGCGCGCGCCGCCGGCATCGTCATCGATTGGGACGACTTCTCGGCGCTCTCGGCCGTGGTGCCGCTGCTGGCGCGCGTCTACCCCAACGGCGAGGCCGACGTGAACCAGTTTCAGGCGGCGGGCGGCCCGGGCTTCGTGCTGCGCGAGCTGATCGACGCTGGCCTGATGCATGCCGACGTCACCACGCTGGCCGGCTCAGCAGGCGACGACCAGAGCCTGCGCGCCCACGCTCGCTTGCCGGTGCTCGATGGTGAGCGGCTGACCTGGCAAGCGGCTCCCGCGCCCAGCGTGGACACCAGCGTGCTGCGCGGCGCCGCCGAGCCGTTCAGCGCCACCGGCGGCTTGCGCTTGCTCAGCGGCAACCTCGGTCGCGCTGTCATCAAGGTGTCGGCCGTGCCCGACGACCGCTGGGTGATTGAAGCCCCGGCCCGCGTGTTCGACAGCCAGGAGGCCCTGCAGGCTGCGTTCCAGGCCGGCGAGCTGGCGCGCGACGTGGTTGCGGTGGTGCGCTTCCAGGGCCCGGCCGCTTGCGGCATGCCCGAGCTGCACCAGCTCACGCCGCCGCTGTCGGTGCTGCAAGGCCAGGGGCACCGCGTGGCGCTGGTCACCGACGGCCGCATGAGCGGTGCCTCGGGCAAGGTGCCGGCGGCCATCCACGTCTGCCCCGAGGCCTTGCTTGGCGGCCCGCTGGCGCGTGTGCAAGACGGTGACCTGCTGCGGGTGGACGCCCGCGCCGGCACGCTCGACGTGCTGGTCGACGCGGCCACCTGGGCGGCCCGCCCGCTGGCCCAGCGCAGCGCGGCGGCCGAGCTCGAGCAGGCCCACGACCTGGGCCGTGAGCTGTTTGCCGGCCTGCGCCGCAACGTGCGCAGCGCCGAAGAGGGCGCTTGCACGTGGTTGTGACTTGGCGGTGATCGCAGCTTCGATCCTGATCCCTCTGATGCTTTGACAGCTTTGAAAGACTTGCCCATGACCCAGCCTCTGCACCCGCGCGATCTGGCCGCGCACGGCCCGGTGATCCCGGTGATCGTGATCGACCGCGAGGCCGATGCCGTGCCGCTCGCCCAAGCCCTGGTGGCCGGCGGCGTGAAGGTGTTGGAGGTGACGCTGCGCACGCCGGCTGGCCTGCCGGCCATCAGTGCCATCGCCCGCGAGGTGCCCGGCGCCATCGTGGGGGCCGGTACGGTGCGCAACGTGGCCGAGTTGCGTGCGGCGCGCAATGCCGGCGCGCAGTTCGCGGTGAGTCCGGGCTTCTTGCCTGAGATTGGTCAGGCCAGCCGCGACTTCGGTCTGCCGCTGCTGCCCGGCGTGGCGACGGCCAGCGAGGTGATGGCCGCGCAGGCGCAGGGCTTTGATTTCTTGAAGCTCTTTCCGGCCGTGCCGGTGGGCGGGCTCAGCTTGCTCAAGGCGCTGGCCGGCCCGTTCCCGGACGTAGCCTTCTGCCCCACGGGCGGGTTGACGCCGCAGAACGCGGGCGACTTTCTGGCGCTGCCTAACGTGCTGGTGTGCGGGGGCTCGTGGCTCACGCCGGCCGATCTGGTGGCCCGGCAAGACTGGGCCGGCATCACCGAGCTGGCCCGGCAGACCGCCTCGCTCAGGCCAGCCGTCAAACGCTGAGCCGCGGCCGCAGCGACTGGACGATGCACACCACCTGCTCGGTGGCATCGGCCGCCTGGCAGTCGACCACCGTGCGCCACGGCATGCTGCGCAGCCAGGTGATCTGCCGCTTGGCGAGCTGGCGCGTGGCGGCGATGCCGCGCTCGACCACGTGCGGCAGCGCGCGCGGCGCGATCAGGTCGTGCGCGTCCAGCGCTTCCCACACCTGCCGGTAGCCGACGCAACGCATCGACGGCAGGTCGATGTGCAGGTCGCCGCGGGCGCGCAGGCGCCGCACTTCGTCCACAAAGCCCGCCGCCATCATCTGCTCGTAGCGCTGGGCGATGCGGCGGTGCAGCCACGCCCGGTCGGTAGGTTCCAGGCTCAGCAGGGCGATGTCGTCGGGGCCATGGTTCTTGCCCGGTCCGAAGCGGTCGCTGTGAAAGCTCGACAGCGGCTGGCCGCTGATGCGCCACACCTCCAGCGCCCGCGAGATGCGTTGTGCATCGTTCGGCGCCAGGCGGGCCGCGGTGGGGGCGTCGACTTGCGCCAACTGCGCGTGCATTGCGGGCCAGCCTTGGGCGGCGGCCTCGAGTTCGATTTCGGCGCGCAGTTCGGGCGTGCCCGAGGGGATGTCGTCCAGCCCGTCGAACAGCGCCTTGAAATACAGCATCGTGCCGCCCACCAGCAGCGGCAGGCGGCCGCGCGCGGTGATCTCGTCGATCAGCCGGTTGGCGTCGGCCACGAAGCGCGCAGCCGAGTAGCTCTCGGTGGGCTCGATCACGTCGATCAGGTGGTGCGGCACGGCCGCCAGTTCGGCCGGCGTGGGCTTGGCGGTGCCGATGTCCATGCCTTTGTAGACCAGGGCCGAGTCGACGCTGATGATCTCGCACGGCAGGGCCTGGGCGATGGCCAGCGCGCAGGCTGTCTTGCCCGAGGCCGTGGGGCCGGCCAGGGCGATGGCACGCAGCGGGATGGCTTCTGAGGGTTGGGAGTCCGTCATTTCAAGGCTCCGTCAAAGGCAGGCGTGTGGGGCTCGCCGTGGCGCTGCACGAGCGTCCAGCCCACGCCGGCCGTGAAAACGGCCCAGGCACCCATGCTGCAGGCCATGGGCAGGGGCGACGCGCCGGTGCCGTCCATCACCCGACCGAGCAACTGACCCATGGCAAAGGCCGTGGCGCTCAAGATGAAGCCCGACAGCGCCGACGCCGCGCCGGCGCGGGTCGGGAAGGGCCCCACCACGCCGGCCTGTCCGCACGACTGGTGCACGCCATGCCCGGCGGTGTAGAGCCACTGGGCGATCAGGATGACGATCAGCTCGTGCCAACCGGCCAGCGCGCTGCCGGCCATCAGCAGCCCGCCGCTCAAGGTGAGCACGGCGCCCCGCCGGACGGCGCCGCGGATGCCAAACCGCGCCAGCCAGGTCCGACAGAAAAAGGTACCGACGAGGTAAGACAGCGCCCCGCCCGACAGCACCGCGCTGTAGCCCAACCGCGAGATGCCCAGCCCATTGATCAGCACGAAAGATGATGCCGACAAGAAGGTATACAAGCCTGCATACGTGCCAGCTGTGAGGCAAGCATAGGCAATGAAAGTGGGGTGGCGCACGATTGCTGCCCAATTGGTCAGCAGTGGGCGCAGCTGAGTGGCGTTGGGCTGGCGCTGCCGGATCGACTCGCTGGTGCGGCCAACCACGTAAGCGAGCGTGGCGGCGCCAAAGCCGGTCAGGATCAGCATGGCCATGCGCCAGCCGCTGAGGCTGCCAAATCGGACTTGCGACAGCAACGCGCCCAGCAGCGGCCCGGCGAGCGCGATCACGCCCAGGCCGGACATGCCCAGCGACAGCACCCGCACGCCTTCGCTCGGGGCATACAGGTCGCGCACCATCGAGCGGGCGCAGACCACGCAGGCGGCCACGCCCAGGCCTTGCGCCATGCGCCAGAGCACCAGCACGTCGATGCTGGGTGACAAGGCCCCGCCCAGGCTGGCCACGGTGAACAGACTCAACCCGAGCAGCAGCACCGGGCGGCGCCCGAAGCGGTCGGCAATCGGGCCCCAGAACAATTGCCCAAAACCGAAGGCGAAGATCAGGGCCGACAAGGTGCGCTGTGCTGCGGCCATCGACGTGCCCAGGTCGCTTTTGAGCAAGGGCAGGGTGGGCAGATACAGATCGGTGGCCACCGGCTGGATGCCCAGCAGCAGGCTCAGCGCCATCGCCACGGTGGCATGCGACATGCCGCTCTGGTGGGCAGCTGTCGGTCGAGACGAAGCGGGGTCAGACAAACGATTCATCCGCACGCAGGTAGCGCCACTGCCCGGGCGGCAGGTCGCCCAGCATCACGCGGCCGATGCGCACCCGCTTGAGCCCCACCACCTTGAGTCCGACCGCTTCGCACATGCGGCGGATCTGCCGCTTGCGGCCCTCGCGCAGCACGAAGCGCAACTGGTCGTCGTTCTGCCAGCTCACGCGGGCCGGGCGCAACTGCACGCCGTCGAGCGACAGGCCGTGGTTCAGCAGCGCCATCAAGTTGGCCGGGAAGATCTCGGGCAGCGGGCCCGCTCGCTTGGCATCGGGCCAGGCCACGCGCACCAAATATTCTTTTTCGACTTCGGAGTCGTCGCCAATCAACTGCCGCGCCACCACGCCGTCTTGCGTGAGCACCAGCAGCCCGACCGAATCGATATCGAGCCGCCCCGCCGGCACCAGGCTGCGCAAGTGGCTGCGCTCGAAGCGCACGCCCGAGCGGTCGTCGCGCCAGTGGTTATCGGGCGTCACCAGCACCACGGCGGGCTCGTAGCCATCTTCGGCTTGCCCGCTCACGTAGCCCATGGGTTTGTTGATCAGCACCGTCACGCGTCGTGCCTGCTGCGCTTGTGCCTGTTGGCTGATCTCGACGCGCTGGCTGCGCGTGACCTTGCTGCCCAGTTCGCTTACCACCACGCCGTCCACCTTGACCCAGCCCTTGGCGATCAGCTCGTCGGCCTCGCGCCGTGACGCCAGCCCCAGCTCGGCCATGCGCTTGCTCAGGCGCAGCGGCTCGTTGGGGTCGAGCGCGGTCGGAGCGGCTTGAGGGCGGGCGGGCGGACGCTGATGGGGGGCGGCCGGACCGCCGGCTCGTGAGGCCGGCGCACCCGGCGCGCCGGGGCGGCCAGGCGCCCGATGGCCCGAACGGTGGTCAGACGAACTGTGCCCGCCAAAGCCAGAGCGGCTGGAGGCGGGCTGACGGGGTGAGCGGGGGCGGTCGGACATGCGGTTGTAGGCGTCGGGGGAATGGGTTCGGAGATTAACGCCCGCGCAAAAACAGCGCGTCCAGCTCCTTGACCGTGATCTGCCGCCAGGTGGGGCGGCCGTGGTTGCACTGGTCGGCGCGTTCGGTGCGCTCCATGTCGCGCAGCAGGGCGTTCATCTCGGGCAGGTTGAGCTGGCGATTGGCGCGCACGGCGCCGTGGCAGGCCATGGTCGCCAGCAGTTCGTGCTGGGCGCGGGCGATGACGTTGCTGGCGTCGAATTGCGCCAACTCGGCCAGCACCGAGCGGGCGAGTTCGGTGACGTCGGCCTGGGCCAGCGCGGCGGGGCGCGAGCGCACGGCCAGGGTGGTGGGCGAGATGGGGGAGATGTCGAGTCCGAGCTGGTGCAGGGCGTCGTGCTGCGACTCGGCCGTGGCCACTTCGGTGGGGCTGGCGGCGAAGGTGACCGGGATCAGCAGTGGCTGCGCCTCGATGGCCGCGTCGCTCAGGCTGGCCTTGAGCTGCTCGTAGACGATGCGCTCGTGGGCCGCGTGCATGTCCACCACCACCAGGCCGTGCTTGTTTTCGGCCAGCACGTAGATGCCCGCCACCTGGCCGATGGCGCGGCCCAGCGGCCAGTCTTCGGATGCGGCCGGGCCGGCAGCGGCGCTGGCCCAGGTCGGGCGCGCCGCAGCGGCCTCGTCGTCGCGGGTGCTCAGCGGCGTGGGCACGGCGGCCAATGGGGCGGCGCCCAACCAGGGCGAGGGCGCTTCTTGGGCCGATGGTGGGGCGTACAACGCCGCGGCCTGCTGCAAGCCGAGGCTGCCTTGCACCTGCGGCGCGGGTGCCCAGCGCTGAGCAGGGGTTGACCAGGCGGGCGCCGACGCCGCCGGCGTGGTGTGAGCGGCGGCCTCGTTTGGTGCGGCACCTTCGGCGCTCGGCGTCATGCGCGGCAGCGCCAACGCGGACTCGACGGCGCGGCGCACGGCCTGGTGCACCTCGCGCGACTCGCGAAAGCGCACTTCGGTCTTGGCGGGGTGCACGTTGACGTCGACCAACTCGGGCGGCACGTCGATGAACAGCGCGTAGCTGGGTTGACGGTTGCCGTGCAGCACGTCTTCGTAGGCCGAGCGCACGCCGTGGGCCAGCAGCTTGTCGCGCACGTGGCGGCCGTTGACGTAGACGTATTGCTGATCGGCGCGCGAGCGGGCCGAGTCGGGGGTGCCGGCGCGGCCGGTGATGGTGAGCGGGCCGATGCGCGCTTCAACGGCGCGGCTTTGCTCGACGAAGCTGTCGCCCAGCACGTCGCGAATGCGCTTGTGCGGCTCGCCGGCGCGCCACTGTTCGACCAGCTTGCCTTCGTGCCATACGCTGAAGCTCACGTCGGGCCGGGCCAGCGCGTGGCGCCGCACGGCGTCGATGCAATGCGCCAGCTCGGTGGCTTCGCTCTTCAAGAACTTGCGGCGCGCCGGCGTGTTGAAAAACAGCTCGCGCACCTCGATGCTGGTGCCGGTGCCGCGCGCGGCGGGGCCGAGCTCGCCGCTGCGGGCGTCAAGGCGGTGGGCGTGGGGCGCATCGGGCGTGCGGCTGAGCAGGGCCAGGTCGGACACCGACGCAATCGCCGCCAGCGCCTCGCCGCGAAACCCCATCGTCGCCACGCTCTCCAGGTCGGACAGCGAGCCGATCTTGCTGGTGGCGTGCCGCTTGAGCGCGATCGGCAGCTCGTCGGCCGGGATGCCGCAGCCGTTGTCCTCGATGACGATGCTGCGGATGCCCCCGGCCGTGAGCTTGACGCTGATCTCGGTGGCGCCGGCATCGAGCGCGTTGTCCACCAATTCGCGCACCACCGAGGCCGGGCGCTCGACCACCTCGCCGGCGGCGATCTGGCTGATCAGCTCGTCGGGCAGTTCACGGATCGGGCGGCGCGAGGGCGTGGCGGGCAGGGGGGCGGTCATGGGGCGGATTTTCGCCGATGCATGACGCCAGCCTCGGGCACCCTGACTCGGGTGAGGTGTTGTCACGGAGCGTCCTGGATAATCCCGCGCCATGGACGTCCTGCACACCCTCCTCGATTTCATCATCCACGTCGATCAGCACCTGCGTGATTTCGTCACCACCTACGACATGTGGGTCTACGCGCTGCTGTTCGCCATCATCTTCATCGAGACCGGCGTGGTGGTGATGCCCTTCCTGCCCGGCGACTCGCTGCTCTTCGTGGTCGGCACGATGTGCGGCATCGGGTTGATGAGCTTTCCGCTCGCCGTGGGCGTGATGCTGGTGGCGGCCATTGCGGGCAACCAGAGCAATTACACGATCGGGCGGCTCATCGGGCACCGGGTCTTCAAGTGGGAGCACTCGCGCTTCTTCAACAAGGCCGCGTTTACCGCCGCGCACGACTATTACGAGCGCCACGGCGGCTTCACCATCGTGGCGGCGCGCTTCATGCCGTTCCTGCGCACCTTCGCGCCCTTCGTGGCCGGCGTGGCCGAGATGCCGCGCGCGCGCTTCACCTTCTTCGACGTGACCGGCGGCATCTTGTGGGTGGTGGGCGTGACGGCCTGCGGCTACTTCTTCGGCAACATCCCGTTCGTCAAGAACAACCTCGAGAAGATCATCTGGGCCATGCTGCTGGTGCCGGGGGTGTTGGTGTTCGCTGGCGGCTGGCGCGCCAGACGCAAGGCGGCCGCCGCGATCACCACGCCGTGAGCCGCGGCGTCAGTAGCCCGCCATGCGGGCCGTGACGAAGCGGTTGACGGCATCGGGCGAGCACTTGCCCAGCACGTAAAACAGCTTGGTCTGCCAGCCCACCGGCGAATGCGTGGGCAGGCTGCGCGGCGAGCCCTGGGCGAGCTTCCAGACCGTGCGGGCCACGTCGTCGGCCGACAGGCGCACGCCCAGCGTCTGCACGGTCTTCATCTTGCTCACGTCGTCGCGCACCATCGCGGTGTTGACGAACAGCGGCAGCACGTCCACCACGCGAATGCCGTGTGCTTGCCATTCGATGTCGAGCGCCTCGGTCAGGCTGCGGACGGCGGCCTTGCTGGCCGAGTAGGTGGCGAGCTGTGGCTGGCCGTGCAGCGCCGAAGCCGAGCACAGGTTGACCACGCGCGCGCCCGGCGTGCATTTGAGGTAAGGCAGCGCCGCGTAGCAGCCGTTGACCACGCCCTTGATGTTGATGTCGATGAGCCGGTGGTGGCGGGCCAGGTCGGCCTCTGCGAAGGGGCTGGTGACGGCAATGCCGGCGTTGTTGACCAGCACGTCCAGTCGCTGCCCGGCGGCTTGCCAGAAGGCTTCGAGCTGCGGGCCCCAGTCGGGCGCCGACGACACATCCAGCCGCCCCGCGTGGCAGTTGCCGGCGCCCAGCTGCTGGGCTAGCGCCTGCACGGCGGCCTCGTCCACGTCGTAGATCCCGACGAACCAGCCCGCCTTGGCAAAGCGCTCGGCGATGGCGCGGCCGATGCCGGCAGCGGCCCCGGTGATGAAAACGCTCTGGCGTGTGGTGGGGCGGTTACTGCTCATCGGGGCTCCGTTTGTGGTGGACGTGGTGGGGTCAAACCGAGCGCTCGCGGCGCATCGGCGGGTGCTTGGCGAAGTAGTGCATCACGCCAGTCAGCAGGGCGTCGGCGATGCGATCTTGATAGTCCGAGTCGGCCAATTTGGCTTCTTCGTCGGGGTTCGAGATGAAGCCCGTTTCGACCAGGATGGACGGAATGTCGGGCGCCTTCAGCACCGCAAAACCCGCCTGCTCGACCTTGTCGCGGTGCAGCCGGCCCACCTTGCCCATGCGGCCCAGCACTTCGTTGCCGAGCTTGAGGCTGTCCTTGATCTGGGCGGTGGTGGACATGTCGAGCAGCGTGCGCAGCACGGCCTTGTCCTTGGCCTTGATGTTGACGCCGCCCACCAGGTCGGCGGCGTTTTCTTTTTGTGCCAGCCATTTGGCGGCCGCGCTGCTCGCGCCGCTGTCGGACAGCGCGAACACCGACGCGCCGCGTGCCTGGTGGTTCATGAAGGCATCGGCGTGGATGGACACGAACAGGTCGGCCTGCACATTGCGCGCCTTGGTGACGCGCTCGCGCAGCGGCACGAAAAAGTCGCTGTCGCGGGTGAGCAGCACGCGCACATTGGGGTGGGCTTCCAGCCGCTCGCGTAGGCGCTGGGCGATGCTCAGCACCACCTGCTTTTCTTGCAAGCCGGACGGGCCGATGGCGCCGGGGTCTTCGCCGCCGTGACCGGGGTCGAGGGTGACGATCATCAGCCGCTCGGTGCGCGGCTCGCGCGAGGCCGCGCTGTTGGCGGCCAGCTCGGGCGCCGACGCGGCCTTGGGGGCGGCGGACGCCGAGCCGCTCTTGTTGGACTTGGCAATGGCCGGCGCGCCGGGCTTGCGCGTGCCCAGGCCCCCGATGAACTCGCCCAGCGAATCATTCGGCGAGCCCGACGGGGCCTCGGCGACGGCACCGGCGCGGTCGTCGCCGCCCTCGGGCGCGGTCACCACCCCCGAGGCGGTGGATGCGCTGGACGGCGGCACCGGGCGGCGCGTGTTGTCGAGCGCGGCCATCGGGTCGGGGGCGTGGCGCGGGTAGAGGTCGAACACCAGCCGGTGCTGGTAGGCCGCCACGGGCTCGAGCGAGAAGACCTGCGGCTTGATCTCCTGCTTGAGGTCGATCACCAGCCGCACCACCTTGGGCTGGTTCTGGCCCACGCGCACGCCGCCGATGAAGGGGTCGTCAGCGCGCACCTTGCCGACCAGGTCGCGCAAGGCCGGGCTGAGTTCGAGCCCGCTGATGTCGATGACGAGGCGCGGCGGGTTGTCGACCAGCGAGTGCTTGGCCACCAGTGGCGTGTCGGACTCCAGCGTGACGCGGGTGTAGTCGGTGGCCGGCCACACGCGCACGGCGACCAGCCCGGCGCCCCAGGCGAGGTCGCCGGCGCCCAGGCTCAGGGCAAGGGCGCCGGTGGTGCCCAGCCACTCGCGGCGGGTGAGGGGGCGCTTCGTCCAGCTCATGACAGCAGCTCCTGGCCACGCGGCGTGCAGGCGTCGAGCCGCACGCTGCGCTGGGTTTCGTGGCCGACTACCGGCGCGATGTGCAGGCGCAGGTCGGGCACGGGCAGCAGCTCGCCGGCCTGCTCGGGCCACTCGACGAGCTTGAGGCCGGGGCCGGCGAAGATGTCGCGAAAGCCCGCGTCTTCCCACTCGCGCGGGTCGTTGAAGCGATAGAAATCGAAATGCCAGGCGCGCACGCCGGGCGCCTCGTGCGGCTCCACCACCGCGTAAGACGGACTCTTGATGCGCCCGCTCACCCCCAGCGCGCGCAGCAGGTGGCGCGTGAAGGTGGTCTTGCCCGCGCCCAGCGTGCCGTGCAGCTCGATCAAGGCATCGCGCACCCCGGCGTGCCGGGCCAGACCCTGAGCCCAACGTTCACACGCGGCCTCGTCGGGCCAGGTGAGCGTGCGGGTTTCTAGAATGGGCGAATGCATGTGGATCGAAGCGAGCCGTTCAGCAAAGTCGATGACTCCGGCGTGAGCCGGGTAGACGGGGCGGCCCTGGTGCGCAATCTGCGAGCCTGGGCGAACGAGTTGGGATTTTCCCAAATCGGCGTGGCGGATGTCGATTTGGCCAGCGCCGAGCCCGGTTTGACGAGTTGGTTGTCGCGTGGATTCCACGGCAGCATGCATTACATGGCCTCGCACGGCCTCAAACGAGCCCGCCCGGCCGAGCTGGTGCCAGGCACGGTGCGCGTCATCACCGCCCGCATGGACTATCTGCCGCAAGCCTTGCCTGACCATCACGAGGGAGGCTGGCAGCAGATCGAATGGCAGCGCCTGGAGCAACCGATGGATGCCGCCGTGTCGCTCTACGCCCGGGGGCGGGACTATCACAAGGTCTTGCGCGCCCGGCTGCAAAAGCTGGCCGATCGGCTGGCCGAGTCCGTCGGGCCATTTGGCCACCGCGTCTTCACCGACTCGGCTCCGGTGCTTGAAGTCGAGCTCGCCAGCCGCAGCGGCCTGGGCTGGCGCGGCAAGCACACGCTGCTGCTGTCGCGCGAGGCCGGGTCGATGTTCTTCCTGGGCGAAATCTATGTGGACCTGGCCCTGCCGGTGAGCGAGCCGGAGCGCACGCATTGCGGCACCTGCACCGCCTGCATCGACGTCTGCCCCACGCAGGCCATCGTTGGCGAGCGCCTGCTCGACGCGCGGCGCTGCATCTCGTACCTGACCATCGAGCACGACGGCCCGATCCCGCCCGAGTTGCGCCCGCTGCTCGGCAACCGCATCTACGGCTGCGACGACTGCCAGCTCGTCTGCCCCTGGAACAAATTCGCCCGCCGCGCGACGCTGCCCGACTTCGATACCCGCGAGGTGTGGCACGCCCCCACGCTGCTGCAGCTCTGGGCGTGGGACGAAGCCACCTTCTTGCGCCACACCGAGGGCAGTCCGATCCGCCGTATCGGCATCGAGCGCTGGCGGCGCAACCTCGCGGTGGCGCTGGGCAACGCGCTGCGAGCCATCGACGACCCGGCCATCGCGGCCACCGTTGTTGCCGCCTTGCAGCAAGCGCTCGATGGCGCCTCGCCGTTGCTCGCCGAGCACGTGCATTGGGCCCTGGCACAGCGGCCTGGTGCGCCGGCTGCCGCATCGGCTGCTTCTTGAAAGACACCATGCAACCGATTCGACTTCGACTCACCCGGGCCTTGGGCGCCACCGCGCTGGCTGTGCTGCTCGGCACTCAAGCTTTGGCCCCGGCGCGCGCCGCCAGCATCGAGGGCCAGCACTACGACGACGCCATCACGCTGTCGCGCAGCCCGTTGCAGCTCAATGGCGTGGGCCTGCGCGGCGTGGCCTTCATCCGCGCCTTCGTGGTCGGGCTCTACGTCGAGCACCCCAGCAGCGAGCCGGCGAGCTTGATCGAGGCCACTGGCCCAAAGCGCCTGGCGATTCGCATGTTGATGGACGCACCAATCGAGGTGTTCGCCAATGCCATCACTCACGGTATGAACAAGAACACCACGCCCGAAGAGCAGGTTGCCATGGCCGACCGCGTGGCGCGTTTTCGGGCCAACGTGGTCGCCGTTGGTGAGGTGCATGTGGGTGATCGAATCGATCTGGACTATCTGCCCAAACGCGGGTTGGTGTTCAGCTTCAACGGACACGAGCGCGGCGCCGCCGTTCAAGGCGAGGATCTGTATCGCGCCCTCTTGAAAATCTTCATCGGCGAGCGCGCGGTCGACAAGAAACTGCGCCAGGCCCTGTTGGCTGGCGGCGTGAATCGCCCGTCTGAGCCCGTGGCGCCGGTTGCGATGGCTCCTGCTGAACCGTCAGCGTCCGCGCCAGCCGTGAGTCCGGCAGCATCCGAATGACCGAACCCGTGGATCAGGCCCGCGAAGCCAGCGCACGCAGCATTGATCGATTCATCGATGCGCTCTGGCTCGAAGAAGGCCTGAGCGCCAACACGCTGGCCGCCTACCGGCGCGACCTGGCCCTGCTGTGCGACTGGCTGGCGATCCAGGCCGGCAAGGCGCTTGACGCCACCACCGAGGCCGATTTGCGCGGCTACATGGCCGAGCGCCACGCGGGCTCGCGCGCCACCTCGGTCAATCGCCGGCTGAGCGTGTTCAAGCGCTACTTCCGCTGGGCGCTGCGCGAGGCGCGCATCACCGCCGACCCCACGCTCAAGCTCGAATCGCCGCGCTTGCCGCTGCGCCTGCCGTCGTCGCTCAGCGAGGCGCAGGTCGAGGCGCTGCTGCGCGCCCCCGATCTCGATACCCGGCTCGGTCTGCGCGACCGCGCCATGCTCGAGCTGATGTACGCCAGCGGCCTGCGCGTGAGCGAGCTGGTGGAGCTCAAGAGCATCCACGTCAGCTTGAGCGAGGGCGTGCTTCGCGTGACCGGCAAGGGCAGCAAGGAGCGCCTGGTGCCCTTTGGCGCCGAGGCGCACGACTGGTTGCAGCGCTATCTGGCCGAATCGCGCGGCGAGATCCTGGGCGGGCAGGGCAGCGATGCCCTGTTCGTGACCGTGCGCGGCGGGCCGATGACGCGGCAGATGTTCTGGCAGATCGTCAAGAAATACGCGGTGGCCGCGGGCGTCACGCAAAAGCTGTCGCCGCACACGCTGCGCCACGCCTTCGCCACGCACCTGCTCAACCACGGGGCCGACCTGCGAGCCGTGCAGATGCTGCTGGGCCACTCGGACATCTCGACCACGCAGATCTACACCCACGTGGCGCGCGAGCGGCTCAAGCAGCTGCACGCCCAGCATCACCCGCGCGGGGTGTGATCGATTTGGCGGAGGGCGCGAGGTGGCGCACCGCACTTTCCAGCGTAGGCAGTTGAGGGGCGCCGGCTCAGAATGAAGCCATGAGCCACAGCTTCTGGTCTGCCTTCATCTTGCTGCTGCTGGTGCTCGACCCCTTCGGCAGCCTGCCGGTGTTCATCGCGGTGATGCGCGGTGTGGAGCCGCATCGTCGCGCCAGGGTGGCGGTGCGCGAGGCCTGCATCGCCTTCGCGGTGCTGCTGGCCTTCATGCTGGCGGGGCATGGCTTCTTGCAGGTGATGCGGCTCACCGAGCGCTCGCTCGAAGTGGGCGGCGGCGTGATCCTGCTGATGGTGGCCATCCGCATGATCTTCTCGTCGGGCGGGCACATCTTTTCAGACGACGACGCGCAGGGCGTGGCGGGGCGCGAGCCGTTCATCTTTCCGCTGGCCGTGCCCTTGCTGGCCGGGCCGTCGGCCATGGCGACCGTGCTGCTGTTGGCGTCGCGCCAACCGGGTCAACTGATCGAGTGGGTGGGGGCGCTCACGGCCGCCGTGGGCGTGAGCCTGATCGCGCTGCTGGCTTGCGACCGCCTGCAGCGCTGGTTGGGCGAGCAGGTGGTCAACGCGATGGAAAAGCTGATGGGCCTGGTGCTCACGGCGATCGCCGTCGAGATGATCCTGGCCGGCTTGAAGCGCTACTTCGTGGGAGGCTGAGCTCCCACGCCGCAGCGCTGACGCTGCTTACTCGCAGGTCAGCTTGCCCGGGGCGGGCGTGCAGGTCTTGCTGCCTTGCGCCTTGCCGGCGCCTTCGGTGGTGGCCTTGCCGGCACCCACTTCGCCGATCACGCCCTTGCGCACGCGGCCCGACACGTCGGCCCCGCCGCTGTCTTGCGCGGTTTCGCTGGCGCAGTCGAGGCTGTGTGCCTTGGGCGTGCATTTGCCGGGCACGGTCAGCACGCGGCTGCCTTCGCCGATGGCGCGGCCGGATCCGACCTCGGTGATCAGGCCGCCGCGCACGCCGGGCAGCGGGCGCGGCTGCAGGGCGCTGCCTGCAGCAGTTGCGGCGCCCTGTCGAGCGCCGGTGGTCTGCTTGGTGATGACCGGGATGGTGACTGTTGTGTTACCGCCTTGCGCGCCGCTGGCCGGCGGGCCGGCGGTTTGCGCCTGCGCCGCAGCGCCCGAGAGTGCCAAGAGCGCGGCAGTGATCAGGGGGCGCAGGGATGGGTTGACGAGGGTGAAGCGAGTCATGGCAGAACCTTTTTCAGCTGAGGCCGCTTAGAACGGCTTGTTGAGCACGAGGCTGGCGCGAGGCTGGTGGTTGACCGGCTCGATGTCGGGGTGGCCCTGGGCGCGCCAGGCCAGGTCGAAGCGCAGCACGAATTCGCTCGGGCGCTCCCAGCTCAGGCCGAGGCCCACGGCGGACAGCGTGGTGGTGTTGACCAAGCCGGTGGGCAGCGGGTCGTGCGAGTACTTCGAGTGGCCCCAGTCGTAGAACGTGCGGAAGGCCAACTCGCGCGCAGCCCGCCCGAACCACGACTCGGGTGGCAGCAGGCGCAACTCGGCGCTCAGCAAGTGGGCGTCGTCGCCCGTGCCTTCAGACGGGCCGAAGGCGCGCACGCCATCCGCCCCACCCAGCGGCAGGCGTTCGGTGGCGTCGAGGTTGGCGTTGGTCAGCTGGCCCTTGTAGCGGGCGTAGAGCTGCAGGCGGCCGGGCAGGATGTTCTGCAGGCGCGAGGCGCCGAGGGTGAGCTTGCCGTAGCTGGGGCGCACGCCGTCGGGCGTGAGCGCGGGGTCGAAGCTCATGCGGCCTTGCGTCCAGGCGGCGTCGTAGGTGTTGATGCCGCCGCCCAGCAGGCCGTCGCGCAGGTCGCCCAGCACGCCGAGCTGCACGCCGGTGCTGCTCTTGCGGGTCGAGAAGTCGTCGAAATGATCGTCGAAGCGCTTGTAGTTGACGCTGGTCAGCCCGAACAGATTCAGGTTGCGCGAGCGGATCACCGGGTAGGTGCCGAACACGTTGGACGCCAGCGCGTGGCCGTGCAGGTCTTGATCGAAGAAGCTGTGATCGACCTGATAGCTCACGCCGGCCAGCGAGGCGCCGAGCTTGAGGCCCTGGGTGCCGACCGGCACGATGTAGCTCAGGCCGCCGTCGTACAAGCCGGTGCTGGTGGTCGTGCGGGCATGCAGCATCAGCGTGTCGCCCCAGCCCAGCGGGCTGGCGATGGCGGCTTGCACGCCCCAGCGGGTGATGCCGGTGTAGCGCGAGCCCAGGGTGTCGAATTCGGCGCTGCCGGCCACGCGGGCTTCGGCTTGCGGCGTCACCACGAGCGAAGCGGTGCCGGGCGTGCGGCCGGGTTCGATCTCGAAGCGGGTGTGCACGCCGGGCAGGTCGCCCAGCAGCAGCACGGCGCGCTCGACTTCGTCCACCCGCAGCACGCTGCCGGGCTTGAACGCGGCCAGGTGGGCCTCGATCACGTCGCGCTTGACGGGCAGGTCGTCCGACCAGTTGACCTTGACCTGGTCGAGCCGGCCTTCCAGAACCTGGATGCGAACGATGCCGTCTTTGGGGTTTTGCTCGGGCAGGTAGGCCATGCCCACGTAGTAGCCGAGGTCGCGCTGCAGATACAGGGTGACGGCCGCCACCGCGTTGCTCAGGTCCTCGAAGTGCCGGGCCTTGCCGGTGAACGGCGCGGTGACGGCGGCCAGCTTGTCGGCGGGCACGCCGGGCAGGCCGTCGATCTGGTAGGCGCGAACATCGAGCTCGATGTCGTCTTCAGGCTTGCCCAGCTCGCGGGGCGCGGCGGTGGCGCTGCCGGCAGGCTGCGCAGCCTGGGCCAGGCAATGGCCTTGGGCCAGCAGCAGGGCCAGCGTCAGGGCGGTCAGTGAAAAAGGGTGGGCGCGCACGGTGGTCACCTCGTGATTGGCTTCATGAATTCGGGCAGGGGATTTTGGCAGTCTAGCGCTGTCAACATCCATTTTCAGACGCGAAGACCTCCGGCACCCTGACGCAAGCCTTCTTGCGTGCGGCGCGGGCCCGTGACCGCCGGGTCGCAAGAGTGTGACGAATTGGCGGGTCGAACCTCGTCATTTTTGAGGTTAGCGGTCACTTGCGTCCTCCTAGACTGAAGCGAATTGTCTGGAGATGCGTCCATGCCATTTCGCATGATCTTTCCGCGCTGGCGGGTCAAACCGCGAGGTTCAAGTCACCTGGGGCTGGTGTTCGGCCCGGGGCGGCTGGCCGCGGCCGTCGTGCGTCTGAGCGGGCAAGGGCGCCCCAAGCTGATCGGCTATGAGTCGTTCACCGACGACCCGAGCCTGGAGTCGGTGCACAAGTGGTTGCGCCAGCGCGGCTTGCGCATCCACAGCGCCAACTTGCTGCTGCCGGGCGACGACTACCGCATGCTGTCGGTCGACACGCCCGCCGTGCCGGCTGCCGAGCGGGCCGCCGCAGTGCGCTGGCGCATCAAGGACATGATCGACTTCCCGGTCGAAGAGGCCTGTGTGGACTGCATCGTGGCGCCCGCGCCCAATGGCGAGGGCGAGGGCAACCATGCCTGGGCGGTGGTGGCGCAGCGCGCGCGGGTGCGCGACTGGATGCAGCGTGCCCGCAAGGCCCGCGTCGATCTCGATTCGATCGACATCCCTGAAATGGCGCTGCGCAACCTGCTGGTGATGGAGCCCACGCCCGCCGCCACGGCCCTGCTGCGGCTGAGCTCGACCGGCGGCGCGCTCGTGGTGGCGTGGCGCGGCGAGCTGTGCATGTTCCGCCGTTTCGACGATCTCAACGTGGCGCATTTCGTGCGCGCCGATCTGATGACGCGGCAGTCGCTGTTCGAGCGGTTGGCGCTCGAAATTCAACGCTCGGCGGATGCCTTCGAGCGCCAGTTCTACGGCACGGCCATCGAGCGGGTGTGGGTGGAGCAGTCGGTGCCCGACATGGACCTGGTGCAGCAACTCGCACCGCATGTGAGCCTGCGGCTGCACGCGTTCGACTTGGCTGAGCGGCTGGAGATCGACGCCCACGCGCATGGCCGAGGCGAACCCAGGCACAAGGTCAGCCTGCTGGCCGTGGGGGCCGCGCTGCGCAGCGTGATCGTCGCCCAGGAGGCCGCGGCATGACGCAGCAGATCAACCTGATCGACGCCACCGCGCAAGCGGGGCGCGACCCCTTCTCGGGGCGCAACATCGTTGTCGCGCTCGGGCTGGCGGCGCTGGCGCTGGTGGGGCAATACAGCTTCGAGCAATACCGCTGGCAGCGAGTGAGCGCGGCATCAGCCGCCGCCGAAACCGATGCCCAGGCCAGCTCGGCCAACGCCCAGCAGGTCAATGAGCAGCTCGCGCAGTTGCAAGCCCAGATCGCGGCCGACGACCAGTTGCGCCAGGCCGAGCAAGCCTTGCTCGATCCACCCAAGGACTGCGCGGCTCGCCTGCAGGCCCTGGTGTCGACCCTGCCGGGCTCGCTGTGGTTGCGGCAGGTGGAATTCTTCGGGGCCCGCAACGTGCGTATCGCCGGCAGCAGCCTGCGCAGCGCGGACGTGGCCGGCTACGTGCAGGCCCTGAGCGGGCAGACCGCCTTCTCGGGCTTGCCGGTGCGCGTGCTGAGCTTCGAGCGTCGCGAGGTGACCAAGGAATCCGACACCGCCGAGGGTAGCGACGGCGGCAAGCCGGCGATCACCTGGGCGGCATACGACTTCGAGGTATCGAGCCTCGACGCCAACAAGTCGGCAGGGGGGGCGCCATGATGAAGTGGCCTGCTGTCGAGCGCTTCGTCGAGCGATTCAATGTCTTGTCGCGGCGCGACCGTCTGGCCTTGCTGGCCGGCGGCCTGGCGTTGCTGGGCGCGGTCGAGTTTCAGCTCGTGCTGCCCTTGCACGACCGCCGCGTGGCCTCGGAGACGCAGCAAGGCCCCGAGCAGATGCAGGTCAAGGCCCAGCAGGCCGCGATCGAGGCCACCCAGGCCCGGCTCGACAAGCTGCGCGAAGAATGGGCGCAGCGGCAAAAGTCGCCCGTGCAGCATGCCCGGGCCGTGGCGCCCCAGGCCATGTTCGCCGAGCTGCGCCAGAACCTCGCGCTGGCTGGCGTGCAGGTGCAGGCGCTGCGCGCGTTGCCTGACGAAATCCCGGAGGCCCCCAAGCAGGACGCCGCCGCGGCAGCTCCGGCCGAGCCGGCGACGCCCGCCAGCGATGCCGCCGCGCCCGCCGATGCGGCCGCCAGCGACGCGGCCCAGCCCGCCAAGCCCGCGCCCACGCTCTACCGCCACCGCGCCGAGCTGCGCGTGAGCGGCGCCTTGGGCGACGTGCTGCGCGTGGTCAGCCAGATGGAGCGCGACGGTCAGTCGATGCGCCTGGAGCGCGTGCTGCTGAGCGGCACCGAAAAGGCCGATGGCCTGGTGGTGGCGACCTTCACCCTTGTGGCGATCAGCGAGGAGCAAGCATGGCTCGAAATGTGATCCGCTCTCTCGTGCTGATCTGCGCGGCCCAGCTCGCCTGCGGGCTGCCGGTGGCGCGCGCCATGGGGCCGCAAGCGCCGTTTGCCGCGCCCGACAGCGCGGCGCCCGAGCAAGCCTTGCTCGACGACGGCGCCGTCAACGTGCAAGGCCTGGCCGGCGTGCGCCTGGGCCACCAGGCCGGCGCGGTGATCGACGGCACCTGGGTGCCCAAGGGCCGCACGGTGCGGGGCGCCACGCTCGAAACCGTGACCCGCCGCCGTGTGACGCTGCGCTACCCCGACGGCCACACCGAATCGCTCGATCTGTTCCCGCCCACCAGCGCGGGCGCCGGTGCCGCGTCGGCATCCCGACCCAACGAGGCGCCCCCGAAATGAAGCTTCCGTCCTCTCGTCCTTTCACTCTCGACAAGGGAGCGCGCACCATGCACGCCACCGCCACCACCTTCGTCTCTTCGTCGTCGCTTGCTCGTCGCCCGCTGGGGCTGCTGGCTCTTGCCAGCTCGGTCGTACTGCTGTCGGCTTGCCAGACCGCGCCAAAGGACAAGCCGGAAACGCGCAACGCCATCGAGGCCGAAATGAAGGCGGCCGTCGAGCAACGCCGCGCCACCAAGGCGCCCGACAGCGTGATGCAGGCGCTGGTGCCGGGCGGCGCCCAGGGCAAGGCGTTGCCGCAGGCCGCGCGCCGCACCGAGCCGCGCTTCGACCTGGTGTTCAACAACGCCTCGATCAATCAGGTGTTCGAGGCCATCGCGGCCGGCTCGCGCTACAGCTTCGTCGTGCCGCCGGGCTTGACCAACAGCGTGGCCGTGAACCTGCGCGACGTGACCGCCGTCGAGGCGCTCGAAGTGCTGCGCGAGCTCTACGGCTTCGAGTACCGCGTGTCGGGCAACCGCATCTACGTGGAGCCCGCCGTGCTGCAGACGCGCATCTTCCAGGTGGCCTACCCGAGCGGCCGCCGCACGGGGTCGAGCGACACGCGGGTGATCTCGGGCTCGGTGTCGAACGTCACCAACAACACCACGGGCGGGGCATCGGGCACCACGTCCACCGGCACCCAATCGACCATCACCGAAGGCAGCCAGGTCACCACCGCCACCGATGCCGATTTCTGGAAGGAGCTGGACGCCTCGCTCAAGGCCATCGTCGGCACCGAAGCCGGCCGCCAGATCGTGCTGTCGCAGCACTCGGGCGTGCTGGTGGTGCGCGCCATGCCCAAGGAGCTGCGCGACGTCGAAGCCTTCCTGCGCTCGTCCAAGCTGTCGATCGAACGCCAGGTGATGCTGGAGGCCAAGATCGTCGAGGTGACGCTGAAAGAAGGCTACGAATCGGGCATCAACTGGGCGTCGCTCACGGGCTCGGGCAACCATCGCCTGTCGGTGGGGGCCGACCCCACTCGCATCAACGTGCCGGGCAGCATCGGTCGCCAATACGGCATTCAAGACGGCTCGGTCGTGACCACGGTGGACGCCAGCACCACCCCGGTCACCGTGATCCCGAGCACGCTCGGTCAGCTCGTCGGTACGCCGCTGAGCAATGCCACCGGCGGGGTGTTGGGCATGGCCTTCAGCACGGCCAACTTCTACGGGTTGCTGTCCTTCCTCGAAACCCAGGGGCAGGTGCACGTGCTGTCGTCGCCGCGCGTGGCGGCCATCAACAACCAGAAAGCCGTGCTGCGCGTGGGCACCGACGACTTCTTCGTCACCAACATTTCCACCACCACCACGAGTAGCGCGAGCGGCACCGTCACCACGCCGTCGATCACCGTGCAGCCCTTCTTCTCGGGCATCTCGCTCGACGTGACGCCGCAGATCGACGCCGAGGGCATGGTGACGATGCACGTGCGGCCCTCGGTGAGCAACGTGGTCGAGAAGGCGCACGTGGTCAACCTCGGCACGCTGGGCAACTTCAACCTGCCGCTGGCCTCGAGCACCGTGAACGAAACCGACACCGTGGTGCGCGTGCTCGACGGCAACATCGTGGCCATCGGTGGCCTGATGCAGCAGGAGCAGACCTCCGAGAAAGACCAGGTGCCGCTGGCGGGCGACGCTCCGGTAGTGGGCAACCTGTTCAAGCAGAACAGCCGCAGCATGAAGAAGAGCGAGCTGGTGTTCCTGATTAAGCCGACCGTGATCAAGACCGACAACGACTGGCGCGCCGACCTGGCCCGCACCGAACAGCGCATCGGCGGCCTGCAATTCGAGAACCACAGCGTCAACCAACGCCTGGGTGGGGAGTAAGCCATGTACCTCAAGCACTTCGGCCTGATCGAAAGCCCGTTCGGCCTGACGCCCGACCCCGATTTCGTCTACCTCGACGCCCAGCACCAGGCCGCGCTGCAGACGCTGCTGCTGGCGCTGGACAGCGGCGAGGGCTTCGTGAAGGTGACCGGCGAGGTGGGCACGGGCAAGACGCTGCTGTGCCGCCGCCTGATGGCCGCGCTGCCGGCCAACGTGGTGTCTGCCTACCTCTTCAACCCGCGCCTCGACCCGGCCGGCCTGCTGCGCGCCCTGGCGTGCGAGCTGGGTTTGCGCCCTGACGTGCATGACGGCGAGCACACGCTCTATCAGCTCATCGAAAGCGAGCTGCTGCAACTGGCGGCGCGCGGTCAGCGCGTGGTGGTGTGCGTGGACGAAGCCCATGCCTTGCCCCAGCGCAGCCTGGAGGCGCTGCGGCTGCTGTCGAACCTGGAGACGCGCAAGCGCAAGCTGATCCAGATCGCGCTGTTCGGCCAGACCGAGCTCGACGACATGCTGCGCACTCCCGCGCTGCGCTCGCTGGCCAGCCGCATCGCCTTTGGCGCGCAGCTGCAAGGCATGCCGTTCAACGACTTTCGCCGCTACCTGCACCACCGCATGACGGTGGCCGGCTGGCGCGGGCACCCGGTGTTTTCGATGGCCGCGGCCTCGCTGCTGTGGCGGGCCAGCAGTGGCGTGCCGCGCACGGCCAATCTGCTGGCGCATCAATGCCTGATGCTGGCCTACGGCCGGGGCGAGCACGAAGTGGGCGTGGGCGACGCGCTCGCCGTGTGGCGCGAACGTTGGCGCTTGTTGGGCGGCCCGGTGCACATCGGCGCGGCTCAGCTGGGCGCCCTGCAAGGAGAACGGCAATGAGCGTCATCAACCGCATGCTGCAAGACCTGGACGCGCGCGGCGCCGCGCAGCCCGACACCACGGCAGCCCCGGCCGCCAAGCGTGTTGACATCCCCGATCTGCCCTACCGGGTGCGAGCCCGGCAACGTCGCCGCCCCATGAGCTGGCGCGTCAAGGCCACCGCCATGCTGGCCTTGCTGGCGTGCGCCTATGCGGCCACGCCGCGCCACGCCATCGACGGCGGCTGGCAGCGCGTGAACCTCCAGCTCAGCGCCTTCTGGCACCCCGTGCCCGCCGAGCAGCCGGCGGCACGCCCCGTGGTGGTGGCGTCGGTGCAGCCGGCTCCCGCCGCGGTGGCCCCGGCTGCGGTCGAGACGCGTCGCAACGGCCTGGTCATGGACGGGGCCTTGTCGGCGCTCGCCGGGCCCGCGCGGGTTCGGCATATTCCGAAGGTGCCCGCCGCCCCGCCTGCTGCGCGTGCCGAGGTTTTGCCTGCCGCGGTGCCCGTGGGGGCCACCGCCGGCAACGAGCGCCGCTTCACGATGATCGACCCGCCCGCCGCGGGCGCCGCCACCAGCCCGGTGGCGCGCGCGGCCCAGGCCTATCACCGCGCACTCGACTTGTCTGACGAAGGGCGCGACACCGCCGCGCTCGAAGCCGCGCTCGACGCCTTGCGCATCGACCCGCAACACGGCGCGGCCCGTCGTCTGGCGGCCAGCCTGGCGCTCAACCTCAACCGCGTGGATCAGGCCGGCGCCTTGATCGACGAAGGCCTCAAGGCCAACCCCAACGATGCCGAGCTGCAATACCAGCGCGCCCGCGCTCTGGTGGTGAGCGGCCTCAACGAGCAGGCGCTGGCCGAGTTGCAAGGCCAGACCCGCCCCACGGCGGATGCGCTCGGCCTCAAGGCTGGCCTGCTGGCTCATGAGGGGCAATACCCGCAAGCCGCGCGAGCCTACGAGCTGGCGCTGCGCGAGCAGCCCAGCAATGCCACCTGGTGGCTGGGCCTGGGGGTGGCCTGCGATGCCCAGGGGCAGAGCGCCGCCGCGCGCAATGCGCTGAACCGGGCCCGCGCGCTGGGCACGCTGCGCCCCGATCTGCAGAACTGGGTCGAGCAAAAGCTCGCCACCATCAACTGAGGGCCGCCAACGTGAACACCCAGCCCCGCAAATTCCGCCTCGGCGAGGTGCTGGTTCAGCAAGGTCTGCTGAGCCTGCATCAGCTCGAACAGGCGCTGGCCGAACAAAAGCGCACGGGCCGCAAGCTGGGCCGCGTGCTGGCCGATCTGAATCTGGTCACCGACCAGGCCATCGGCCTGACCATCGCCGAGCAGATGAAGCTGCCCTTCCTCGATCTGGCGCGGCGCGAGCTCAAGCCCGAGCTGGTCAAGCGGCTGCCCGAGGCGCTGGCCCGGCGCCACCGCGCGCTGGTGATCGGCGAGCAGGACGACGGCCTGCTGGTGGCGTTCTCCGACCCGATGGACACCTTCGCGCTCGACGAAGTCACCCGCGCCCTGCACACGCAGGTGCACCTCGTGGTGGTGACCGAAAAGGCGCTGCTCGACGTGGTGGACCGCATCTACCAGCGCCGCGAGCAAGTCACCGGCCTGGCCAACGAAGTGGCGGCCGACCTGGGCCCCACGCTCGGCGGGCTGGAGCTGACGGTCGCCAACGAAGACGCCCCCATCGTCAAGCTGCTGGCGTCGATCTTCGAGGCCGCCTTGTCGCAGAACGCGTCGGACGTGCACGTCGAGCCGCAAGAAAAGCAGACCTCGATCCGCTTCCGCATCGACGGCATGCTGCATCAGCACAGCACCTACGACCCCAAGGTCAGCCAGGCCATCGTGCAGCGGCTCAAGCTGATGTCCAACCTCGACATTGCTGAAAAGCGCCTGCCGCAAGACGGCCGCTTTCAAACGGTGGTGGGGGGGCAGCCGGTCGATATCCGGATCTCGACCTTGCCGGTGCAATACGGCGAGTCGGTGGTGATGCGGCTGCTGGTGCAGACCAACCAGCGCATGCACCTCGATTCGCTCAACGTGCCGCCAGCCATCCTGGGCCGGCTGCGCACGGCGCTGGCGTCCACCTCGGGGCTGATTCTGGTCACCGGGCCCACCGGCTCGGGCAAGACAACCACGCTCTACGCCTCGCTGGCCGAGCGCAACGACCCCGAAACCAAGATCATCACGGTCGAAGATCCGGTCGAATACCGCCTGCCGGGCCTCAACCAGGTGCAGGTGCACGACAAGATCGATCTCACCTTCGCCCGCGTGCTGCGCTCGTGCCTGCGGCAAGACCCCGACGTGCTGCTGGTGGGCGAAATGCGCGACCAGGAAACCGCCGAGATCGGCCTGCGCGCCGCGCTCACCGGTCACCTGGTGCTCTCGACCCTGCACACCAACGACGCCGCCGGCGCTGCCCTGCGGCTGGCCGACATGGGCGTGCCGCCCTACATGGTGGCGCTGGGCTTGCGCCTCGTGCTGGCCCAGCGGCTGGTGCGTACCGTTTGCGAAAGCTGCAAGGCGCCCTACGAGCCCGCCGCGCACGAGCAGGAATGGATGGCGCCCGAGCTGGCCGCCGCCGGCCTCACGATGGGGCAGGGCACCTTCTTCAAGGGCGTGGGCTGCAACAGCTGCCACAACACGGGCTTCCGGGGCCGCACCGGCATTTACGAAATGATCGAGATGACGCCCGAGCTCACGCACGCGGCGTCCACCGGCAACCACACCGATTTCACCCGCATCGCCCACGAGCAGTTTGCGGCCTACACCCTCAAGCGCGACGCCTTGCGCCTGGCCATGGCCGGCAAGACCACCGTGGCCGAGGGCATGCGGGCCAGCACGCAGACTTGACCCACTCACCACGACCCTGACGCGCCACCATGCCGCAGTTCTCTTATTACGGCCGCAACGCCCGCAAGGAAGCCGTGCAAGGCATGCTCGAAGCATCGAGCACGGCCAACGTGGTGGACTGGCTGGCGCAAAGCGGCATCACCCCGGTGTCCATCACCGAGGTCAAGCAAGTGGCCGAGGCGTCCGACGTGCTCGGCAAGCTGCTGGGCAAGGACCGCATCGACGACGTCGAGCTGATGATGTTCACCCGCCAGCTCTACACGCTGAGCAAGGCCGGGGTGCCGATCATTCGGGCCTTTCGCAGCCTGGAGCAGTCGGCCGAGAGCAAGGGGCTCAAGCAGCTCTACAACGAGCTGGCCGCCGGGCTCGAAAGCGGCGTCGAGCTCTCGCAGACCATGGCCCGCCGCAGCGACGTGTTCGACACCTTCTATGTGTCGATGGTGCGCGTGGGCGAGACCACCGGCAGGCTCGAAGAGGTCTACATCGGCCTGTTCCATCACCTCGAATTCCAGCGCTACATGCGCGAGCAGGTGAAGTCGGCGCTGCGCTACCCCAGCTTCGTCATCATGGCCATGGTGGGCGCGATCGGCATCATCAACATTTTCGTGATCCCGGCCTTCGCCAAGGTGTTCGCCAGCCTGCATGCCGAGCTGCCGCTGATGACGCGCATCCTGCTCGGCACCTCGCAATTCACGCTCACCTGGTGGCCGGCCATCCTGGCGGGTGTCGTGCTGGCGGCCATCGGCTGGCACCTGTTCGTCGGCTCCGACTCGGGCCGCCTGGCGTGGGACCGCACCAAGCTGCGCCTGCCCATTGCCGGCGAGCTCATTCAAAAAGGCGTGCTGGCGCAAGCC